>NZ_JBUYEN020000021.1:0-147237 GCF_055229415.2 Bradyrhizobium sp. Leo114 | reverse complement strand
TGCCCACCAGGTGGCTCGTAACCACGCTCCTGTAGATTGGCCGACCGATCCTCTCCAACCCCATCAGGTGGCGGTCTTGCACCGACCCCGTACAGAAGCGAGACCCCGGCGAGCGGATGACGCAAAAAGGGATTGACTGAGCAAGGCCCGTTACAGAAGGGTGGGCAAAGCGTAGCGTGCCCACCATTCACGATCGGTGCAAGAGAAGGTGGGCACGCTTCGCTTTGCCCACCCTACGCGTCGAGCCACTTCAACACGCCCTGCCCCGCGGCGGCACCGGTCGCAAACGACGCCTGCAAGAGATAGCCGCCGGTCGGGGCTTCCCAGTCGAGCATTTCGCCCGCGGCGAAGATGCCGGGCAAGCGGCGAAGCATGAAGTTGGCGTCGAGTTCGTCGAATGCGATGCCGCCGGCGGTGGAGATCGCGCGGGCGATCGGTGCTGTGCCGGCAAGACGCAGGGGCACGGCGTTGATGAGGCGGGCGAGATCGGCGGGAGACTGCGACGGCAGAGACAAGCCTGAGGTTTTTGCCACCTCCTGCAACAGGCCGATGGCGATGGGCGCGAGATTCAGGGCCTTGCGCAGGAAGTTCGAGAAGGATTGCTTGCCTTTCGGCATCGATAGCTTCGTGGTGAGCTCATCGATCGCGAGATCGGGCCGGAGCGCAACATGAATCGTTGCCTCGCCGTCGCGCAGGATCGTCTCGCGCAGATCGGCCGATAGCGCATAGATGGCGCCGCCCTCGATGCCGGTACGGGTGATGATGGCTTCGCCGCGCACTTGCTGCCCGCCGAAGTTCAGCGCGACACCTTTGAGGGGCTGGCCTTCGAAGCGGTCGCGGAAGATATCCGACCAGGCGACGGTGAAGCCGGAATTGGCTGGACGTAACGGCGAGATCTTTATGCCTTTTGCCGTGAGCACATCCACCCATGCGCCATCAGATCCGAGTCGCGGCCAGCTCGCGCCGCCGAGCGCCAGGATGGTGGCGCGGGCTTCAACGGCGCGCGTTCCTTCCGGCGTTTGAAACAGCAGGCGGCCGTCATTGTCCCACCCGCTCCAGCGATGCCGCAGCAACAGCCGCACACCCGCGCCGTCGAGCCGGCGCAGCCAGGCGCGCAGCACCGGCGAGGCCTTGAACGCTTTCGGGAAGACACGGCCGCTGGAGCCGACAAAGGTCGGCTGGCCCAGCGCCTCACTCCAGTCGCGCAACGCTTGCGGTGGGAACGCTTCGATGGCGGCCTCAAGATGCGGCATCGCCTCGCGATAGCGCGCGAGGAATCTTGGCAGCGGCTCGCTGTGGGTGAGATTGAGGCCGCCGCGGCCGGCCATCAGGAATTTGCGGCCAGCCGACGGCATCGCCTCGTAGATCGTGACCAGCGCGCCGGCCTGCGCCAGCACCTCAGCCGCCATCAGGCCGGCGGGGCCGGCGCCGATGACGGCAACTTGGTGTGGAGTGGAAGGCATGGCTTGAGTTTAGGCAGGATTCTCGTACCGCAAAACGGCCGTCATGCCCGGGCTTGACCCGGGCATCCACGAAGAACTTGCGCAGCCCTCACGACGTGGATGGCCGGGTCAAGCCCGGCCATGACGGTTGAGTGCGGCAACGCGACGTCGCGTTACAGCTTGATCCCTGCTCTTGCCGCCGCCTGGGCGACATATTTCTGCGTCTGCTCGAACGCGCCCTGCAACGCCCTGGCTTTCGACATGTCGCTGATCTCAGCGAAATGCGCGGCGATGGCGTCGGGGGTCCATTCGGAGGGCGGCAGGTTGATGCCCTCGGTCTCCAGGATCTTGATCACCGCAAACGAGCCGGCGCCGGCGCCCATGATGGTGCGGGTCGGCGCATCCTCGCTCAGCATATATTCCACCGCCGGCGTAATCGCTTCCGGTTTCATCAGCGCTAGCGCCTGCGGCGGCAGCAATTCCTCGGTCATGCGGGTCGCGGCCGTCGGCGAGATGGTGTTGACGCGGATGTTGTTCTTGCGGCCTTCCTCGGCGAGCACGTTCATCAGCCCGACCATGCCGGCCTTGGCCGCACCGTAATTGGCCTGACCGAAATTGCCGTAGAGGCCTGAGGACGATGTCGTCAGCACGATGCGGCCGTAATTGCGGTCGCGCATGCCGGCCCACACCGCCTTGCAGCAGTAGAAGCTGCCGACGAGATGGACATCCAACACCTTCTGGAAATCGGCGACTTCGAGCTTGCCGAACGACTTGTCGCGCAGGATGCCGGCATTGGCGCAAAGCAGATCGACGCTGCCCCACTCCTTGGTCGCGCGCTCGACCATCGCCGTGACCTGCTCGAAGTTCGAGACGTCGGCGCCGTCGGCGATCGCGGTGCCGCCCGCTTTCCGTATCTCCTCGACCACAGCTTCAGCCGGCGACAGCGAGGCGCCGGTACCGTCGCGCGCGCCGCCGAAATCATTGACCACCACCTTGGCACCACGGCTCGCGAGCCCCAGCGCGTGCGCCCGTCCGAGACCATTGCCCGCGCCGGTGACGATGGCGACGCGTCCGTCAAACCTGATTGTCATGAAGTGTGTTCCCGATTTGTCATGCCCGGGCTTGACCCGGGCATCCATCAAAAATCAAAGCGTTTTGAGCAGCGATGGATGGCCGGGTCAAGCCCGGCCATGACGCTGAAAGGAGCGGCTCAGGCGAAGTAGATCAGGCCGAGCCAGTCGGCGACCAGCGCCGGCTTTTCCTCGCCTTCGATCTCGACCGTAACGTTCGTGCGCGACGCCAGCTCGGTCGGCTTGCGCAGCTTGGCCTCGGCGAGCACGAAGCGTCCGCGGACGCGCTTGCCGGAGCGCACCGGCGAGATGAAGCGCAGCTTGTCGAAACCGTAATTGACGCCCATCGTGGTGCCCTCGATGACGGGCATCACCTGGTAGGACATGATACTGAGCAGCGACATCGTCAGGAAACCGTGGGCGATCGTGGTGCCGAACGGGGTGTCCTTCGCGCGCTCAGGGTCGACATGGATGAACTGATGATCCTCGATCACGTCGGCATAGGTATCGATCCGCTGCTGATCGATCAGGTGCCAGGCCGACACGCCGATCTCCTTGCCGACCATGCCCTGATACGTCTCCAGCGACACGGGCGGCTTCTTCCAGACTTCGTTCATTTTTCTAATTCTCCGATCCAGTCGCGCGGACCTTCTGCAGCTCCGGGAATTCTTCCTCACGGAACTCAACGCCGCGCAAACTGTCCTCGCGATTATCCTCATGTTCGAGCCGACGCAACTGCACCCGGCGGATCTTTCCGGAGATGGTCTTGGGCAGCTCGGTGACGAGCTCGATCTTGCGGATGCGCTTGAACGGCGCCAGGCGGGTGTGCAGATGCCCAAAGATCGACAGCGCCGTTTCCGGCGTGCGCTCGACGCCCGAGACCAGCAGCACATAGGCCTTCGGAATTGCGAGCCGGATCGGATCGGGGCTCGGCACGACGGCGGCTTCCGCGACCGCCTCATGCTCAAGCAAGATGCTTTCCAGTTCGAACGGGCTGATGCGGTAATCGGATGATTTGAACACGTCGTCGGTGCGGCCGACGAAGGTCAAATACCCGTCCTCATCGCTGAACACGACGTCGCCGCTGCGATAGATCGCGCCGTCGGCCCCGGAGAGCTTGCCGTCATCGCCCTGATAGCCCTGCATCAGACCAGCGGGCCTGTCGGCACCGAGTACCAGCGTGACCTCGCCCTCCCGGGTCGGATTGCCGTCGAGATCGGTAATCGCGACGCGATAGCCGGGCAGCGGCCGGCCCATCGAGCCGATCTTGACCTTCTGGCCCGGCGAGTTGCCGGCCAGCGCAGTGGTCTCGGTCTGGCCATAGCCGTCGCGAATGGTCAGGCCCCATGCCGCCTGCACCTGATCGATCACCTCAGGGTTGAGCGGCTCGCCGGCGCCGCAGACCTCGCGGAGCGACACCTTGAAGGTCGACAGCTTCTCCTGGATGAACAGGCGCCACACCGTCGGCGGCGCGCACAGCGTGGTGACGCCGCAGCGGCCGATCGTTGAAAGCAGCGACTTGGCGTCAAAGCGCGGCTGGTTGACCACGAACACGGTGGCGCCAGCATTCCAAGGCGCGAAAAAGCAGCTCCAGGCGTGCTTGGCCCAGCCGGGCGAGGAGATGTTGAGATGCACGTCGCCCGGCTGCAGGCCGATCCAGTACATGGTCGAGAGATGACCGACTGGATAGCTGCGCTGGCTGTGCCGCACCAGCTTCGGCTTCGCCGTGGTTCCCGACGTGAAATAGAGCAGCATCGGGTCGTCGGCCTTGGTCGGCCCATCGGGCGTGAAGGTTTCCGATGCATCCGCGGCCTGCTCGAACGGCAGCCAGCCGTCGTGCTGCGACGTCGCTCCGACCACGATGCGCACGAGTTTATCGCTGCCGAGGCCGGAGAACTTCGCAACCTGATCCTGCGTTGCGACCACCGCCCTCGCCTTACCGCGGTCGAGCCGGTCGCGCAATTCGTCTGCCGTCAGCAGCGTGGTTGCAGGAATCACGACGACGCCGAGCTTCATCGCGGCCAGCATGGTCTCCCAGAGTGGCACAACGTTGCCTAGCAGAAGCAGCAGATGATCGCCGCGCCTCAAGCCTTGCGCGCGCAGGAAATTCGCGACCTGATTGGAGCGTCGCGACAGCGTGGCGAACGACAGCTTCGTCTCGCGGTCGCTGCCGGCATCGACGATCCACAGCGCCGCGCGGTCGCGACTATCGGGGTTTTGCGCGAGCTCCGCATCGAACCAGTCCAGCGCCCAGTTGAAGGGCACCGGATCGGGCCAGCGAAAACCAATTACCGCGGTCTCGTAATCCGTGCGGTGCTGAAGCAGAAACGCGCGCGCTTCCTGAAAGGTGGTCATCAGGTCATTCCCTCCGCGCCTTATCCGGCCGCTAAGGGAAACCAGCGACCATTATTTTCCGGCGAGTGCTCTAACGTGCTGGATAATTCCGGAAAAGTCGACCCCGCCGTGACCGGCTGCATCGAACGCCTGATAGATCTCCTGAGCATGCTTGCCGAGCGGCGTCACTGCGCCGGCGGTGTTGGCGGCGTCCTGCGCCAGCGTCAGATCCTTCACCATCAGGTTCGCGGCGAAGCCGGGCTTGTAGCCGTTGTTGGCCGGTGAGGTCGGAACCGGGCCCGGCACCGGGCAATAGCTCGTGATCGCCCAGCACTGGCCCGACGAAGTCGAGGCGACGTCGAACAGCGCCTGATGCGAGAGCCCGAGCTTCTCCGCGAGCACGAAGGCTTCGCCGACGCCGATCATGGAAATGCCGAGGATCATGTTGTTGCAGATCTTGGCCGCCTGCCCTGCACCGGCGCCGCCGCAATGCACGATCTTCTTGCCCATGTTCTCCAGCACGGGCTTGGCCGCCGCGAACGCCTTGTCCTCGCCGCCGCACATGAAGGTGAGCGTCGCTCCCTTGGCGCCGCCGGTGCCGCCGGAGACCGGCGCATCCACCGACAAAACGCCATGCTTGGCCGCAAGCGCATGCGCCTCTCGCGCGCTTTCGACATCGATGGTCGAGCTGTCGATGATAAGCGCACGCTTGGTCACCGCGGGCAGGATCTCGTTCCACACCGACAACACATGCTTGCCGGCCGGCAGCATGGTGATGACGATGTCAGCGCCCTTCACCGCGGCGACGCTGCTTTCAGCAATCGCGGCGCCATCGCTCTGAGCCTGATTGCGCGACGCGGCCACCAGGTCGAAGGCCACCACCTTGTGGCCGGCCTTCACCAGGTTGGCAGCCATCGGACCGCCCATGTTGCCAAGGCCAATGAATGCAATCGTTGCCATCTCGATGTCCTCCCCGTCCTGTCGTCTATTGTTTAAATGTCGGCTCGTCGGCGCCGATCTCGGCGAAGTATGGCGCCAGCATTTCCGGTGTCACATCCTCGACCCGCGCCGGCGACCATTTCGGATTGCGGTCCTTGTCGATCACGGCGGCGCGCACGCCCTCGCGGAAATCGTCGCTGGCGAACACCACGAGCGCGGCGTGATATTCCCGCACCAGGCATTCCTCGAGCGAGGACGATGTCCGCGCCAGCCGCAACAGCTTCAGCGTCACCACCATGCCGCGCGGCGATTTCTCGTTCAGCACCTTCAAGGTCGACAGCGCGAATTCCGAGCCGTCGCGCTGCAGCAATGCGATGATGTCTTCCATGCGATCATGCGCGAACCAGGCATCGATCCTGGGCTGCATTGCCGCAGCGGGACCTGAGGTCTCGCCGGTCGCAAAGCCGTCGATCAGCTTCCTGACCTCGGCGTGCGTCACGCCGGCGCGGACTTTCGTCAGCGCCTCACGCAATTCAGGCAATTTCGACGACGGCACCTCGGCGTCGGCAAACTTCGCATAGATCGCGTCGGGCCCGTTCATGATTTGCCCGGTCAGGCCAAAATAGCTACCGAGTTCGCCCGGCGAGCGCGACAGCAGCCAGGTGCCGCCGACGTCAGGAAAAAAGCCGAGGCCGACTTCAGGCATCGCCAGTTTCGTGCGCTCGGTGACGACACGGTGCGAAGCGTGGCCGGACAGGCCGACGCCGCCGCCCATCACCAATCCATCCATGAACGCCACGTACGGCTTCGGATATTTCGCGATCCGCGCGTTCATGACGTATTCCTGGCGCCAGAACCGCTTGCCGAGATCGCCTCCCGCCTTGGAGCTCTCGTAGAGCCCGCGGATGTCGCCGCCGGCGCAGAGGCCGCGGTCGCCGGCGCCTTCCAGCAGCACCACGGCAACAGCAGGATCGGACTCGAACCGGTCCAGCGCCGCGTCGATGCCTTCAGACATCTCCAGCGTCATCGCGTTGATCGCCTTGGGACGGTTGAGCCGGATCACGCCCGCCGCCCCTTCGCGGCGAACGATCAGGTCGCCTTCATCCTGCACGGCAGCCGTCATCGCGCTCCCTCGATCATCTTGCGCGCCACGATCAGCCGCATGATCTCGTTGGTTCCTTCAAGAATCTGGTGCACGCGCAAATCGCGCACGATCTTCTCGACGCCGTATTCGCTGAGGTAGCCGTAGCCGCCGTGCAGCTGCAGCGCCTGGTTGGCGACTTCGAAGCCGACATCGGTGCCGAAGCGTTTTGCCATCGCGCACAGCTTGGTCGCCTCGGGATCTTTGCGGTCGAGCGCCGCGGCGGCGCGCCAGAGGAAGGTGCGCGCGGCCTCGAGTTCGGTCGCCATGTCGGCGACGCGGAACTGCAGCGCCTGGAATTCATCGAGCCGCTTTCCGAACGCCTTGCGGTCCTTCATGTAGGCGAGCGCCTTGTCGAGCGCGCTTTGCGCGCCACCGAGCGAGCAGGCCGCGATGTTGAGCCGGCCGCCGTCGAGGCCGGCCATCGCGATCTTGAACCCGATGCCCTCCTCGCCGAGCCGGTTCTCGACCGGCACGCGCGCGTTCTCGAAGATCACCGCGCGCGTCGGCTGCGCATTCCAGCCCATCTTGCGTTCGTTGGCGCCGAGCGAGAGGCCCGGCGTGTCGGCGGGGATGACCAATGTCGAGATGCCGCCGGGGCCGTCGCCGCCGGTGCGGACCATCACGACATAGAGATCGCCGCCGCCGGCGCCCGAGATGAACTGCTTCTGGCCGTTCAGCACGTAATGGTCGCCGTCGCGCACCGCGCGGGTGCGCAGCGCCGCGGCATCCGAGCCGGAGCCCGGCTCGGTCAGGCAATAGCTCGCCAGCAGCTCCATTGTGCAGAGCTTTGGCAGCCATTTCTGGCGCTGGGTATCGTTGCCGAAGGCATCGATCATCCACGACGCCATGTTGTGGATGGAGATGAAGGCCGACGTCGTCGGACAGCCGGTCGCGAGCGCCTCGAAGATCAGCGCCGCGTCGAACCGCGTCATCGCGGAGCCACCGACATCGTCCTTGATGTAGATGCCGCCCATGCCAAGGGCTGCCGCCTCCCGCATCACGTCGACCGGAAAATGCTTCTCCTCGTCCCAGCGCAGCGCATGCGGCGCGATCTTCTCCGCCGCAAACGCCCGCGCCATGTCACGAATGGCGACCTGGTCCTCGTTCAGAGCGAACTGCATAGTGGGCTGCTCATTCTTGTCGTCATTGCGAGGAGCGAAGCGACGAAGCAATCCACGCCTCCGCTTGCTGCGCCATGGATTGCTTCGCTGCGCTCGCAATGACGGGCCAGGCTACACCGTCACTTCATCGTCGGGATCGAGAACTCCGCGCCTTCCTTGACGCCCGACGGCCAGCGCGAGGTGACCGTCTTGGTCTTGGTGTAGAAGCGGATCGAATCCGGACCATGCTGGTTGAGGTCGCCGAAGCCGGACTTCTTCCAGCCGCCGAAGGTGTAATAGGCGATCGGCACCGGGATCGGCACGTTGATGCCGACCATGCCGACATTCACCTTGGCGGCGAAATCGCGCGCCGCATCGCCATCGCGGGTGAAGATGGCGACGCCGTTGCCGTAGTCGTGGTCGGACGGCAGCGCCAGCGCTTCGTTGTAGTCATGCGCACGCACCACCGACAGCACGGGGCCGAAGATCTCTTCCTTGTAGATCCGCATATCCTTGGTGACGTTGTCGAACAGCGAACCGCCGAGATAGAAGCCGTTCTCATAGCCCTGCATCTTGAAGCCGCGGCCGTCGACGGCGAGCGTGGCGCCTTCCTTGATGCCGATGTCGATATAGCCCTTGACCTTCTCGACCGCCTCGCGCGTCACCAGCGGACCGTAATCGGCGGACGGATCGATCGAGGTGCCGATCTTTAAGGATTCCACGCGCGGGATCAGCTTTTCCATCAGACGGTCGGCGGTGGTCTTGCCGACGGGAACGGCGACCGAGACGGCCATGCAGCGCTCGCCGGCCGAGCCGTAGCCGGCGCCGATCAGTGCATCGACCGCCTGGTCCATGTCGGCGTCGGGCATCACGATGGCGTGGTTCTTGGCGCCGCCGAAGCACTGGCAGCGCTTGCCGGTCGCCGCCGCGCGCTCGTAGATATATTGCGCGATCGGCGAGGAGCCGACGAAGCCGATCGCCTTGATGTCGGGATCGTCGAGGATGGCGTCGACCGCTTCCTTGTCGCCGTTGACGACATTGAGGATGCCCGGCGGCAGGCCGGCTTCGATCATCAGTTCCGCAAGCCGCATCGGCACGCCGGGATCGCGTTCCGAAGGTTTCAGGATGAACGCGTTGCCGCAGGCGATCGCGGGCGCGAACTTCCACATCGGGATCATCGCCGGGAAATTGAACGGCGTGATGCCGGCAACGACCCCGAGCGGCTGGCGCAGCGAATAGATGTCGATGCCCGGGCCGGCGCCTTCGGTGTATTCGCCCTTCATCAGATGCGGGATGCCGCAGGCGAACTCGACCACTTCCAGACCGCGCTGGATGTCGCCCTTGGCATCGGGAACGGTCTTGCCGTGCTCGCGCGCCAAGAGCTCGGCGAGCTTGTCGTAGTCGCGCTGCACCAGTTCCAGGAACTTCATCATCACGCGGGCGCGCCGCTGCGGGTTGGTCGCCGCCCATTCGGGCTGCGCGGTCTTGGCATTCTCGACCGCGGCGCGCAGCTCAGCCTTCGAGGCCAGCGCCACCTTGGCCTGCACATCGCCGGTCATCGGCTCGAAGACGTCGGCCGTCCGGCCCGAGGTGCCCTTGACCTCCTTGCCACCGATGAAATGTCCGATAGAACGCATGAAAACCTCCCTTCATCCCGGCCGGACGCCTGATCCGCACCTAGACCGCTTTACAAACCCTTTTGACCTGCATTTTATTGGATTCAAGTCCGATAAAATGCACCATAGATGTGCGGAAATGCTGGATCAAGGCGGCGCGATCGACTGGGATGATTTTCGCTTCGTGCTCGCCATCGTGCGCGGCGGATCGGTGTCGGCTGCGGCAAAACAACTCGGCGTCGATCATGCCACGGTGATCCGCCGTGTCGACCGGCTGGAGCATCACCTTTCGGCGAAGTTGTTCGACCGCCGCAAGACCGGCTACCTCCTCACCGAAGCCGGCCAGCGCGTCGCCGACAGCGCGGAGGCGATGGAATCGACCATCGTCGCCAACCAGGAGGCGGTCGGCGGCTCGCGTGCACATTTGACGGGCACGGTGCGGATCGGCGCGCCCGACGGCTTCGGCAGCCACTTCCTGGCTTCGCGGCTGATCAAATTCACCGACCGGTATCCAGATGTCGATCTGCAACTGGTGGCGACCGCGCGATTGTTCAGCCTGTCGAAGCGCGAGGCCGATATCGCGATCAGCCTGTCGATGCCGAAGGAAGGCCGCATTGTCGGGCGGAAGCTGCTCGACTACAGCCTCGGGCTTTACGCTGCGCCCACCTATCTCGAGCGCGCGCCGAAGATCACGGCGCGAGGCGACCTGTCGACGCATCGCTTCGTCGGCTATATCGAGGAACTCCTGTTCACGCCCGAGCTCGACTACCTGCCGCAGGTCTCGTCGAAGATTTCCGCCAAATTCCGCAGCGCCAATCTGATCGCGCAGCTCAACGCGACCATCGCCGGCTACGGCATCGCCGTGCTGCCGCATTTCATGGCGACAGCGCATCCGGAATTGTCACCGGTGCTGCCGGAGGAAGTGCGGATATCACGCACCTTCTGGCTTCTGATGCATGCCGACAGCAAGGACCTCGCCCGCATCCGCGCGGTGGCGGATTACATCTACGAGACGGTCGAGGATGAGCGGGCGTTGTTTAACGGGGGCTAATCCGTACACCGTCATTGCGAGCGGAGCGAAGCAATCCATGCCTCGGCAAGCGGCGACATGGATTGCTTCGCTGTCCTCGCAATGACGCGGAGAGAGTCGTACGGGTCAATGCGCCTTGGCGCGCGGCTTCTTGGCCGCCGGCTTGGCGGCACGAGACAATACGGCTTCGCGGCCCGAAGCGAGGATCTCGTCGGAGAACTCGCCATTGCCGGCGATGCGGGCCATCACGACGGTTCCCATCATGGTCGCAAGCGTTGCCATCGCCTGCTTGCGTGCGGCCTTCGGCGATACGTCCGGAATCTGGTCGGCTATCATGTCGATCATGCGTTCCAGCTTGGCGGCGAAGGCCTTGCGGGTCTTCGGGCTTTCGCGGGCGATCTCGGCGCCGAGCGAAGGAACCGCGCAGCCGCGGCCGGGATCGTCGCGGTGCGTCGTCGTGAGATAGGAATCGACGATGGTTGCCAGCCGCTTCTCCGGCGGCGTCTCCTCAACGATCTTGCGCCAACGCTCGTTGCCGCGATCCATCGCATAGTTGAACGCCTCGATCACCAGCGCTTCGCGGGAATCGAAATGGGCGTAGAAGCCGCCATGGGTCAGTCCGACCTCCTTCATCAGGTCGGCGACGCCGATGCCATGGGCGCCGCGTTCGCGCAGCCTGACCGATGCCTGCTTCACGATCCGCTCGTGGGTCTCCGCCTTGTGTTCTTTCGAATAACGCATGAGAGTCTCATTGGATGTTTGCAGTCATATAATAGCATCAAGACGTAAAGAAAGCTGCAGCTATTTCAAATTCGCGCCACCGATCATGGCGAAGGTCGCGGTAGAGTGCACTGCAAGACCGCCGGCGCCGTCGCGGACGAAACCTTCGGTGTAGCTGTTTTGGCGGCCGAGCTTGATCACCTTGCCTTCTGCCCGGATCGTGCCTGAACGCACCGAGAGCGGTCGCAGATAAGTGAGCTTCAGGTCGAGCGTGACCGAGGTCTGGCCGGCGGGGAGCATGGTCGAGATCGCGCAACCCATGGCAGTATCGAGCAATGCCGCGGCGGTCGCGCCGTGCAGCAGCCCGATGGTGTTCTCGAGGCTCTCCTCGGGATCGAGTTCCATCACGATCCGGCTGGGCTCGACGACAGCCATCCGGAAACCGATCAGTTTGGCGAACGGCGGCGGCGGCAGGATGCCGTCGCGGATCCCGCACATCGCTTCCATCCCCGTCATCGCGGCAGCGACCTTCGCGATCGGCCTAGGCGCCTGCCAATGCACCACCCGCTCGCGGCGGGACGTTGGCGAGAGCAGATCGACAGTATCGACGAAGGTCATGGCAACTCCTTTCAAGTGACGTTAGATGATAATCATCATTCTATTGCACGCACTGCTGCGTCGCAACACCGGTTGCGCGACGGCTTGACAAGCGCCGCCATTGTCCGGGAAGTGGCCGGATGTTCCCCTGCCCGAGATGATGCCATGGAAATGCTCAACCCCCATTGCGGCGTCGACCGCGATTCCCGCGGCGTGGTCCGCCTCACCGTCTGCAACGCCGGCTCGCTGAACATCCTGAGCTCGGCCGTCACCGATGGCGTCCGCGAAGGGTTCGAGAAGCTTCCCGATGACCGCGATATTCGCGCGGTGATCCTGGCCGGCCAGAGCGAGAAGAGCATGATCGGCGGCGCCGATATCAAGGAGATGGCCAAGCTCGAGCAGAAGTCGGCGGAAATCTTCATCACGCGACTGCGCGACCTCTGCGAGGCCGTGCGCCGATTCCCGGCGCCGGTCATCGCGCGAATGCCGGGCTGGTGTCTCGGCGGCGGGCTGGAAGTGGCCGCAGCCTGCGATTTCCGGATCGCGGCGCATGACGCAAAATTCGGCATGCCCGAGGTGCGCGTCGGCATCCCCTCGGTGATCCATGCGGCGCTGCTGCCGCGCCTGATCGGCTGGAGCCGCGCGCGCTGGCTGGTGATGACCGCCGAGAACATCGACGCACCCACCGCGCTCGCCTGGGGCCTCGTCGACAAGGTCGCGAAACAAGGCGAGCTTGACGCCGAGGTCGAACGCACCGTGGCGGCGCTGCTCGAATGCGGCCCCGAAGCGCTGCGCATCCAGAAGAATTTGCTGCGGCAATGGGAAGAACTGCCGCTGACGGAGTCGGTCAATCTGAGCGTCGGCGTGTTCGGGAAATCGTTCCTCACCGGCGAGCCGCAGCGGCTGATGCAGGGGTTTCTAGGGCGAAAGCGGTAGCCGCAAAGCGCGCCGTCATGCCCCGCGAAGGCGGGGCATCCAGTACCCGCCAAACGACGTTCTGTGGTTACTGGATCATCCGCCTTCGCGGATGATGACAGCGGTGGGGATGAAGCACGACAATTTCTCATGCCGGCGGGCGTTGCAATTTTTGCGGCGCATCATATGATTATCATCATGTGACCAAGAATCCTCCAGGGAGCCCGCCATGGCCAATGCCTCCGATCCCGTCGTTATCCTTTCCGCCGCCCGTACGCCGCTCGGCCGTTTCATGGGCGAATTGTCGCCGTTCAGCGCGCACAAGCTCGGTTCCCATGTGATCGGTGCGGCGCTGGAGCGGGCAAAGCTCGCGCCTGAACGCGTCGATGAAGTGTTCATGGGCAATGTGCTGCCGGCCGGCCAGGGCCAGGCGCCGGCCCGCCAGGCCGCGCGCGGCGCCAAACTGCCCGACGCAACCGGGGCGACCACGGTCAACAAGGTCTGCGGCTCCGGCATGAAGGCGACCATGCTCGGGCACGACATCATCAAGGCCGGCTCGGCCGAGATCGTGGTGTCCGGCGGCATGGAGAGCATGAGCAACGCGCCGTATCTGCTTGCCAAGGCGCGCGGCGGCTATCGCGCCGGCCATGACCGCATCATCGACCACATGATGATGGACGGACTTGAGGACGCCTACGAGACCGGACGCTCGATGGGCGATTTCGGCGAGGCGACGGCGGAGGCCTATCAGTTCACACGCAAGGACCAGGACACTTACGCGATGGAGACGCTCACGCGGGCGCGCAACGCGGTCGAGGGCGGCGCGTTCAAGGCCGAGATCGCGTCGATCACGATCACGGAGAAGGCAGGCCCGCGCGTGATCGCCAATGACGAGCATCCGCTCAAAGTGGATCCCGCCAAGATCCCCGGATTGAAGCCGGCATTCCGCGCCAACGGCACCATCACGCCGGCCGCCTCCTCCGCCAATGCCGACGGAGCCGCGGCGCTGATCCTGGCCAAGCGCTCGCTGGCCGATCGCGACGGCCTGCCGGTACTGGCCGAGATCAAGGGCCATGCCACCCACAGCCAGGAGCCGCAATGGTTCACCACGGCGCCGATCCCGGCGATCCGCAAACTGCTCGACAAGGTCGGCTGGAGCGTCGGCGACGTCGACCTGTTCGAGATCAATGAGGCCTTCGCGGTGGTGGCGATGGCGGCGCAGCGCGACCTCGGAATCCCGCGCGAAAAACTCAACATCAATGGCGGCGCCTGCGCGCTGGGTCACCCGATCGGCGCCACCGGCGCGCGGCTGATCGTGACGCTGCTGCATGCGCTGGAAGCGCAGAACCTGAAGCGCGGTGTCGCCGCGCTCTGCATCGGCGGCGGCGAAGCCACCGCGATCGCGGTCGAGCGGGTCGCGCATTAGCCTTCGCCCCCTAATGTCCTGAAACGAGGGAAGTATGGCATTTACGTCATGCCTCCCTCGCGGCAGTATCTGCCTGACGAGCTAACCTTCCAGTTAGAATTTTCCGAGGCTGCATGATCTCGAACAGGCTGGCGGCCGCCCTTGGCCGCCGCAATGTCCATTACGGCTGGGTGATGGTCGGCGTCACCTTCCTCGCCGCGCTAATTGCCGCCGGCACCGTCGGCGCGCCCGGCGTCTTCATCGTGCCGCTGCAGCAGGAGTTCGGATGGAGCACAGCGGAGATCTCCTCCGCGCTCTCGATCCGTTTCATCCTGTTCGGTCTGATGGCGCCCTTTGCCGCGGCGCTGATGAATCGCTACGGCTTGCGCAATGTGACCTTGGTGGCCCAACTCATCGTGGTTTCCGGCCTGCTTGCCTCGCTCGCGATGACACAGGTCTGGCAGTTGGTGCTGCTGTGGGGAGTCGTGATCGGAATCGGCACCGGCATGACGGCGCTGGTGCTGGGCGCGACGATCGCTGCGCGCTGGTTCGTCGCGCAGCGCGGCCTCGTCATCGGCATCATGACCGCGAGTGTCGCAACCGGCCAACTCGTCTTTCTGCCCTTGATCGCAACCCTCACTGAGCGCTTCGGCTGGCGGATCGCGCTGTCGCTGGTCTGCGTCGTGCTCGGCCTGTCCGCCTTCCTGGTGCTGCTCGTCATGCGCGACCGGCCGAGCGACGTCGGCCTCCGCCCGTTCGGCGACACCGGCAAGGAGCCACTCCCCGCGCCGCCGCCGAGCAACACGCCGATCATGGCGGTCGCGCTCGGCACGCTGCGCGACGCGTCGAAGTCGCCGGTATTCTGGATCCTGTTCGCGACCTTCTTCATCTGCGGCGCCTCCACCAATGGCCTGGTCCAGGTGCACTTGATCCCGATGTGTCTCGATTTCGGCATTCCGCAGGTGCAGGCTGCGAGCCTGCTCGCCGCGATGGGCATTTTCGATTTCTTCGGCACCATCGTCTCGGGCTGGCTGTCGGACCGCTATGACAACCGCTGGCTTCTGTTCTGGTATTACGGCCTGCGCGGGCTGTCGCTTATCTTCCTGCCGTTCACCGATTTCTCATTCTACGGCCTGTCGCTGTTTGCGATGTTCTACGGGCTCGACTGGATCGCTACCGTGCCGCCCACCGTGCGCCTGACCGCGCAGAACTTCGGTGTTGAGCGCGCCAATCTCGTATTCGGCTGGATCTTTGCCGGACATCAGCTCGGCGCCGGTGCCGCCGCCTTTGGCGCCGGCCTGTCGCGGACGGTCTACGCAAGCTACCTGCCCGCCTTCTTCATTGCCGGCGCGCTCTGCCTCATTGCTGCATCGATCGCGCTGGCGATCAGGCGGCCGGCGCTGAAAGCGGTCGCGGCAGCCGCTTAGAGGGTGGGCAAAGCGCAGCGTGCCCACTTTTTCCTTGCACCGAACGCGGGTGGTGGGCACGCTCCGCTTTGCCCACCCTACAAGTCGCGGCGCGCCTCCAGAGTAACGTCGTCACTCATCACGCAGCTAATACGTGATGGTCGTACGTACACCGACCATTACACCATCCTTGATGCGATGCGTCTGCGTGGGATCGTAGGGATCGACCGCGCCGCCGCCCGGATGCGCAATATATTGAAGCACCGGCTGCAGATAGAAGCCGGGCCTGACCTCATGCTGATAGGTGACCTCGAAGATCGCCTCGTAGTCGCGGATCGGGTATGGCGTTCCGGTGAAGATCTGGATGTCGCGATCGAGAGCGCGGGCGCGGTCGGAGATCCTGGCATAGGTTGCAGCGACGCCGAACCTGTCGTTCGGATGGGCGTCGCTGAAGCCGGTGAACAGGAAGCCTCCGTCGACATAGGCGTTGACCAGGTTGCGATCGGACGGGCTCACCGAGGCCCGCATGAAGAATGCGACGCCCTTGTCCGAACCGGGTGCGGCGCGCGCCAATTGCTGCTCGTAGACCATGAACAATCCCTGGTTTCGGCGCCACCATGCCGGATCGCCGGAGCTGTTGGGATCGGCGAGCGACAGGCCGTCACCCGAAAAGCGCTGATCGGGAAACGACATCATGTGATACCAGCCACCGCCGGTGATCGTCGCCGGCAACCGGCTCTCGCCGATCTCGAACTTGTATTTGAGCTGTCCGATCCACCACGGCGGATCGTTGAGGCGGAACAGAAGGCCGTTGGCATTGGCGATCTGCGCGTCGTCCGCATCCGGCGGTGCCGCACTGCCGTCGAACAGTGCGAGATAGGCGGTGATCCGGTCTGATAGCGCCGCCTTGATACGGATGCCAGGAACCGCGAGTGGCGGCGACGGCCCGCCCCCCGGCAGGTTGATCCCTGTGATGCCGGGCCAGCCCAGCGCGGAGTTGATGAAGATGTCGTCGTACTGGCTGTCGATGAACTCAATGTCGGAGGCCTGTTGGCCAACGCGGACGGCGAGCTTGCCGCCAAGCAGTTGCTGCTCGATCCAGAGCTCATAGAGCCGCGTCGAGGACAAGGCCTCGACGCCGGAGACCAGCATCAGATTGCCGATATAGCTGCGCGACATGCCATCGCCATGGATCTGGAACACGTTGGCGTGGAAGGTGGCGCCGGTCCAGCCCATCACCTTTTCAAGGTCGATGGTGGTGCCGAGATCGAGACGCCCGGTATAGATCGCGCCGGTACGCATGCCGCCGGAGACGTTGGCGAGCCCCTCGCCGATATAGGTCAGGCTGAACTGGTAGCCGGCATCGGCCAGCCTGTCGCGCAGGTCCTTGTCGCCGCCGTCGGGCTGATCTGCCGCGCGGGCGGCTGCGAGGGCAAGGGCAGTGATCGCCGCGAATGCCGTGACCGCGCGGATGAGCACTCGGTACATGCAATGATACCGCAGCCCGTTATTTGACGATGCCCAGGCGACGCATGATCAGATAGGCAAGGCCCGAGGCGGCGATCAACAGCACCGCGGCCCACAGGAAGCCGCTGTCGACGTCGGTGAGCGGCAGTCCCTTGGTGTTCATGCCGAAGATGCCGGTAACCAGCGTCGGCGGCAGCAGCATCATGGTCACGACCGACAGCGCGTGCAGATGCCGGTTGCTCTCCTCCTCCAGCTTGAAGCGAAGCTCTTCCTCCAGCAACCGGCTGCGTTCGCGCAGCTCGGTGATATCGTGGTCGAGACCGTCGAGCCGCTGTGCGAGCTTTGCGGCATGCAGCCTTAGCGCCGGGCTGAGATTTTCGGGGCTCTTCTGCTCGAGCCGGTGGAACAGGACACGCAAGCCGGCAAGCTGACGATGCAGCCGCAGACAGGTTCGCCGCAACCGGCCGAGCCCGGCCCGCATCTCCGACTTGGTCTCGCCGGACAGCACCCGTTCCTCGATGCCGTCGATCTCGGTGGCGATCTTGTCGGCCATCCGGTCCATAGTGTCGGCGACCTCGTCGATGATCTTCTCAAGCAGCGCCGCCACCGTCGCGACACGATGGCCGCCTTCGAGCACGCGGCGCGTGGCATCCACCGCGCACAGCGCCTGATGGCGGCCGCTGATCAGGAGACGCTCGGTCATCGCGAAGCGAAGGAAGCCGGTTTCCTCCGTTGGGGAGTCGATCTCGCGCACGAGATCGGAGAACACGCCATAGACGCAGTTGTCGATGGTGTGGAGCTGCTGGAAATTGTCATGCGACAGCAAGAGATCGCGCGCCAGCATCGGAAACTGCAGGCCGCCAAGCCATTGCCGGCTGCGACCATCCGCCAGATTGAAATGCAGCCAGAGCCTGCCATCATGGCTGAACTCGATCGGCGCTTCGATGGGCAAGGATTCAGCGGTGCCGTCGCCATGCAGACGGAACGCCCACACCAGGCCGGGGATCACCGGAGTGGCGTCCGCCGGCACGCTGACAATTTTCGCTGGTTCAGCCGACATGACCAGCCCGAAGCTCAACGCGAGACATCGTCAACCCCTGCGCATGCCAGCACATATCAGTGCGGGGCACCTTCCCCACACGCCGGCACGCGACGATTGAATTACGCTTCTGTTACAGTTTGATGTCGCAGTCTACTCCGCCGCGAGACCCGTTGCGACCAGCTCGGCTTCCTTGTTGTAATCGTGCACGACGCGGCCGAACGGCAGCGTCAGATCGGCGAGGAAATGGTGCGCGCCGACCACCCGCCGCACCGGAAAATCCGCAACCGGCGCATTGACGTGCGGTACCAGATGCAGCCGGCCCGGGCCGATCCATGAGCCCTTGACGTTGATGTCGGTCAGGTTGATCGCGACGAGCTGGCAGACTTCGAGACGGCCATCGACTCCCGGGATCATCTTCAGATTAACTTGCGTCTTCGACAGCGTCGCGCGGGTGATGTCGCCATTGCCCGCCATGCTCTCATGCTTGTAGCCCATGGTGCCCATGGCGACGAGCTGGCCGGCGTATTCGAGCGTGCCGGTCAGCGTGTCCTTGACGATCTCGAGCTTGGGATGGGCGTATTTCTTCGGAAAGCCCCAGATCTCCCGGCCCGCCGCAATCGGCGGATCATCGTCGAGGTACATCTGCGAAACAAAATTGACCTCTTCGCCGTGCAAGCGCGCCGGGATCACCAGACCGGACTCGGTATAGCTGCCGAAGCCGGAACTATCAGGCATCTTGATCCATTCGTAGTGCACGATCGGCTGATCAATCGGCTCGAGCGGCTCAGGCAGCCCGGCACGGATCAGCGCGGGATCGGTCTCGTAGGTGATGACCAGGAATTCGCGATTGACGAAGCGGTAGGGTCCTGCGGGATAGCTTGGGCCCGCGGCAGGCATTGACGGAAGCCGCAATAGTTCTTCCCTGCGCATCGCAAATCCCCTGTTTTGCAATTAATGGCCCGAACGCTAGCGACGGACATTGACATTGATATGAGGGATTTCCTTCAGCCGCGTGACCCGAATGTCCCCTTGGCGGCTGTCATCAGCGCGTCACGGGCACACGGAATCGTTGGCGCGCAGGGAGTGCAAGGACATGGATGCGCGTAGCCCACATTTCGACGAACAAGAAACTGCAACCTCCCATCGCGGCTGGCGGCCGGAGCGCTGCGACCGTGTCGCGCTGGTGCTGCAAGGCGGTGGTGCGCTCGGCGCCTACCAGGCCGGCGTCTATCAGGCGCTGCACGAAGCAGGTATCGAGCCGGACTGGATCTGCGGCGTCTCGATCGGCGCGATCAACTCGGCAATCATCGCCGGCAATCCGCCGGAGCGGCGGCTTGAGCGACTGCACACATTCTGGGACCGCATCACCAGCCGCAAGATCTGGCACTACACGCCGGACGGCGACATCTTCCGCAAGGCCCGCAACTTCACCTCCTCGTTCATGACGACGGTGCTGGGCCAGCCCGGCTTCTTCGCGCCCCACACCACCAGTCCATGGTTCAGCCCAGCCGGCGCCAGGACCGCCACGAGCTATTACGATACGGCGCAGCTACGCGAGTCGCTGCTCGAGCTGGTCGATTTCGAGCGCATCAACTCCAAGAGGATGCGCTTTGCCGTCGGCGCGGTGAACGTGCTGTCGGGCAATTTCATCTATTTCGATAACGCGCATGACGAGATCATTCCCGAGCACATCATGGCGAGCGGCGCGTTGCCCCCGGCGCTGCCGATGGTAAAGGTGGGCACCGACCATTTCTGGGATGGCGGCATCGTCTCCAACACGCCGCTGCAGCATCTGCTCGATCAGGTCGACAGCCTCAATTCACTGGTATTCCAGGTCGACCTGTTCTCGGCCCGCGGCGTGCTGCCCCGCGACATCCACGACGTAATGGCCCGCCACAAGGACATCATGTATTCCTCGCGCACGCGCTACAACACCGATATGTATCGCAAGACCCACAATCTCCGCGCCCGCCTCTATAAGGCGCTGTCGAAGATTCCGAACGAGCAGCTATCGGAGGAAGAGCGCCAGCTCCGCGATTCCAACAGCGCCCTGCCGAGCATCGCGATCCTGCAACTGATCTATCAGCAGAAGGCCTATGAAGGCCACGCCAAGGATCACGAATTCTCGGGCACCTCGATGCGCGAGCACTGGATGAGCGGGCATGAGGACACCAAGCGTACGCTGATGCGGCGCGACTGGATCAAGATGCCCGACGCCGGCATCGTGGTCCACGACGTGCACCGCGAGAGCGAGGTGTAGAACTGCCGAAAGGACGCAGGCGCCACGCACTCCCCCTCATCCTGAGGAGCCTGCGTAAGCAGGCGTCTCGAAGGATGGGCCGCCTGTGAGACCCGGGCCTCATGGTTCGAGACGCCGCTACGCGGCTCCTCACCATGAGGGTCAGGCAGCAACTACGGCCTTGTCGACATGTTGCCTGGCGGCCCCGCGGTCCGGATCGGCTCAGCCAAACGCGCGAATTCGCAGAGCAGCGAGCGCGTCCTGCGGGGGTCGATCACCTCCTCCACCCAGAATTTTTCGGCCGAGCGGAATGGCGAGCGCAGCTTGTTCAGACGGTCCTCGATCTCCTTCAGCTTCGCCGCCGGATCGGGCGCTGCCTCGATGTCGGCCCGGTAGGCGGCCTCGATGCCGCCCTCCAGCGGCAGCGAGCCCCAATAGGCCGACGGCCAGGCGTAGCGCATCGAGAAGCGGTTCGCCGGCTGGTGCACCACGCCGGCGACGCCGAAGGCGTTGCGCACGATGATCGTGCACCAGGGCACGGTGCTCTGGTTGACCGCCGCCATCGCGCGCACGCCATGGCGGATGGTCGCGCTCTTCTCTGCCTCCAGCCCGATCATGAAGCCGGGGCAGTCCATCAGGTAGACCACCGGCAGATGGAAGGTCTCGGCGAAATCGACCCAACGCACCACCTTCTGGCAGGCTTCCGCGGTCCACGAGCCGCCATAGTGGAAGGGATCGCTCGCCAGCAGCAGCACCGCCCTGCCCTCGAGCCGCGCCAGGCCGACAATGATCGGCTTGCCGAAATTGGCGCTCACCTCGAAGAACGAGCCCTTGTCGACGACAGCGTCGATGATCGGGCGCATCTTGTAGACCTGCCGGCGATTGCGCGGCACCGCCTTCGTCAGCGATTCGTCTGATCGTTCAGGATCGTCGGTGCAGGGAATGGTCGGCGGCAGTTCGAACACCGATTGCGGCAGATAGGAGAGGAAGCGCCGCGCGCACTCGAACGCCTCCTCCTCGGTCTCGACTGCCTGATCGATCGCGCCGGCGCGGGTCTGGATGTCGGCGCCGCCGAGCTCCTGCTTGGTCAGATCCTGCCCGAGCCGCTTCACCACCGGCGGGCCCGCGACGAACATCGCAGAGTTCTTGGTCATCACCGAATAATGCGTGGCCGCAAGTCGCGCCGCGCCAAGGCCTGCGACCGAGCCGAGCCCGAGACCGACGACCGGCACGCGCGCGAGGTTCGCGGTCGTGTACCAGTACCAGCGCGTGCCGCCGACGCCGCCGGGCAGGTTGGCTGCGCCGCGCGTCTCGATCGTCTTGACCGAGCCGCCGCCGCCGGAGCCTTCGATCATGCGGATGATCGGCAACCGGAAATCATGCGCCATCTCCTCCGCCATCAGCGGCTTGGCGGAGATCGACGCATCAGCCGAGCCGCCGCGCACGGTGAAATCGTCGCCGACCACGACCACCGGACGGCCGTCCACCTTGGCGCGGCCGAACACGCAGTTCGCGGGCGTCAGCTGCTTGAGCTCGTTGTTCTCGTCATATTCGGCGATGCCGGATATGGCGCCGATCTCGTGAAAGGATTTCTGATCGACAATCTTATCGATGCGCTCGCGAACGGTGAGCCGGCCTTGATCGCGCTGTCGTTTTACCTTCTCAACGCCTCCCATCTCCCGCGCGAACGCTTCGCGCCGGGCGAGCTCGTCGAGTTCCGGCTTCCAGTTCATTCCTTTCCTCCGCTTTTATGATCTTGTTATGGTTCACGGCTGCCGGAACAGGTTTTCGCTCGAGCCGGTTATTGAAGATGCTGGCGTCGGCGCCTTCGAGCAGGCTGGCGAGCGCGGCGCCGAGCTGCACCATTTGCGGCCCGACCTCCTTGTGCAGCCGCTTCTCGTCATACATCGCCGACAACAGGCCGATCGTGGTCACGACATAGGTCTGGTATTGCGGCGACCATAGCGGCACCGCGACGCCGTTGATGTGCGGGCTCCAGAGGCCGCAGGCGACGACATAGCCGTGCTCGCGCAAGAGGCGGCGATTGCCCTCGATGCGCGGCTTGAGCAGCTTCGCGCCTTCGGGAATCTCGCGCTCCATCTCCGCGATCAGGGCATCGCCGACCTCGGGCTCGAGCGCAGCCGTATAGGCGTGGCCCGCAGCGGTGGTCGCCATTGAGATCCGGCTGCCGGTGACCTCGTGCAGGCCGAGAGCGTTCGCCGAGCGCGCGTATTCGAGATAGACGAGCTGGAACCTATCGGGGATGACGAAGCCGACGGTGCCGGGCAATTGCTCGGCGACGTCCTGCAGACGCTGACGGATCAGGTTGCGGAGCTGCAGGCCCTTCATCATCGCGGTGCTCATCGCCACCGCGCTAGGACCTATCCGATATTTCTGGTCCCGCGGCAGATAGACGAGCTGGCCCATCCGCGTCAGCGTGTGCGTGAGCCGCGACACCGTCGATCGCGGCAGGCCGCAACGATTCGATATTTCAAGATTACCGAGCCGCGCTTCGTGTCCTTCGAAACATCTGAGGACATCAAACGCGCGCGACACGACCTGGATCACGTCGCCCTCGCCTGCGAGATCGCTGGCGAGCATTCCTTGGCGGCTAAGCCGCTCTGAGCGTCTTCCCATTTGTTATAGGCTCCATTCCGCCATACGGAATAAAATTCCACTTGCAGAACAAGCTACCTCAGGCAATGTGCGGCCACAACAAAAGCCGTTCGCAGAGCGCTATGCGTTTCGCGAAACGGATGGGGAGCGTGGAATGCCAGATATCAAGATCATCACCGAAGTGGCCGGCCGTGTATGCGCAATACCCGTTGAGGCCGGTGCCAGCATCGCAGATGGCGACGAGGTCGCGCTGGTTGAGGCGATGAAGATGGAGATTCCGGTGACGTCGACCGCGTCGGGCACGGTCAAGTCGATCCTCGTCAGCGTCGACGACGTGATCGCCGAAGGACAGGCGGTCGCCATCGTCGAGACCTGACGCGCACACATTCAAGGCTCGATCCGCGACAATCTGTCCGGTGATGCAACGATGGTGGCAGTGCGCGCCAACGGTGCGCCGTTGCCATCATCGCGATGCGATGCAATGATCCTCGCAAACAACAAGTTTCGCGTAGCGAAACATCAGGGAGGAATCATGATCCGTCGTATGCTCGCGCTCGGCGTCACCCTACTCGTATCAGGACCTTCGCTCGCCGAAGACATCAAGCTGCCGCCGACGATGGGCGTGACCGCCTACGACACGGGAACCGCGGGGTTCAACATCGCGGTCGGTGTCGGCAAGATGATGAAGGACAAATACGGCACCGACCTCCGCGTGCTGCCGGCGGGCAATGACGTGGCGCGGCTGGCGCCGCTGCGCGCCAAGCGCGCGGTGATGTCGGCGATGGGGTCCGGCACCTATTTCGCGCAGGAAGGCGTGTTCGAGTTCGGCGCCAAGGAATGGGGGCCGCAGCCGCTGCAACTCCTGTTGTCCACGGTCGACTGCAATGCAGCCTCGCTCGGCGTCGCCGCCGATATCGGCGTCAAGGACATCAAGGATCTCAGGGGCAAGCGCGTCGGCTTCGTGGTCGGCTCGCCCGCGCTGAACCAGAACTCGCTCGCCATCCTCGCCTTCGGCGGTCTCAAGCAGTCCGACGTCAAGGCCGTCGAATTCGCAAGCTATGGCGCGATGTGGAAGGGCCTGATCAACAACGACACCGACGCTGCCTTCGGCACCACCATTACGGGGCCCGCAAAGGAAGCCGAGACCTCGCCGCGCGGATTGATCTGGCCGCCGCTTCCAGCTGACGACAAGGCCGGATGGGAACGGGTGCAGAAGGTCGGCTCGTTCTTCTTCCCGCATCGCGCGACCTGTGGCGCCGGCATCTCGCCAGAGAAGCCGCTCAACCTCGCAAACTACCCCTACCCGATCTTCGTCGCCTATGCATCCGTGCCCGCGGACCAGATTTACGCCATCACCAAGGCGATGATCGTCAACTACGATGCCTACAAGGATTCCGCGCCAGGCGCGAGCGGGCTTGCCGCCGATAGGCAGACCAAGAACTGGGTCGCGCCGGTGCATCCCGGCGCCGTGAGGGCGCTGAAGGAAGCGGGCCAATGGACCGACCAGCAGGAGGCCCACAACAACGCGCTGTTCAAGCGCCAGGACGTGCTCACCGCCGCCTGGACGGAATATGGCAAGTCCAATCCGCCCGCGGACGAGAAGGCGTTCCTGGAAGGCTGGATGAAGGCGCGCGCGGCAGCGCTTGCCAAGGCCAACATGTCGAACGGCTTTGAATAAAGCCACGAGCTTCCATTGCAAGCTAACGCCATTGTGGGGATCTCCTGATGTCAGCTTCTCCGCTCGATAGCGCCGTGGCCGCGCCGCCGAAGAGGATCGAGTTCGAAGATCCCCATGCCGGGGCGGGCAACATGCAGGAGGCCGAGGTCACGCGCGTGCGCAGCTTGCGCGGCGGCTGGCGTTGGGCGCTGGTGGTCGCGACCGCGGCCACCATCCTGCTCTGCATCAACCAGCAATTCTCGCTGCGCTTCCTGATCGGCTACACCCAGCTCAACACCGAATATTTCTATCTGCTGATCGCGCTGATGCTGCCGTTCACGTTCCTGATCTTTCCGGGAACGGGGAGCGCGCCGCTCGACCGGATTCCCTGGTACGACCTTCTCCTGTTCGTGCTGACGTTTGCTGCGGCGATCTGGCTGATGCTCAACATCCGCAAGGCCGCGCAGTACGGCTGGGAATCCGACGGCGCGCCGCGCAACGTCCTGATTGCAGGCGTCGTGATGTGGGCGATGCTGATGGAGGCCCTGCGCCGCACCGGCGGCTGGAGCCTCTTGCTCAGCGTGTTCCCCTTCACAGTCTATCCGCTGTTTGCCGAGGCCAAATGGCTCGGGCCGTTTCGTGGCTCCGAACTCACCTTCGACCAGGCCACCGCCTATCATGTGCTCTCGGGCGAGAGCCTGCTTGGGATTCCGATCCAGGCCTTTGCCGATACCGTGATCGGCTTCCTCGTGTTCGGCACCGCGCTGATGATGACGGGTGCCGGAAAATTCTTCATCAACATCGCCTTTGCGCTGTGCGGCACGTTCCGCGGCGGGGCGGCGAAGGTCTGCATCTTCGCGAGCGGACTGCTCGGCATGATGTCCGGCTCGATCATCTCCAACGTGCTCACTGCCGGCACCATGACCATCCCGGTGATGAAGCGCAGCGGCTTCCGCGCCTCCTATGCCGGCGCCATCGAGGCCTGCGCCTCGACCGGCGCGGTGCTGGCGCCGCCGGTGATGGGCGCCACCGCCTTCGTGATCGCGCAGTTCCTGAACATCAGCTACGCCGAGGTCGCGGTCGCCGCGATCATTCCCGCCGCGCTGTATTATATCGGCCTGTTCATGCAGGTGGACTCCTATGCGGCGCGTCATGGCCTGAGGGGCATTCCGCGGGCCGAGCTGCCGCGGGTGATCGATACCCTCAAGTCGGGCTGGTACTACGTGTTCGTCATCGCGCTGCTGATCGTGATGTTGCTCTACTTCAAGCGCGAGAGCCACGCCCCGTTCTACGCCACTGCGTTGCTCCTCGTGCTGAACCAGTTCTTCTCCAAGGAGACGCGCTGGACGCCAGCCACGATCGCAAAATTCCTCGAAGTCAATGGCCGCACCTTCGTGGAGCTGGTCGGCATCCTCGCCGGCTGCGGGCTTCTGATCGGCGCATTCTCGATGACCGGCGTGGTCTCGAGCCTCGCCAACGACCTGCTGACGCTTGCTGGCGACAACGCGTTTCTGCTGCTGGCGATGTGCGCTTTCACCAGCCTGATCCTGGGGCTCGGGTTGACCACCACGGCTTGCTACATCTTCCTCGCTATCCTGGTGGCGCCGGCGCTGGAGAAGCTCGGGCTCAACCGGATGGCGGTCCACATGTTCATCTTCTACTGGGGCATGCTGTCGTCGATCACCCCACCGGTCGCGATCGCTTCGTTCGCCGCAGCCGGCATCGCCGGATCGCCGGCGATGAAAACCGGGTGGGAATCGATGTGGGTCGGCAGCATCATCTATTTCATCCCGTTCTTCTTCGTGCTGAACCCGGCGCTGGTGCTGCAGGGACCTTCCCCCTATCTCGCCGGCCTCGGCCTGATGGCGCTTGCCGGTTTCGGCACGCTGTTCATCTGCGGCGGCATCCAGGGCTATCAGGCCTTTGTCGGCGACCTCAGCCGCGCGGGCGCGCTGGAGTGGCCGCTGCGGGTGCTGCTCGTGATCGGCGGCTTCGTGGTGGCGACACCCGGCGGCGGCATCAACCCGTTGTCGCAGATGCAGGTGACGCTGCTCGGGCTTAGCATCCTGGTGCCGACGGTCCTGATCGCGCTGCTGCTGGTCCGGCGGCAGGCGCTCATACCGAACCAGTTGCGCGCCCCCTGATTGCGTTGCACAACAGGAGGCGATGAAACCCGAGCCGCCTCCTTCCAGCGCCACCGCCTGGACCCGCTCAAGACCGCCTCTGCTGCGGTTCCTGCAGTCATGCCACGACGAGTTCGCCGCCGAGACCGGTGGCGCCGTCGCCGATTACATCCCCGAGCTCGGCAAGGCCGACCCTGCCCATTTCGGCATCAGCCTCGCCACCCTCGACGGTCACGTCTACGAGGTCGGCGACACCAAGGTGCCCTTCACCATCCAGTCGATGTCCAAACCCTTCGTGTTCGCGCTGGCGCTGGACACGCTGGGGGCGGCGCGGGTGGAAAGCGCGATCGGCGTCGAGCCGTCGGGCGATCCTTTCAACTCGATCCGGCTGAATGCGGAGAACCATCCCTTCAACCCGATGGTCAATGCCGGCGCCATCGCCTGCACCGGGCTGATCCATGAGGCCAAGGGCGATGCCGCCTTCGACTATATCCGGCAGGCGCTCGGCCGCTTCGCCGGGCGCGAGCTCGCGCTCGACGAGGCCGTCTATCTTTCCGAAAGCACGACCGGGGACCGCAATCGGGCGATCGGCTATCTCCTGCGCACCAATGCGGTGATCAAGGACAACGTCGCCTCCGTGCTGGATGTCTATTTCCGGCAATGCGCGGTGCTGGTGACCGCGCGCGATATCGCGATCATGGCGGCAACGCTTGCCAATCGCGGCATCAATCCGGTGACCGGCAAGCAGGTGATGACGCCGTATGCGATCTCGCGCACGCTCTCGGTGATGACCTCGTCGGGCATGTACGATTTCGCCGGCGAATGGATCTATCGCGTCGGCATCCCCGCCAAGAGCGGCGTCGGCGGCGGCATTCTGGCCGCGCTGCCCGCCCGACTCGGGCTCGGCAGCTATTCGCCCAAGCTCGACAAGCACGGCAACAGCGTGCGCGGCATCAAGGTCTGCGAGGCGCTGTCCTCGCATTACGACCTGCATATGCTCAACCGCAGCGACGATGCGCGCACCAGCATCATCGCCGACTACAATATCGGCAAGAGCCCGTCGCGGCGCGTCCGCCGCCCGCATGAGCGCGATATCCTCGCGGCCCATCACGAGGAGGTGCGGATCATCGAACTGGTCGGCACGCTGTCGCTTTCCGCGGTCGATTACGTGTCGCGGCGGATGGCCTCGGAGCGGCGGCCGCAATTCGTCGTGTTCGACCTGCACCGCGTCACCTCCACCACCCGTGCCGGCGCGCGGCTGGTCGCCGAGGCCTTCGAGGAACTGGCCGCGCTCGGCGTCACCGTGATCCTGTCCGGAATCAAACGCTCATCGACGGAATGGAAGACGCTGCGCGAGTGGACGGCCAAGCTCGGCAACATCAGGGACTTCTACCTGCTCGATACCGCAATCGAATGGGCGGAGGACCAGATCGTCTATCGCTATGGCGGCTCGATCGATTTCTTCGAGACCGCGGAATTGTCCGAGCAGCCGCTGCTGGCCGGATTGAGCGCGGAAGAGCTGACCGACCTCGCGTCGCTCGCTTCGACCCACACCTACCGCTCCGGCGAGAAGATCATCTCCGCCGGCGATCCCGCTGGCTCGCTGTTCTTCCTGCGCAGCGGTGTCGTGCACGTCACCCTGCCCGACGGCGTCCGCCTGGCGACGCTCACCGCCGGCATGGCGTTCGGCGAGATGGCGCTGATCGAGCCCATCCGTTCCGCCGACGTGCTGGCGGACCAGGCCGCGACCGCCTGGGAAATCCCGCTGCGCGACTTCGAACGGTTCCGCAAGCAGCACCCGCGCGCCGGCGAGCGGATCATGCGCAACCTCGCGCAACTGCTCGCCGACCGGCTGATCGTCGCAAACGCGAAGGTCGATCTGCTGACGGCGACGTAGAGTCCCTTCTCCCCGCGCGCGGGCCTTCCCAGTTCCCTCTCCCCGCTCTTCGCGGGGAGAGGGTTAGGGTGAGGGGCCGCTTCCGCGAAGATGGTGATAGCTTTATTCGCAGAAGCAGCCCCTCACCCGGATCGCATCTTCGATGCGATCCGGCCTCTCCCCGCGCGCGGGGCGAGGCGAAGAAGAGCGCGGCGGCAGCTCGATCAACCCACCACTTCCGTGACCGGCTGCAGGTCGATCTCGAACGTCTCGAGGAATTTCGAGGTCATGATGTAGAAGCCGACCGAGAGCTGCAATTCGACGAGCGCGGCTGGCGAGAGCTTCGAGGCGATCGCCTTGAAGGTGGCGTCCGTCGGTTTCTTCAGCTTGACGATCTCATCAGTGAAAGCGAGCGCGGCGCGCTGCACGTCGTTGAAGCAGGTGGCGGACTGCCAATTCTCCAACGCTTCGTTCTGTTCGTCGGTGACGCCGACATTCTTGCCGATCCGTTTATGCGCGACGATTTCGTAAGGAGCTTCGCACAGGATGCCGGTGCGGGTGATCGCAAGCTCGCGGACAACAGGATCAAGCTCGCCTCTGTGTCGGATCGCGCCACCGAGCCGGCAATATTGCTCAAAATAACTGGGCGAATGCGCCATCATGCGGAAGATGTTGGCGTTGCGATTCTTGTCGAGGATTTCACGGGTGCGATCGCTGGCTTTGGCGGGATCGCTGTATTCGATGCGGGCCATTCTTTTCCGTCTCGTTCTTTCTTCTCGATTTGCTTCGGTTCCGTTAAGTTTCAAAACACTATCCGCCGCTTGACGCAGGAGCAACACAGCCGAGTCAAAATGCCGCCGCAATGCTGACCGACCCTGCTACCGTCGATATTCGCCGAGTGGGGACTCAATCGGAGCGAATGTCCGACGCGGGGTGTTCCGAGAGTACCAATCTAAAAGGCCGTCGCTTGCGCGGATTCCGCGCCACGATGAGTCACGCCCAAGTCTAGGGAGACAGGCATGAAGGAAGCCACCAGGAGGGCGGCCTCGGAGGCGCTCGCGCAAATGCTGGCGGTGACGGCAATGGTCGTCATCGCCAGCATTGTGCTCTATTGGCGGTGACCGCGATCATCTAACCTTTTCAAAATACGGCACCACGCGGCCCGCGAACTGCGCAAACCGCGCGGTCACCTTGTCGCCGATCGCAAGATCATTCTCGCCGTGGGCCATCATGCGGAAACCTTCGGCGGTGTCGACCAGCACGATGTTGTAGGGCACATGCGCGCGTGTCTCGGGCGTCGCGGCGCGGCAGACCAGCGAGGTCGCGTAGACCGTCCCTATCCCGCTGGCGCGCTTTTCCTGCGGATCGGGCGCGCCGCAGGCGGCGCAAAAGCTGCGGCGGAAATATTGCACAGCGCCGCAAGCGGTGCAGGATTGGTAGACGATCGCTTCCGCGCCGCTGGTCCAGTCTGCAGGCTTGCCGCTCATCGCACCCGCTCCAGGAACATGCTGACATGCGAGGACAGCACGCCGCCATCGCCATGCAATAGCGCGATCGAGGCGTCGCGGACCTGATGGTTGCCGGCTCGCCCGGTCATCTGCAGATGCGTCTCGACCAGATGCGCCATCGCGCCGCCGACGCCGCAATGGCCGTAGCTCAGGAGACCGCCATGGGTGTTGAGCGGCATCTCGCCGTCCTGATTGAAGTAACCCGCACGCACGCGCGCGGCTGCCTCGCCGCGCTTGGCCAGGCCGAGATCTTCGAGCAGCATCGCAAGCGTGATGGTGAAGCTGTCGTAGACCGCGGCATAGCGCACATCGGAGATCGCAACGCTGGAGACCGCCTTGGCCTTGGCGATCGCGATCTCGGCGCCGAGTTCACTCAAAGCCGGCGCGGCGGTGACATGCTGATGCGTATGCGCCTGCGCACAGCCGCGGATGCGCACGCCGATGTCGCTGGTCCGCTCGCGGCTGATCACGAAAGCCGCGCCGCCGTCGGAGACCGGGCAGCAATCGAGCAGCTTCAGCGGTTTCGCTACCGGCTTTGAAGCCATCACGTCAGCGACCGTGATCGGGTCGTGGAATTGCGCGCCGGGATGGCTCAGCGCGTGCTTGCGCATCAGCACCGCGAATTCGGCAAGGTCTTCCTCGGTGACGCCGTATTCGTGCATGTAGCGCGAAGCAACGAGGCCGTAGTAGGCGGGGATGGTCGGACCCAGCGGCACTTCGTAATCGGGATGACCGACTTGGGCGAGCGCCTGGATCGAAGCGTCGCGGCTCTGGCCGGTCAGCCTGTTCTCGCCGCCGACCACAAGCACATGCTTCGCCACGCCGGCATCGACGAGATGATGCGCCAGCATGGTCATCGCGAGCCCGGTGGCGCCGCCGACCTGCACGGCATGGGCATAGGACGGGCGGATGCCGAAATGCTCGGCGAACACGGTCGCGAGCATGATATGCGGCGAGACTGTGGAATAGCCGCACAGGATGCCATCGATCTCCGATCGCCTCACGCCGGCGTCCGAAATTGCAAGCTCAGCCGCCTTGCTCATGAGATCGAGCGAGGATGAGCCTTCGTGCTTGCCGAACGAGGTGAGCCCGACGCCGGTGATGAAGCTCATGGTCGCTCTCCGTCATTCCGGGGCGCGTCGAAGACGCGAGCCCGGAATCCATCGCACCTCCTCGCATGCGGCCCGATGGATTCCGGGCTCGCCGCTTCGCGTCGCCCCGGAATGACAGGGTGAATCATCGCGGCCATCCTCAATACGACTTCGGCAGCCCGAGCACCTTCTCGGCGATGAAACTCAGGATGAGCTGCGGGCTGATCGGGGCGATGCGCGGGATCAGGGATTCCCGCAGGTAACGCTCGACATGATACTCCTTGGCATAGCCAAAGCCGCCATGGGTCATCACCGCCTGCTCGCAGGCACGGAAGCCGGCTTCGGCGGCGAGGAACTTCGCCGAATTGGCGGCGGGCCCGCAAGGCAGGCCCTGGTCGTAGTGCCATCCGGCCGACAGCACCATCAGCCACGCGGCCTCCAGCTCCATCCAGCATTTGGCGAGCGGATGCTGGATCGCCTGGTTCATGCCGATCGGGCGGTTGAACACGATGCGGCTCTTGGCATAGGCCTGCGCGCGCGACAGCGCGACCTTGCCCAGCCCGACCGCTTCGGCCGCGATCAGGATGCGCTCCGGATTCATGCCGTGCAGAATATATTCGAAGCCGCGGCCCTCCTCGCCGAGGCGATCCTCGATCGGAATCTCGAAATTCTCGAAGAACAATTCATTGGAATCGACGGGCTTGCGGCCCATCTTCTCGATCTCGTGCACGGTGACGCGCTTCTTGTCGAAATCGGTATAGAACAGGCTCAGGCCCTGCGTCGGCGTCCGCACTTCTTCCAGGGGCGTCGTGCGCGCCAGCAGCAGGATCTTGTTGGCGACCTGCGCGGTCGAGATCCAGACCTTCTGGCCGTTGACGATGTATTTGTCGCCCTTGCGCACCGCGCGGGTCTTGAGCTGGGTGGTGTTGAGCCCGGTGTTCGGCTCGGTCACCGCAAAGCAGGACTTGTCGCGGCCATCGATGATCGGCGGCAGCATGCGCTGGCATTGCTCCTTGGTGCCGAACACGACCACCGGATTGAGCCCGAACACGTTCATATGCACGGCTGACGCGCCCGACATGCCGGCGCCGGACTCCGAGATCGTGCGCATCATGATCGCAGCATCCGTGATGCCGAGCCCGGAGCCGCCATATTCCTCGGGGATGCAGATGCCGAGCCAGCCCGCCTCGGCCAGTGCACGGTGGAAGTCGGCGGGGTAGCCGCCCTCCTTGTCCTTCTTCAGCCAATAGGCGTCGTCAAAGCGCGCACAGATTTTTGCCACAGCATCGCGGATGGATTCCTGATTGGCCGAGAGCGCAAAATCCATCTGTCTCTGTCCTAGTTGTCGAGTGTCTTGGTGACGCCGTCCCGGAGCATGGCGGCGATCTCACTTGCGGAGAAACCAGCCTCCCGCAGGACCTCCACGCTGTGCTCGCCGAGCCGCGGCGCCAGCCGCTTCGGCTCGGCTGTCGTCTCCGACCAGCGCGCCGAGACCTTCATGCTGCGGATGCGACCTTCGGTCGGATGCTCGATGACCGGAAACACATCGGTTGCAACGATGTGCGGGTCCTGCAACAGGGTCTCAAGATCGTGCATCGGCATGACCGGCACGTCGGCCTTCTCGAGAATCTCGTTCCACTCCGCGGTGGTCTTGGTCTTGAGGATGCGCGCAAGCTCGGCGTAGACGCAATCGATATTGGCGGCGCGGCCGGCGAAGGTCGCAAATCGCGAATCCCCGCGCAGATCGTCGCGCCCGATCGCGGTGAAGAAATTGTCCCACTGCTTGTCGTTGTAGACGATCACGCAAATATAGCCGTCGCTCGTCTTGTAGGGACGCCGGTCCGGCGACAGGTGCCGCTTGTAGCCGCCGCGGTCGAGCGGCGGATCGTAGGTGAGGCCGCCCATATGATCGCCCATGACGAAGCCGGCCATGGTCTCGAACATCGGGATGTCGACGCGCTGTCCCTGCCCGGTCTTGTCGCGATGCACGAGGCTTGCGCAGATCGCGCCGACCGCGGTCAATCCCACGATGCGATCGACCAGCGCGTTCGGTACGTAGCGCGGCACGCCGTCCGAGGTCTGCGCCATCAGCGCCGGCAGCGCGGTCGCGCCCTGGATCAGGTCGTCATAGGCGGGCTTGGCGGCATACGGTCCGTCCTGGCCGAAACCGAACACACCTGCATAGATCAGCCGCGGATTGATCTTGGAGACGACGTCGTAGCCGAGCTGCAATCGCGCCATCGCCTGCGGGCGCACATTGTAGACGAGCACGTCAGCCTTGGCGATCAGGCGCAACACGGCCTCGCGGCCGGCCGGCTTCTTCAAGTCGAGGCAGATCGAGCGTTTGCTGCGGTTGGTGTTGAGGTACACCGGGCCCATGCCGGCATGGCGGGTCGGGCCGATCTGACGCGTGACGTCGCCGTCGGGCGATTCCACCTTGATGACATCGGCACCGTAGTCGCCGAGCGTCTGGGTCGCATACGGCCCCATCAACACGGTCGTCATGTCCACGACCTTGATGCCATCCAGCGGTCCCATAGCCTCGTCATCCTCTCAGAAAGGCAGCCAATCACGGCCGCGTTATCGCTTCCGGGGACCTAGTAACGGCAGGGCGTCCGCAAGATCAAGGCGCGCAGCGCGTATGGGCGTATGCGCGATGGGTAGCGGATTATCTTGTCGATCGCGCGTCGCGCTCCTTCATCAGCCGCTCGAGCTCGTCATTCTGCTGGCTGATGCGGTCCGCAATGCGCGCCTCGTTCTGCTCGCCGGATGCCGCAGCGGCCTGCTCGATAAGTTGCCTGATGTTGTCTTCAAGAATCGCGATACGGTCGTTGAGTTCGTCCAGCGACAACGAGCTTTCGTTACCCATGATACACGCTCCGAAGTCTGCGCCGCGGCATACCGCGGTGATCCCGTAGGATGGGTAGAGCGCAGCGAAACCCATCAATGACGACCCAGGGCGAAGATGGTGGGTTTCGCTGTGCTCTACCCACCCTACGGCTACCGCAGCCCGCTTCGCCTACAGCCTACTTCGCCGGCTCCAGCAGCGAAACGTAATTCGCAACCGCGGCGCCGCCCATGTTGAAGATGCCGGCGAGCTCGGGATTCTTCAACTGCATACCCTCGGGCGCCTGTCCCGTGAGCTGCATCGCGCTCATCACATGCATGGAGACGCCGGTGGCGCCGATCGGATGGCCCTTGGCCTTGAGCCCGCCGGACGGATTGATCGGCAGCTTGCCGTCCTTCAGCGTCCAGCCCTCCTTGATCGCACGGGCGCCCTGCCCGCGCGGCGTCAGGCCCATCGCTTCATACTCGATCAACTCGGCGACGGTGAAGCAGTCATGGGTCTCGACAAAGGAGAGATCGGACAGCCTGGCGCCGGCCTGCTCCAGCGCGCGCTGCCAGGCCACCGTGCAGCCCTCGAACTGCAGGATGTCGCGCTTGGACATCGGCAGGAAGTCCTGCGCATGGGCGGTGGCGCGGAAGTTCACCGCCTTGCCCATGGTCTTGGCGGTCTCCGCATCCGTCAGCACCAGCGCGGCGGCGCCATCCGACACCAGCGAGCAGTCGGTGCGCTTCAAGGGGCCGGCGACGAACGGGTTCTTGTCGCTCTCGGCGCGGCAGAACTCGAAGCCGAAATCCTTGCGCATCTGCGCGTAAGGGTTGGCGACGCCGTTCTTGTGGTTCTTGGCGGCGATCAGCGCCAGGGCATCGGACTGGTCGCCATATTTCTGGAAATAGGCCTGCGCGATCTTGCCGAACACGCCGGCAAAACCGCCAACGGTGTCGCCATCTTCCGGCAAATAGGACGCCTTCAACAGGTTGCGGCCGATCTCCGGCCCCGGCGTCCGCGTCATCTGCTCGACGCCGACCACCAGCACGAATTTAGCGCCGGTCTGGATGGCGCGGATTCCCTGGTGCACAGCGGCAGAACCGGTCGCGCAGGCGTTCTCGACGCGCGTGGCCGGCTTGAAACGGAACTGCGGATCGGCTTGCAGCACCAGCGAGGCCGTGAAATCCTGCGGCGAGAAGCCTGCGTTGAAATGTCCCAGCACGATCTCGTCAACGTCGCCGGCCGAAATGCCGGCATCGGTCAGCGCCTCGTGGGCGACGCGCACCACCAGGCTTTCAACCGTCTCCGCGTCGAATTTGCCGAAAGGCGTGTGGGCCCACCCCACGATGCTGGCTGTCATGGCCGTTCTCCCAAAAATGTTCCTGATCGCTTGTAGCTGATCCGTAACCGGACTTCACCCGGCTTTCAGCGATTTCAGGGTGCGGTCGCACATGGCGGTTATGCCGGCCCAATTGTTGGACCTGACCTCCGCGGGCGGGCAGAGCCAGGACCCACCGACCGCGACCACATTGGGCTCCGCCAGCCAGGTGGCGGCATTGGCTTCCCCGACGCCGCCGGTCGGGCAGAACCGCGCATTCGGGAACGGCCCGGCCAGCCCCCGAAGTGCTTTGATACCGCCTGACGATTCCGCAGGGAAGAATTTTGCGAGATCGAAGCCGTGCGCCAGCGCCTGCATCAATTCGGATGCGGTCGCGATCCCCGGCGCGAATGGCAGGCTGCTTGCCGCGGCCGCCGTCAGGAGCTCGGGCGTCGCGCCTGGGCTGATCCCAAATTTGGCGCCGAGCGACTCGGCGCGGGCCAGATCATCAGGGCTCAGGATCGTGCCGATGCCGACGATCGCGTCCGGCACCTCGGCCATGATCGCCTTTGCCGCCTCGATCGCGACCGGTGTCCGCAAAGTGACCTCAAGGGTGACCACCCCGCCGGCGACCAGGGCGCGCGCCAGCGGCACCGCATCCTCTCGCCGCTCGATGGTGAGGACGGGGATGACCTTGGCCTGGCTGAACAGCGTGACCAGCGTTTCCTGTTTGGCTGATGTCATTGCGAAACCCTGCGCGAACTCGGCGGCCGCGGCACTTTCTTCGGCGGCATGGCATAGCGCGGAATGATCGCGCCGGGATAGCACACCACGACGCCGGCCAGACGGTGGCCCGCGCGCGCGGCTTCCGGCGGCTCGGCGCCGGAAAGCCGGGCCGTAAGGTAGGCGGCCGCGAAACTATCGCCCGCGGCGGTGGTGTCGATAACCGGCTGGGTCACCGGCTCGGCCCTCACCTCCCGCGATCCGCCGGAAAAGCGCAGCACGCAGGCCGGCTCTGACAGCTTCAGCACCACTTCCGGGCTCGGAATGCCCGCGAGCAGCGCCTCGGTGCCCTCGCCCGGATAGAGCGGCAACAAATCCTCGGTCGAGGCGAGCACGATGTCGGCCGCCTCAAACGCCGCGCTATAGGCGCTGCGCGCCTCGGCCAGATCGGGCCAGCCGCGGGCGCGGAAATTGGTATCGAACGCGAAGCGCGTGCCAAGCAGGCGCGCACGCTTCAAGGCCGTCATCAACCGCCCTCGCCCGTAATCGTCATAGATCGAGAGCGTGATAGCGGAGAGATAGACGAGGTCGTAGGTCGCGAGTGAATTGAGGAGATCCTCAGTCTCCGGCAAATGCATCAGCTTGCGCGCGGCCGAGTTCTCGCGCCAATGGAAGAATTTCCGTTCGCCCTTCTCATCCGTCTGGATCAGATAGAGGCCCGGCAATTTACCCGCGAGCCGGGCGACGCGCTTGGTGCCGACGCCCTCGGCCTTCCAGGTGGCGATCATCTCTTCGCTCAACGCATCGTCGCCGAGCGCCGTGATGTAGTCGACGTCGACGCCAAGGCGCGCGAGATAGACGGCGGTGTTGAGGGTGTCACCGCCGTAACCCCGGGAGTAGAGGCCGCCGTGGTGCCCGCTTTGGGCTCCGCCTTGCGCCTGCCTCAACTCGATCATGCATTCGCCGATAGAGGCTACCCGCGTCATGACCGCACTCCGAAGGGAAAGCTAGGCTGCAAACTTGCCGCCGAGCTCGTCCTCGATATGAATCCGGATGATGTCGTCGAAGGTCTTCTCGGCCGTGGTGAAGCCGAGCTTCAGCGCGCGGTCGGTGACGAAGTCGCGTGGCCAGCCGGAGACGATGCCGATGATGGTCGGATCCGGCACCCGCTTGATCCGCGCCGTGACGTTCTTGCCGGCGACGCGCTCGAGTGCTGCGATCTGCTCGCCGACAGTGGCGGAGAGCCCGGGCATGCTGAGGTTGCGGCGCGGGCCGATGGCATTGAGGTCCATGGTCCCGGCATGCACGAGGAAGCCGACCGCCGACCGCGGCGAGGCATGCCAATGCCGCACGTCCTCGGACACCGGCAGGATCGCCTCCTCGCCGGCGAGCGGCTCGCGCATGATGTTGGAGAAGAAGCCCGACGCCGCCTTGTTCGGCCGGCCCGGCCGGACGCAGATCGTCGGCAGGCGGATGCTGATGCCGTCGAACAGGCCCTTGCGGGTATAGTCGTTGATCAGAAGCTCGCAGATCGACTTTTGCGTGCCGTAGCTCGTCAGCGGCGTGTGGAAGAATTCATCGCCGATCTTTTCCGGGAACGGGGCGCCGAACACGGCGATCGAGGACGTGAACACCAGCCGCGGCTTGTAGCCGCCGCCGACCGCGCGGATGGCGTCGATCAGGTAGCGCGTGCCGTCGAGATTGATGCGGTAGCCCTTGTCGAAGTCAGCCTCCGCCTCGCCGGACACGATCGCGGCGAGATGGAAGATCACGTCGGGCCTCTCGGCGATCAATGGCGCCGCGGCGCCGGCATCGGCGAAGTCGGACGCCACAACCGTGACCGGGATCGAGGCGTTGGCCGGCCTTGCAGGCTCGACCACGTCCTGCAGGGTCATCCTGGTGATGTCCTGCTTGCCGAGGCGGCCGTCGCGCAGCAGTCGGTCGGTCAATTTGCGGCCGACCATGCCGGCGGCGCCGAGAATCAGAACGTGCAAGACCCAACTCCTTCGTGTTCTTCAGGGCTAGATGGGCGCCTGCGCTATTCCTTCACGGCTCCCGTCATGGCCGACACATAATGCTCGACGAAGAAGGCGTAAAGGATCACGAGCGGCAGCGAGCCGACCAGCGCGCCCGCCATCAGCGATCCCCATTTGTAGATGTCGCCGTCGACGAACTCGTTGACGATCGCGACCGGCACCGTCTTGTTCGGCGTCGATTGCAGGAAGGTCAGCGCATAGATGAACTCGTTCCAGCACAGCGTGAACGAGAAGATGAAGGCCGAGATCAGGCCGGGGATCGCCAGGGGCACGATGATCTTGACCAGGATCTGCCAGCGCGAGGCGCCGTCGATCAGCGCACATTCCTCGAGCTCATAGGGGATGGTCTTGAAGTACCCCATCAAGAGCCAGGTCGAGAACGGAATGAGCAGGGTCGGATAGACCAGGATCAGCGACAGCGGCGAGTCGAACAGGCCGTAGGCCTGGATCACCGAGGCCAGCGGGATGAACAGGATCGACGGCGGCACCAGATAGGCGAAGAAGATCAGGATGCCGACCGTGTCGGCGCCCTTGAACCGCAGCCGGGTGATCGCATAGGCCGCCAGCACGCTGGCCGCGATCGATAGGAAGGTGGCGCCGACAGCCACATACATCGTGTTCCAGAGCCAGCGCGGATACTGCGTCTCGAACAGCAGCTTGCTGATGTGCTTGAAGGTCGGATGGACAACCCAGAACGGGTTGAACTTCTCCATGTCGATCAACTGCTCGTCCGGTTTGATCGACGTCAGCACCATCCAGTAGAACGGGAACAGCAGCACCACGAGGATGATGAACAGCGGCAGATAGAGCGTGATCAGGCGACGCGGCAGCGACTCCAGATAGCTCATGCCCTCGGAGTCGTCGCTCGCGGCCGACGCCGGCGCTTTGGTTTGCAGGGCTGAATCAGTCATTGTTCGATCCTTGCTGCCACTTGCGGCGCTGCATGCCGAACCAGGAGATCGCGATCGCGGCGAGCAGGAACGGAATCATCGCGGTCGCAATCGCCGCGCCCTCGCCCAGCCGTCCGGAGATGATGCCGCGCTGATAGCTCAGCGTCGCCATCAGATGCGTCGCATTGACCGGCCCGCCGCGGGTCAGAGCCCAGATGAGCTGGAAGTCGGTGAAGGTGAACAGCACCGAGAACGTCATCACCACGGCGATGATCGGCGTCAGCAGCGGATAGGTGATGTAGCAGAAGCGCTGCCAGTTGGTGGCGCCATCGAGCGTCGCGGCCTCATAGAGCGAGGGCGACACCGTCTGCAGGCCGGCCAATAGCGTGATCGCCACGAACGGAACGCCGCGCCAGACATTGGCGAAGATGACGCTGGCGCGGGCCCAGGTGCTGTCGCCGAGGAAGTTGATGTTGTGTTCGATCAGGCCGAGCTTGATCAGCGACCAGGAGATGATCGAGAACTGGGCGTCATAGATCCACCAGAATGCGATCGCCGACAGCACCGTCGGCACGATGAAGGGAATCAGCACGATCGAGCGGATCATGGCCTTGAACGGCATGTGCCGGTTCAAGAGCAGCGCGAGGTAGAGGCCGATCGCGAATTTGATGACGCTGGCGATCAGCGTGTAGAGGATCGTGTTGAAGACCGACAGCCAGAAGATCGCGTCGTCCCACAGCCATAGATAGTTCTCCAGGCCGATGAAGACGCCGGCACGGCCGATGCGTTCGTCCGTGAAGCTCATCCAGATGCCGAGCCCCAGCGGATAGGCCAGGAACAGGATCAGGAAGGCCGCGGCCGGCAGCATGAACCACAGCGCCGCCCAGTTACGGCTGGCGCGCAGTCTTGACCAAAGTGACTGCTCGCCGGCAGCGGCAGCCTGTACCGGCATCGATGTCTGGACAGTGCTCATTCCGTCTCCAACTCCAAATCGAAGGCAACGCCCGGCCCGAGCCCCCACGGCCGAGCGTCGCCCCGATCACCTTCATATCCAAAGCCGGCGCGGCACTTCGCGCCGGCCGTTCGCTTAGCGGAAGATGCGCTTGGCCGCGCGTTCGGCCGAAGCCATCGCGGTCTTCGTATCCTCGCGTCCGGTGCAGTAGTTCGCGTACATGTCGACGAGCACGAAGTCGGCGATCGCAGCCGCCGCGTTCTCGCTCATCTGCGCCTCGCCGGCCGGCGTCGACGCGCTCTGCGCCACGCTGCGGTAAGGCGTCGTCTTCGGATCTGCGGTCCAGACCGGGTTCTTGTCGTAGCCGAGGAGGAAGTGGGACAGATAACCCTGCGCCGCTTCGATCCAGGGGTTGAACTGGTCCGGCTCCAGCATGAAGGCGGTGAACGCCTTGCAGGTCTGCGGATACTTCGAGAAAGTGAAGATCAGGATCGGGAACCCGAGATGAAGCTCGCGCGTCTTGCCGTCGATGCCGGGCGGCAGATGCGCATGGTTCATGTCCTCCGCGATCTGCGGATTCTCCTTCTTCGCCGTCACATAGATCGAGATGCCGTTCGTGGTGAGGTGAAGCTGGCCGGCGAGGAACGCCTTGTTGTTGGAGCTGTCGTTCCATGAGGCCGTGCCCGGCACGAAGTTCTCATAGAGGCCCTTGACGTACTCCAGCGACTTGGCGGTCTCGGGCGAGTTGATGACGACCTTGTTGTTCTTGTCGATCATCTTGCCGCCATGGGCCCACAGCGCCCAGTGCAGCCAGCCGTTGGCGTCGCCCGAGGCATGGCCCAGCGCCATGCCGGCCGGCGTGCCGTTCTTGTTCATGCCCTTCACGAGGTCGGCAAAGCCGGCGAGATCCTTCGGGAACTCCTTGTGACCGGCCTTCTCGGCCGCGGCGACGCGGTAGTTGACGAGGCCGCCGGTGGCGGCAACGGGAATGCCGATCCATTTGCCGTTGAGCATGCCGTAGGCCTTGCCGGAGTCAGTCCAGCCGCCGCATTTCTGGCCGAGATAGTCGGCGACGTCGGTAACATCGACGCATTTGCTCGGGAACAGGAACGGCAGCGAGTAGAGACCCCAGACCATGTCGAGGCCCTGCCCGGTATTGGCGGCAACCGACGCCTTGGGCTGGATGTCATCGTAGGATTCGTTGGAGACGTTGATGGTGACGTTGTTGGCCTTCTGGAAGGCGTCGACGATCTTCATGAAGGCGACGTCTTCGGCTTCAACAAACCGCTTCCAGCGCAACAGGTTGATCTTGGCCCCCGGCTCCGGCTTCCACGGCGAAGTCTGCGCCCAGGCCTTCGCATAGCCCAGCAGTTCGTCGCCCGACATCGTCGCGGCGGCTGCCAGAAGGCCCGCACCGCCCTTGAGCAGCGAGCGGCGATCGGTCGTAAACTTATTCATTTCAAGTCTTCTCCCTTAATTTTATGGTCTTGCTTGGGCTTGTTAATCCGGCTGCCTAGAGCGCGATGACTTTTCTTCGAATTGTCATCCCGCTCTAGCTCTTTGTTCGAGCATGATCTTCTTCGGAAAACCGGTCTCCACTTTTCCGGATCATGCTCTAAAGACGGTGGCCGGTGTCCTTGTCGAACAGGTGAGCGGACGACGCGCGCGGCCGCAAATGAATCCTTTCGCCGGGCTTGACGTCGTGTCGCTCGCGGAACACCGCAATGATGTCCTGCTTGCCGATGCGCGCCACGATCTGGGTTTCCGAACCGGTGGGCTCGACGACGATGACTTCGGCCTCGATGCCGTCACTGGCGAGGTCGAGATGCTCGGGCCTGATGCCATAAACCACCGGCTTGCCGTCGGAAGCGGTCGGCGCGGTCGCCAGCGGCAACCGGGCGCCCTCCTCGGTCTCGACATAAACCTGACCGTTGGCTTTCAGATGCCCGTTGAGGAAGTTCATTGCGGGCGAGCCGATGAAGCCGGCGACGAACTGGTTGTCGGGCTTGTCATAGAGCTCGAGCGGCGATCCCATCTGCTCGACGATGCCGTCATGCATGACGACGATCTTGTCGGCCATCGTCATCGCCTCGATCTGGTCGTGGGTGACATAGACCGTCGTGGTCTTCAGCCGCTGGTGCAGTTCCTTGATCTCGGTGCGCATGGCGACGCGCAGCTTGGCGTCGAGATTGGACAGCGGCTCGTCGAACAGGAACACCTGGGGATCGCGGACGATCGCGCGCCCCATTGCGACGCGCTGGCGCTGACCACCCGACAATTGACGGGGGAAGCGCTCAAGGAGCGGCGTCAATGCGAGGATTTCGGCGGCCTTCTTGACCCGGGAGGTGATGTCCTGCTGGTTCGCATTCCGCAATTTCAACGAGAAGCCCATATTTTGGGCAACGGTCATATGCGGGTAGAGCGCGTAGTTCTGGAACACCATCGCGATGTCGCGCTCTTTCGGCTGCACGTTGTTCACGACGCGATTGCCGATCGAGATCGTCCCGGAGGTGATGTTCTCCAGTCCCGCCAGCATGCGCAGTAACGTCGACTTGCCGCAGCCGGAGGGGCCAACCAACACCACGAACGCGCCGTCCTCGATCGGAACAGTCACGCCGTGCAGGACTTCAAACCCACCGAACGACTTGCGCACGTCGCTAATCTGCACCGACGCCATTCAATTCCCTCCGATTCTAGCGGCGGTTAGGACCACAAAGGCCCCTGCCCACTCTTCAAGTTGAGCTGCCTCTTAGCAGAATTTTTTCGCCATGTCGTTGGATCAAAGTTGAATATCGCGGCGCTCAATCAATTGCGAACAGTCGGTCGACGTGCATAAAGTTGCGTCAATGAAACAAGGCTGAGTGCAGTGCAGCATGCCTTTTGCGCTCGGGGAGAAACAATGAACAAGCCCGTTACGCCAGTCACCAAACGCAAGCTCCGCTCCAGTGAATGGTTCAACAACCCGCACAATCCCGGCATGACCGCGCTCTATCTCGAGCGCTACCTTAATTATGGACTGACGCGGCAGGAACTGCAGTCCGGCAAACCGATCATCGGCATTGCGCAGACCGGCAACGATCTCTCGCCCTGCAATCGCCATCATCTTGAATTGGCGCATCGGGTGCGCGAAGGCATCCGCGAAGCCGGCGGTATCGCGATGGAGTTTCCGACCCATCCAATTCAGGAGACGGGGAAGCGGCCCACCGCCGCACTCGATCGCAATCTCGCCTATCTCGGCCTTGTCGAAGTTCTCTTCGGCTATCCGCTCGATGGCGTGGTGCTGACCACCGGCTGCGACAAGACCACACCCGCCTGCCTGATGGCGGCGGCGACCGTGAACCTGCCCGCGATCGTGCTGTCGGGCGGGCCGATGCTGAACGGCTGGCACAATGGCGTGCGCTCAGGTTCCGGCACCGTGGTCTGGAAGGCGCGCGAGCAACTCGCCGCCGGCGAGATCGATTATGAGGAGTTCATGAACGTCGTCGCCTCCTCGGCGCCGTCGGTCGGCCATTGCAACACGATGGGCACCGCCTCGACCATGAACTCGCTGGCCGAAGCGCTCGGCATGTCGCTGCCAGGATGCGCGGCGATTCCCGCGCCCTATCGCGAGCGCGGCCAGATCGCCTATGAGACCGGCAAGCGCATCGTCGAGATGGTCTGGGAGGACCTGAAGCCTTCCGACATCCTCACCCGCAAGGCGTTCGAGAACTGCATCGTGGTGAATTCGGCGATCGGCGGCTCGACCAACGCGCCGATCCACATCAACGCACTCGCCCGCCATGTCGGCGTCGAATTGTCGATCGACGACTGGCAGAAATATGGCCACGACGTGCCGCTGCTGGTGAACATGCAGCCGGCCGGCTTCTATCTCGGCGAGGAATATCACCGCGCAGGCGGCGTGCCTTCGGTGGTGCGCGAATTGATGACGCGCAAGCGCATCCATGAAGATGCGGTGACGGTCAACGGCCGCACCATGGGCGAGAACTGCAAGGATGCAGCCCGGCCCGATGCCGACGTGATCTGGACCTACGACAAGCCGCTGGTGAAGGACGCAGGCTTCCTGGTACTGCGCGGCAATCTCTTCGATTCCGCGATCATGAAGACCAGCGTGATCTCCAAGGAGTTCCGCGACCGCTATCTGGTCAACCCGAAGGACCCGAACGCCTTCGAGGGTCGCGCCATCGTGTTCGAGGGGCCGGAGGATTACCACAAGCGGATCGAGGATCCCTCGCTCGAGATCGACGAGCACTGCATGCTGTTCATCCGCGGCGCAGGTCCGATCGGCTATCCCGGCGGTGCCGAAGTCGTGAACATGCAGCCGCCGGCGGCGCTGATCAAACGCGGCATCCTGTCCCTGCCGTGCATCGGCGACGGACGCCAGTCCGGCACCTCGGGCTCGCCGTCGATCCTCAACGCCTCGCCGGAAGCGGCCGCCGATGGCGGGCTGGCGATCCTGAAGACCGGCGACCGGGTGCGCATCGACCTGAACAAAGGCACCGCCAACATCCTGATCTCGGATGACGAGGTGAAGAAGCGGCATGCCGAATTGAAGGCGAATGGCGGCTTCCGCTATCCGGCGAACCAGACGCCGTGGCAGGAACTCTATCGCGCCACCGTCGGCCAGCAGGCCACCGGCGCCTGCCTCGAACTCGCCACCCGCTATCACGACATCGCCGGCAAGGTCGGGGTGGCCAGGGATAATCACTAGGTCGGCGTCATTCCGGGGCGTCGCGAAGCGGCGAACCCGGAATCCATTGCGCCACAAACGCGAGCGGACAAATGGATTCCGGGCTCACGCTTCGCGTGCCCCGGAATGACGGGCAGAATGAAGGGAGACAACATGTCAGACCGCCTGAAGGGCAAGCGCGCATTCGTCACCGCAGCGGCCGTGGGCATCGGCCGCGCTTGCGCGGTGGCCTTTGCGCGCGAGGGCGCCACCGTGTTCGCCACCGATATCGACGAGGAGAAGCTTGCGCTGCTCAAGCGGGAGGGCGTCACCGAGGTGGCGCGGCTGGACGTGCGCGACACCGCTGCGGTCGCGGCGATGGCCAAGCGCGTCGGCAAGACTGACATCCTGCTCAATGCCGCCGGCTTCGTCCATCACGGCACGGTGCTCGATTGCTCCGATGAGGACTGGGATTTCTCCTTCGATCTCAATGTGAAGTCGATGCACCGCACGATCCGTGCCTTCCTGCCGGGCATGCTGGACGCGGGCGGTGGCGCGATCGTGAACATCGCCTCCGCCGCCGGCGTGTTCAAGGCCGCGCCGAACCGTTACGCCTACGGAGCGACCAAAGCGGCGGTGGCCGCCCTCACCCGCTCGGTCGCGGCCGACTTCATCTCCAAAGGCATCCGCTGCAACTGCATCTGCCCCGGCACGGTCGAGACGCCCTCGATGCTACAGCGCGCCGCCGCCGCAGGCCCGCAAGGGCGCGACATGTTCATCGCCCGCCAGCCGATGGGCCGGCTCGGCACCGCCGAGGAGATCGCCGCACTCGCCGTCTATCTCGCCAGCGACGAGAGCGCGTTCACCACCGGCGTCGCGCATGCCATCGACGGCGGCTGGACACTCTAATTTCAAGGAAGCACACCATGAACGAATACGATCTCACCGGCCGCGTTGCGGTTGTCACCGGCGGCGCGCAGGGATTTGGGCGCGCAATCACCGATCGCTTTGTCGCCTCCGGCGCCAAAGTCGCGATCTGGGATCATGACATCGCGCTGGCGGAGAAGACCGCGAAGGAGATCGGCCCGGAGGTGGCCGCCTTCAAGGTCGACGTTACCGATCCCGCCGGCGTCGAGAAAGCGCGCGACGAAGTGCTGAAAGCGTTCGGCAAGATCGACATCCTCGTCAACAATGCCGGTATCGCCGGCATCAACAAGACCGTGTGGGAGACTGACCTCGAGGAATGGCGCAAGGTATTGCGCATCAACCTCGACGGCCCCTTCATCTGCTGCAAGGCGATCGTGCCGGCGATGCTCAAGCAGGGCTACGGCCGCATCGTCAACATCGCCTCCATTGCCGGCAAGGAAGGCAATCCGAACGCGGCGCATTATTCGTCGTCGAAGGCCGGCCTGATCGCGCTGACGAAATCGCTCGGCAAGGAACTCGCGCAACACGATATCCTCGTCAACGCGGTAACGCCGGCGGCGGCGCGTACCGCGATCTTCGACCAGATGACGCAGCAGCATATCGATTTCATGCTGTCGAAGATTCCGAAGGGCCGCTTCGTGCTGGTGGAAGAACTCGCCGCGCTGGTCGCCTGGCTGGCGTCGGAGGATTGCGCCTTCTCCACCGGCGCTGTGTTCGACATCTCGGGCGGCCGCGCGACCTACTAATTAAATCGGTTGGCGGAGCTCCGCGACCAGATGGTCGGCCAACAGTAACGCCGCGCGCGACAGGTTCGCGGCGCGATGCAGCCTGATCTCGGCGCGCGGCAGCGGCGGCATGCCGTCGCGATCCGACAGGCGCCGGAGCCGCGGCGGAAAGGTCCCGGCCTTGACCACGGTCACGGCCAATCCCTGCACCGCGATCGCCTCGACCGCCGCGAGGCTGTGGCTGACGAAGGCGAGCCGCCACGGCCGCTTCGCAGCGTCAAGCGCCTGCATCGCCCAACTCCGGAACAGGCAGCCCTGCGGGTAAAGCGCCACCGGAAGCGGATCAAGCTCCTCGACGCGATGCTCCGGGCTCGCCGCCCACACCGCCTGCTCGCACCGCAGGAGTTCGCCTTCGCCGCGTCCTTCCGGGAGCATGGCGATGACGAGGTCGTAGGCCTCTCCGAGCCGGTCGGTCATGGACGAAGTCAGCCCCGTCTCCATCTCGATATGGATCAGCGGATAATTGGCGACGAAGCTGGCGAGCAGCGGCGGGACCAGTAGCGTGCCGTAGTCGTCCATCACGCCGAGGCGGACGCGCCCCTCTACCTTGTGCTCCCGGACGCGGCCCATCGCCTCCTCGTTCAGGCTGAGGATGCGGCGCGCATAGCCGAGCAGGCCTTCGCCGGCCGCGCTGAGGTCAACATTGGCTTTGGTGCGATGAAACAGCTCCGCCTGCAGCCGCTCTTCCAGCCGCTTCACCTGCATGCTGACCGCCGATTGCGTCCGGTTCAGCGCCACGGCCGCGCGGGTGAAGGAACGATGGTCCGCCACCGCAACGAATGCCTTCAGGAGGTCCGGATCCATGCTCATAACGAACCGTGATTTTATCCATAAGATAAATTTGATTTCTTGATTATCGCGTGTCCCCTACCGTCGGCAAGAACCGAAAAATGAGGTCAAGCCGGATGGGCGAAACTTGGGGTGTCCTGGCCGCGGTGCTTTCGAGCGCGCTTGGCGGCACGTCGATCGGGGCAACGCGCTACCTCGTGGGCGCCATCGACCCGCTCGCCATCGGCGCGTTCCGCTTCGGCATCGGCTTCCTGCTGCTGCTTCCGCTCGTCCTGATACAGGGACGAGGCTGGCCGGCGCGACGCGACTGGCCGGCGGTGATTGGCCTCGGCCTGTTGTTCTTCGCCCTGTTCCCGATCCTGTTCAACGCATCGCTGATCTTCACGACGGCGGCGCGCGGTGCGCTCGCGCTCTCGACATTGCCGCTATTGACGATGGCGGTCGGCGCGGCGCTTGGCAGCGAGCAATTGACGGTGCGAAAGACCACGGGCGTACTGGTGACGATAACAGGTGTCGCCATGGCCCTGCTCTCCGGCCTCAGCACCGCGCCTGATGGGGCGTGGCGCGGCGATCTCCTGATGGTCGCGGCCGCGCTCTGCATGGCGCTCTACAGCATCTGGTCGAGGCCCTTCATCCGCCGCTCCGGCCCCATCCCGTTCACGACGATGGCCATGGCCGCCGGTGCCGCCTGCCTTATCCTCGCCTCGCTCGCGCGTGGCAGTTTTGCCCCGGTCGCCGCTTTCGGTGTCCCACAATGGTTCGGCGCGGTCTATCTCGGGGCCTTCGGCGCGGCGCTGACGTTCTATCTCTGGGCATTCGCGCTGGAGCGCACGACGCCGACCCGCGTCGCGATCTCGGTGACCGTCAATCCGATCGCGGCATCGCTCGTCGGCGCCGCGCTGCTGGGCGAGCCGCTGCGCTGGAATCTGGTGATTGGCATCGTGACCGTGTTCGCGGGCATCTGGATCGCGACGACGCAATCCGGCCCCAAGGAGGTCGTCGAGGCCGATCCGGCAGTGCAGAAGCTACGCTGACGGCCGATATTCCGCGCTAATGCGTCGCAGCGCATTTCCGCCTTGCGCCGGAACCCGGCCGCAACCATCATGTGTGGTTGAGAGCGGCGCCGCCGCGACCGGATATCCCCCTTGAACATCTCCCTCTACACCATCTCCGTCTGGGTGCTGCCGCTCCTGATCGCCATCACCTTCCATGAGGCGGCGCACGGCTTCGTCGCCCACCGGCTGGGTGACAACACCGCCTGGCAGCTCGGCCGCGTCAGCTTCAATCCGCTGAAGCATATCGATCCCTTCGGCACAGTGGTCCTGCCCGCCGTGCTGTTGCTGTCGCAGTCGCCCTTCCTGTTCGGCTATGCCAAGCCGGTGCCGGTCAATTTCCGCAATCTCAAGCATCCCCGGCTCGACATGGTCTGGGTGGCGCTGGCCGGCCCCGCCACCAACATCATTCTCGCTTTGGTTGCCGCACTGGCATTCCACTTACTCCCATTCGTCCCGCCGGACAGCGCGCGCTGGGTCGCGGACAATCTCAAAAACGCCTTCCTCATCAATATCGTGCTCGCGATCTTCAACATGATGCCGATCCCGCCGCTGGATGGCGGCCGGGTGGCGGTCGGGCTCTTGCCCCGGCCGCTCGCTGAGCCGCTCGCGCGCCTCGAGCCCTACGGGTTGCTGATCCTGATCGGGCTTTTGATCTTGCTGCCCCTGCTCGGTTCGCAGCTTGGTCTCAATCTTGATATTATTTCCGCGATACTGAGGACACTGACCGGCTATGTGATAGGTGCGCTTCTCCTCATCACCGGCAACGCCTAGGTTGAGAAAAAATCGCGAGGGCCTCTTGATCAAAGCTGCCGATATGCTGATCGCTCGACGTGCGGACACCCGTGCCAGAGCGGACTTCGCGACCTGGAAAATGCTCGCCAAGCTGAACGGCACGTCGTCCTTGTCGGCCGACGCGCAGAACTTCCTCGGCACCTACAACAAGCTCCTGGAGCAGATGCCGGAGCTTGAGGCGAGCGAGGCCACCATCAAGCTGATGTACAAGAGCTATTATGCCGAGATGGGCGGTGCCGGCACGCCGCCCGATGTCCCCGCCCCCTCCCGCGAGCCGGTCGCCGACCGCGGCAATGTCACCGCCTTCCGCCGCCTCCCCGCCAAGAAGCCGGGGGTATCGGGCCCGACAGGCAAACGGCCGCTCCCTGTGGCGCTGATCTTCGCCTGCCTCGTCGTGGTCTACGTCGGCATCCGCTATTTCTGGCGCTAGAGCCGCGTTGCAGCCGTAGGATGGGTAGAGCGAAGCGAAACCCATCATTCGCGCAGCTTGCTTTGAGACCGATGGGTTTCGCTTCCGCTCTACCCATCCTACGAGCTAATCCGCCCTGTGCCTCAATCCGTTACTTCGGCTTCTTGAAGTTCACGTCGAGGCTGAAGGCGAATTGGTCTTCGGTGAGTTCGGCTGGCGGCGCGGGGACCGGATCGGACCGACGGACCATCGAGATGGCCGCGTCATCGAAGGCCGGGTCGCCTGAGGACTCCGCGACGGCGACATTCACGATATTGCCGCGGCGGTTCAGCACGATGCTGACCTTCACGGTGGTCGCCCTGCTCTTGTTGTGCGGATAGCGCTTGTGGAGCTCGAAATAGGCGCTGATCTTGCGGCCCCAGTCGGCGGTCAGCTTCTGCCTGTCCTTGCCGATGCCGCGATTGGGGGCCTTGGCCTGCTCGGCCTCCGGCGCGTTCTCCTCCAGCGTCTGCCGCGCGGTTGCTTCCTGGGCCGGCGCCTCTTCGGAGGCCTGGGTCTGGACAGCCTGGACCTTGGGATCGTCTTCCTGGGGCTTCTTCGAGTCGTTCTGCGTGACGATGCGGTCGGGGTCTTCGGACTCGTGCGGCACGTCCTTTGGCAGGTCGGTCTCCTTGACCTCGGCCTTCTGCTCGGAGAGCTGCGGAGCGGCCTGCGACGCATCGGCGTCAGGACCCGGCGGCAGATTCTCCTCCTCGACCTTGGGCGAGGCCATCTCCACCGCGAACTCGGCGGCATTTGCGCCCAAGCCGTCGCCGACGTCATCGCCGCGCAAATTCGCAAGCGCCAGCGCCGCGCCGCCAACATGCAGCGCAAGCGCCGTCGCTGCGGCGCAAATCCATAGCCGTCGGGAAGGCTTCTGCTCGAGATCGAGGTCAGACATCGCTGTCCGTCGTCAAGGTTTTGCCGGTTCGGCGGCTTGCGGTGCGGCAGGCGCGCCGGGAACACCTTCGAGCGTCACCAGCTTGACCCTGTTGTAGCCGCCCGAGCGCAGGATTTCCATCACCCCCATCAGCTCGCCATAAGGCACCGCGCGATCCGCGCGCAGGAATACATACTTATCCTTGCTCATGTCGGCCAAGGTATCGAGCGAATGCACCAGCTCAGTGCGCTTGACCGCATTTTCGCCGATCGCAAGCGTCAGGTCGGACTTGATGCTGACATAGGTCGGCTTATCCGGCTTCTTCTGCGGCGTCGCGCTCGACGTCGGCAGATCGATCGGCAGGTCCACGGTGGAGAGCGGCGCGGCCACCATGAAGATGATCAGCAGCACCAGCATGACGTCGATGAATGGCGTGACGTTGATCTCGTGCGATTCCGCGAAATCGTCGTCGTCGCCGTCATTGTCCGCGATCGAGACAGCCATCGCCTACTCCGCCGCCGTGCGCGAATGTGCGCCGCTGGACACGCTGACATTGGTGCGGTCGAGGTCGCGCGACAGCAGCCGCGCAGCCGCGCCCGAGGCACGGCCGACCAGTTCCAGATAACCCTTCGTCACCCGCGAGAAGTGATTGTAGATGATCACGGCCGGGATCGCCGCGACGAGGCCGATCGCGGTCGCGAGCAGCGCCTCGGCGATACCGGGCGCGACCACCGCGAGGTTGGTGGTCTGCGATTTCGAGATGCCGATGAAGCTGTTCATGATGCCCCAGACGGTGCCGAACAGACCGACGAAGGGCGAGGTCGCGCCAATGGTCGCAAGCAGGCCCATGCCGACGCGAATGCGGCGGCCTTCGGCACGCACGATCTCGGCAAAACTCGATGCCGCGCGTTCCTTGATGCCGGCGTCGCTGGAGATGCCGGCCGACAGTCGCCCTTCCCGCATCGCCGCCGCGATCAGGGTCGACAGCACGCTGCCCTTGGCGCCGAGCGCGAACTGCGCTTCAGCAAGCGAGCGCACATCGCTGATCTTGGCGAGCGCGGCGCGCAACTTGCGCTGCACGACGGTAAGCTCGATCATCTTGGCGATGAACACCGTCCAGGTCACCAGCGATGCAAAGGCAAGACCGATCATCACCGCCTTCACGACGATGTCGGCATTCCAGAACATCACCCAGGGCGACAGTTCCTTCAGTCCGGCGATGGTCGCCGATTTCTTGCCGTCGCCCTCGGCGGGCGCTGCACTGACGTCTTGAGTTCCCTGCGAGGCAACCGACGCGGCGGCGGAGGGTGACTGCGCCGGCGTCGCCGCCTCTGCCGGCGGTTGCGGCGCGGCGGGAGCAGTCTGTTGCGCGACAGGCGCAGATGGAGCGGGAGCGGCGGGCGCCATCTGCTGCTGCGCCGACGACGGTGCTGCAAACGAGACCAGCGTCAGCACGGAGAGTGCAAGGAGTGTCGCGCGGGTAGTTAGGATGTTCATACTTCGGCCCAGTGGCGTATCAAGTTGTGATAGATGCCGGTCAATTTGACCGTTTCGGGATCGTCTCGCCCAAGCCGCTCCACCAAGGCCTGGATAGCGGTGTCCAGATCGAAGATCAGACTGCGAGCGTGCGCCTCCCGTACCATGCTCTGGAGCCAGAAGAAAGACGCAACCCGCGCGCCCCGCGTCACCGGCGTGACCAGATGCAAACTAGAAGCAGGATAAAGAACGAGGTCGCCGGCCGGCAGCTTCACTTCATGCGAGCCGTAGAGATCTTCGATGACGAGCTCGCCGCCATCATATTCATCCGGCTCCGATAAAAACAGCGTGACCGAGAGGTCGGTGCGTATCCGCAAGCCGGTGAGATGGTCTCCCCTCACCGCGTTGTCGACATGCAGACCGAAATGATGACCGTCGGTGGCGACGTAACGGTTGAACAAAGGTGGAAAGATTCTAAGTGGGATCGCCGCCGAGATGAAGCGCGCACTGGCCGAAAGCGCCGACAGCACGCGGCTGCCGAGTTGGCGTGCAACCTCGCTATCCGGCGGCAACTGCTCGTTGCGCTTCACCAGCGCCGATGCGGCGCCTGCCGTCGAACGTCCATCCTCCCAGGCGCTGGCATCCATGATGCGACGGAAGTCAGCCACATCGGTCTTGCTCAGCACATTCGGAACGCAAATCAGCATGCCCTGTCGTTTCAGAACCGTGCCGATACGACGAGATAGGCGGCGCGACCTGGCGCCTCGAGCACGAACGGAGCCGGGCTCTGATACAACGCGTCGTAATAAAGCTTGTTGAAGATGTTGTTCACGAACAGTTTGACTCTCCAGTTCTTGTTGAGCTTCGCCTCCGCGAACGCATCGAAGCGCCAGTAGCTCGGCAATTGCGTACCCTGGTTCGCCGCGAGGAACGTGCCGCCATAGATCTTGGAACGGTAGACCGCCTGCCCACCGATCTCCCACATGTCCGTGAGCTGGTACTTCGTCAGCAGGCTGAACGATTGATGCGCGACGTTGGCGAGCGGCAGGCCGACATTGGTGGTGTAGAGAATCGTGTTCGCGGGCGGAACGAGCGATTTCGTCACCTCGGACTGCATCAGCACCAGTCCGCCGAACACGCTCCATTTGTCCGTGATCTTGCCGCCAAGGCCGAGGTCGATGCCGCGGATGCGGTAGGCAGCGCCGGCACTGATGCAGGGCACGGTGCCGCTTGTGTTCGCGGGATAGGGACAGGATGCGGTGGCGGTCGCCGGCGTGATATTGACCGATTCACGCGCGTTATCCTTTTCGGTCTGGAATAGCGCCGCCGTCACCAACAGGTGCCGATCGAACAACTCCCATTTGGTGCCGAGTTCGATCGCCGTGTTCTTCTCGGGACCGAAGATCTGATTGGTGTTACCGTTCAGCACCGGCGAGAGGCCGCCATACGCCGTGCTGGTGCCGTCGAACTCAGCACCGACGGGATTGGAAGAGGTGGCATAGGCCGCGTAGACACTCGCGATCGGAAGCGGCTTGAGCACGATGCCCAAATTGAAGTTCGGCAGACCGAACTCGGCCGACTGCGTCCCGAACACGTTGGGCACGCCGTTCACCGTGCCGAAGCCGCTCGTGTTGATCTTGTAATCATCGTAGCGGATGCCGCCGTTGAGGATGACGAGATCGTGGTAGTTGACGGTGTCGAGCAGATAGCCGCTGGTAGTGTCGATTCCGATCTTGGTTGGGAGACCTGCAAGCGTCGGGGTCGTGCCGAACGGCAGGAATGTGTATTGCGGGTTGAACACGCTGACACCCGTGACAGAGCCCGTGCCCGAGAACGGCGCGCCAATGGCTTCCGAACTCAAGCCGGTATACTTGTCGATGCTGGAGCGCTCCTGCGACACTTCAACACCGGCGAGCGCCGTATGGCGCCAGCCGCCAGTGTCGAATTTGTAGGTGGCCTCGGTCTGGTTGGCCAGCGTATCGGTGGTCTGATAGCGGCTCTGCGGATTGGCCGACAACGTCGAGAAAATCAGCGGATTCCTGAGGACCGGCGCCTCAGGCAGCGTGCCGATGTAATTCAACAGCGAGCGCGAGGCCCTGGTCTTGTTGCTGAGCGTAAGATCCGGCGTGACCTGCACCTCGGCGTTGATGGTGCCGATATCCTGCTTCACCTGCGAGAAGTCGCGATCGGTGAAGCCGTACCAATTGTTGCGGTTGACGCCGAAATCCGGGAACGGGCCGCCTGCCTTGCTCGCGGTGCTCGGCCGGAAATAGGGCACGCCGAAATCCGGCAGGCCGTGAATATCGGTGTGAATGTAGCCTGCAGTCACCTTCACCGCATCGATCGGCGTCCACTTCGCCGCAACGAACCCGCCGCCGCGGTCATCGGACACGTAGTCACGGCCGGCAACGCCCGCGTCCTGGAACAGGCCGCCCGCGCGCACGGCAAGCGTCGGGCTGATCACCTGGTTGACGTCGAGCGTGACGCGCTTGGTGCGGTCGGTGCCGAACGTCGTATCCATGTTGTAGAAGCTGCCCTCCGTCGTCGCCTGCTTGGTGACGATGTTGATGGCGCCGCCGGTGGTGCCTCGGCCGGCAAATGAAGAGCCGGGGCCGCGCAGGATTTCGACCTGCTCGGTGAAGAAGTTCTCGCGGATGCTGACGCCGGCGTCGCGCACGCTATCGATGAATATGTCGTTGCGGGCATCGAAGCCGCGGATGAAGAAGCGGTCGCCGAAGGCGTTGCCGCCCTCGCCCGTGCCGAGCGTGACACCGGCGGTGCTCAGCACGGCCTGCCGCAACGTGGTGGCGTTCTTGTCGTCCAGCACTTGCCTGGAGAGCACAGTGATCGTCTTCGGCGTATTCAGGATCGGCTCGGGAAACTTTCCTGACGCCTGCACGCGATCGACCTTGTAAGGCGCGGCAGGATCCGCATAGGGATCGCGATCGGCATTGAGCCCACCGGCGTTGGGATAAGGCACGGCCGCAACCCGTGTCTGCTGCGTGCGACGTGACGCGCGCCTGAGTGCGGTGCGGGCGCGGACCTGATCCGGTGTCGGCTTGGTGTTGGCCGGCCGCGGCCGCGCCACGGGCGCTTCCACATTCACCGGCGGCAAATTGGGCTGTTGCGCTTCGGCGCCGGAAAACGATGCGGCCGCGATCAGGCCCGCAACCGTCGACACTTTCTTGCCCGAGTAGCCCTCAAGCCGTTCGCCGGCCGAGTTGATCGCCACCTCGAAACGCAGCGACCTCGGCGTCTTTATGTTGCTCATCACTCGCCCCCGCGATGAATTCTGATCTATGCGCTTTGATACGCGACGATGGGCGGGTGGTATCGGCGACGAAATTTCGGGTCAACGCGAATGCGTCGATCGCTCGTTTGAATCGATCCAGATCAGAACGCTTCTAATCTGATTATTTCAAACTATTCTAATAACGATTCTAAAGAGCAGGAAAACCGCTGCGAAATCAATCACCGCACAGTTCGGCGGTAAACGAAGCTTAATCGGCGCTCGGCGGCTTCATCAGCGAGAACAATTCGTCCACCGTCCGCTGTGCGACCTGACGCACGCGATCGGTGTTCTCGCCTGCAATATTGACTCCATTCACCACCGCTTTGATCTCGTCGCGGAAATCGGTGATGAAACGCAGCGGATCCTTCTGCTCGTTGGCAACGCGCGCGATCAATCCCGTGATCAGGATCTGGCAGGCCATCATGCGTCCGTTCAGCTCGTCCATCGCTCACCCCGATTTCGCTCGCGGGCTGCGATATGACCGACATCGAGTCCGGATTCAACCGGGAGAGAAACTCCCTCTCCCGCTTGCGGGCGAGGTGAAGTGCTTTATTTCACCGCAACGTCCGGGCCTTCGCCGAGCGACTTGATGCGATCCTTGAGGTCCCGCAGCGTCTGAAGGCTGGCCTCGATCCGCTGATCGGGAATGTCGCGCAGCACGTCGGTTGCGATCGCATCGCGCAGGCTGTCGAGATCGTCGACCAGCTGCCGGCCGCGATCGGTGAGGAACAGGCGGTTGGCGCGGCGGTCCTTCGGATCAGGCCGGCGCTCGAGCAGCCCGTGCTCGACCAGTCGGTCAAGCAGTCGCACCAGCGAGATTGGCTGCAGTTCGAGCACATCGGCGAGATCGACCTGCGACAGCCCCTCCTGCTCCCGCAGCCGGAACAGCACGATCCATTGCGCGCGCGTGGTGCCACGCGTCTTCGCACGATGGTCGATATAGTTACGCAACAGGCGTGAACTCTCGACAAGCTGCGAAACAAGCTGGCGTTTCAGATCGAGCGACATGTCGGTTTCAACGGACGGATCGAGGCTTCAGGAACGCGCTCCTAAACCTTTCCAAATGTTTAGGATTCTCAAGTGTTAGTGTGTGTACGCATTAAGTGCTGACGCATTATATGGTTTCCCCGGAACGGTTTTAAACACCTATAATTGTCTCCGAACCCATGAGCGCGCATGTCCAAGTCACGAACGATAGGCTGGCTCTTGCTGGTCGCCGCCGTCGGCGCCGCGGGCTATTTTGGCTGGCAGCGCTATGGCGGGGGGCACACCAAAGCTGACGGGCAAAAGACTGCCGCCGCTGCCCGTCCGCCCGTCCCGGTTCGGATTGCACGCGTCGAAACCGCCGATTTCCCGGTCTATTTGACCGGCCTCGGCACCGTGCAGGGCTTCAACACCGTCCAGGTCCGCACCCGCGTCGACGGACAGATCATGAAGATCGCCTTCCAGGAAGGCCAGCTGGTCAACAAGGGCGACGTCCTGGTGGAGATCGATCCGCGCCCGTATCAGGCCGCGCTCGACCAGGCCACGGCCAAGAAGCAGCAGGACGAGGCGAATCTCGCCAACGCCAAGCTCGATCTGCAGCGTTTCACCCGGCTCGGCGAGTTCGCCACGCGCCAGCAGACTGACACCCAGCGCTCCATGGTCGCGCAATTGACGGCGCAGATCGCCGCAGACGATGCGGCGATCACGAATGCGCAGACGCAGCTCGATTACGCGACCGTCAAGGCGCCGATCACGGGGATCGCCGGCCTGCGCCAGGTCGATGTCGGGAACATCGTCAATGCCGCGACCCAGACCGGCATCGTTTCGATCGCCCAGATCGAGCCGATCGCGGTGATTTTCACCGCGCCCGAGGACCAACTGCCTGACATCAAGGCGGCGCTGGCGGCCTCCCCGCCGAAGACCATCGCCTACTCCACTGACGGCAAGCGCCTCCTGTCCACCGGCGTTCTCGCGCTGATCAACAACCAGGTCGATACGACCAGCGGAACCATCCGCCTGAAGGCGGTGTTCGAGAACAAGGACCACGCGCTGTGGCCGGGCCAATCGGTATCGACGCGGCTCCTGGTGCGGACGCTGAAGGATGCGACCGTGGTTCCCGACGATGCCGTCCAGCATGGCACGGACGGGCTTTACGCGTATACTGTCAGCCAGGAGAACAAGGCGGAGCTGCACCGGATCAAGGTCAGCTACTCGATCGACGGCAAATCCGTGGTCGATGAGGGGTTATCGCCAGGCCAGCAGGTGATTACCTCAGGCCAATACAAAGTCTCGCCCGGCGTGCTCGTCAGCACCGCGGTCGCGAGCTCGGATGCGACGCAATCCAAGGTGAAGCCGGAATGAGCTACGGCATTTCCGCTCCCTTTATCCGCTACCCCATCGGCACCTCGCTGCTGATGGCCGGCATTCTTTTCGTCGGCCTCGTGGCGTATCCGCTGCTGCCGGTCGCGCCGCTGCCGCAGGTCGACTTCCCGACCATCCAGATCACCGCGAATTTGCCCGGCGGCAGCCCGGAAACCATGGCGACCTCGGTGGCGCAGCCGCTGGAACGCCAATTCGCGCAGATCCCCGGCGTCGCCCAGATGACCTCGACGAGCTATCTCGGCACCGCATCGATCACCATCCAGTTCGATCTCAATCGCAGTATCGATGGCGCGGCCAACGACGTACAGGCCGCCATCAACGCGGCGAGCGGCCAATTGCCGAAGAACCTGCCGTCGCCGCCGACCTACCGAAAGGTCAACCCGGCGGACTCCCCGATCATGCTGCTGTCGGCGACCTCGGAGACGCTGCCGCTGACCGAGGTGAGCGATGCCGTCGACGCGCAGCTTGCGCAGCAGATCAGCCAGATCTCCGGCGTGGCCCAGGTCATCATCGGCGGTCAACAGAAGCCGTCGGTACGGGTCCAGATCGATCCGGCCAAGCTGGTGGCAAAGGGCCTGTCGCTGGAGGACGTGCGCGCCGCCATCGCCAGCGCCACCGTCGACAGTCCCAAGGGCAATATCGACGGCGACACCCGCGCCTATACGATCTACGCCAACGACCAGCTCCTGAAGGCCGCCCCCTGGAACGACGTCATCATCGCCTACCGCAATGGCGGCCCGTTGCGAATCCGCGATATCGGCCAGGCCGTCGCCGGCCCGGAAGACGCCAAGCAGGCGGCCTGGGCCAACGGCCAGCGCGGCGTGTTCCTGGTCATCTTCAAGCAACCCGGCGCCAACGTCATCGACACCGTCGACAAGATCAAGGCAACCCTGCCGCGGCTGGTCGCCGCGATCCCGCCGGCGATCAAGATCGACGTCATCAGCGACCGCACCACCACGATCCGCGCCGCGGTCGAGGATGTGCAATTCACGCTGCTGCTCACGATCGGGCTGGTCGTGATGGTGATCTTCGTGTTCCTGCGCAGCTTCTGGGCCACGGTCATCCCGACTGTGACCGTGCCGCTCGCCCTGCTCGGCGCCTGTGCACTGATGTGGGTGTTCGGCTACACGCTAGACAACCTGTCCCTGATGGCGCTGACCATCGCCGTGGGTTTCGTGGTCGACGACGCCATCGTGATGCTGGAGAACATCACGCGCTATATCGAGGAAGGCGAGAAGCCGATGGCGGCCGCCTTCAAGGGCGCGAGCGAGATCGGGTTCACGATCGTCTCGATCAGCATCTCGCTGGTCGCGGTGCTGATCCCGCTGCTCCTGATGGGCGGCATCATCGGGCGCCTGTTCCGCGAATTCGCGGTCGTGCTGGCGATGACGATCTTCGTCTCGATGTTCGTGTCGCTGACGCTGACGCCGATGATGGCCTCGCGCTTCCTGCGCGCCCATGGCGAGACCAAGCACGGCCGCTTCTACCAGATCAGCGAGCGTGGCTTCGACGCCATGTTGCGGGGCTATCAAAACGTGCTCGACCTCGCATTGCGCTGGAAGTTCACGACGCTGATGATCTTCTTCGCGACGCTCGGCCTGTCGGTCTACCTGTTCGTGGTCATCCCGAAGGGCTTCTTCCCGCAGCAGGACGTCGGCCTGATCACCGCGACCTCGGAAGCCAACCAGGACATTTCCTTCGTCGACATGAAGCGCAAGCAGGAAGCGCTCGGCAAGATCGTGCTCGCCGACCCTGACGTCGCGACGGTGGCCATGGCCATCGGCGGCAGCGGCCGGGCGGGCAACAATGGCGCCATGTACATCACGCTGAAGCCGCGCGACCAGCGTTCCGCCAACGCGCAGCAGATCATCGCGCGCCTGCGGCCAAAGCTCGAGCAGGTCGAAGGCGCGCGGCTGTTCATGCAGGCGGCGCAGGACGTCCGCCTCGGCGGCCGGCCGACCCGCACCCAATTCGAATTCACGCTGCAGGACGCCAATCTCGCCGAGCTGAACGAATGGGCGCCGAAGATTCTCGCGAAGATGCAGACATTGCCGGAACTGCGCGACGTCGCGACCGACCAGCAGACCAACGGCACCACGCTCGAACTGAAGATCAACCGCGACACCGCCTCGCGCTACGGCATCCAGCCGCAGCTCATCGACGACACGCTGTATGACGCGTTCGGCCAGCGTCAGGTGACGCAATATTTCACCCAGCTCAACAGCTATCACGTGATCCTGGAAGTGCTGCCCGAACTGCAGGCCGGCATCGACACGCTGAACAAGATCTATCTGAAGTCACCGCTAACCGGCGAGCAGGTGCCGCTGTCGACCTTTGCGACCTGGACCAGCGTGCCGGTGCGCCCGCTGTCGATCAGCCACCAGGGCCAGTTCCCGGCGATCACCATCAGCTTCAACCTCGCGCAGGGCGTGGCGCTGGGACAAGCGACCAATTCGGTGCAGAAGGCGATGGTCGAGATGGGTGCGCCGCCGACGCTGAATTCGAGCTTCCAGGGCACCGCGCAGGCGTTCCAGCAATCGCTGAGCACTGTGCCGCTATTGATCCTCGCCGCGCTCGTGGTCGTCTACCTGATCCTCGGCATCCTCTACGAGAGCTACATCCATCCGATCACCATCCTGTCGACGCTGCCCTCGGCCGGCGTCGGCGCGCTCGCGATCCTGATGGCGGCCGGCTTCGACTTCAGCCTGATCGCGCTGATCGGCATCATCCTCTTGATCGGCATCGTCAAGAAGAACGGCATCATGATGGTCGACTTCGCGATCGCGGCCGAGCGCGACGATCACCTGGAGCCCGAGGCTGCGATCCGGCAGGCAGCGCTGCTGCGCTTCCGCCCGATCATGATGACGACGATGGCGGCGCTGCTCGGCGGCGTGCCCTTGATGCTCGGCACCGGCACAGGATCGGAAATCCGCCAGCCGCTCGGCTACGCCATGGTCGGCGGCCTGATCGTGAGCCAGGCGCTGACACTGTTCACGACGCCGGTGGTCTACCTCTATCTCGACAAGCTCTCCAATATGTTCGCGGGCTGGAGCAGCTCGACCGATGAAGAGGACGAGGAGGAGCATCGGCGCGAAGAAGAGCGTTCCGTCAAGGAAGCCGCGGAGTGAGCTGTTCGTAGCCCGTAGGATGGGTAGAGCGAAGCGAAACCCATTGGTTGCCGCCCGCGAAGAAGATGATGGGTTTCGCTTCGCTCTACCCATCCTACAAGGTCGCATCAGCCGCCGAGATATGCCTTCTGCACCTGCGGATCCTGCGCCAGCGACGCGGCTGTGCCTGACAGCACGCTCCTGCCCACCTGCAGCACGGTGGCGAAGTCGGAAACTTCCAGCGCGAGCTCGATCGATTGCTCCGCAAGCAGGATCGTCAGCCCCTCGCGGTGCAGCCGGCCGAACGTCTCGTACATCGACTCCACCACGGCCGGCGCCAAGCCGAGCGACGGCTCATCCAGCATCAGAAGTTTCGGATCGCTCATCAGCGCGCGGCCGACGGCAAGCATCTGCCGCTCGCCGCCGGACATGGTGCCGGCGCGCTGGCTGCGGCGTTCCTTCAATCGCGGGAAGATCTCGTAGACCCGCTCGAGCAATGTCCTGGCGCGCGTCTTGTCCCGCAAGGGCGTGGCGCCAAGCAGAAGGTTGTTCTCGACGCTCTGCTGCACGAACAGCCGCCAGCCTTCCGGCGACAAAGCAAGGCCCTTGCGCACGATCGCGAACGCGCTCTGCCCCGCGATCGCCTCGCCGTTGAAATGGATGCTGCCGGCATGCACCGGGATCAGGCCAGCGATCGCATTCAGCGTCGTGGTCTTGCCGCCGCCGTTTGAGCCGAGCAGCGCGACCACGCTGCCCGCGGGCACATCCAGCGAGACGTCGGAGATGCCGATCAGGTCGCCGTAGCGCACTTCGAGATGTTCGAGCCTCAAGAGCGGCCCGGTCATGTCGCGGGCCCGCCCATCAACTCGATCGGGGTGTGGCCGGCGGCGGCCTTGGCGGCACGGGTGCCGAGATAGGCTGCGATGACGGCCGGATTGGACGTCACCTCGCGCGGAGTGCCGCGCGCGATCTCCTTGCCCTGGTGGAACACCATCACCCGGCTCGCCAGCGACATGATCACTTCCATGATGTGCTCGACGATCACGAGCGTGATGCCGGAGCGATGGATATCGCGCACCAGCTCGATCGCAAGCTGCACCTCGCGCTGCGTCAGCCCTGCCATCGCCTCGTCGAGCAGGAGCACTTTGGGTTCGGTTGCAAGCGCCCGCGCGATCTCCAGCCGCTTGCGGCCGGGCGTGCCGAGCGAGCGCGCCGGCGCATCCGCAAGCTGCATCATGCCGACCTGCTCCAGCACTGAGCGGGCTTTGGTCTCGGCCTCGACGCGATGCGGCGTGCGCAGGAAGGCGCCGATCATCACGTTCTCCAGCACCGTCATGCCCTCGAAGGTCTGCGGCACCTGGAAGGTGCGGGCCAAGCCGAGCCGTGCGCGCGCCTCCGGCGACAGCTGCGTGATGTCGTGGTTCTCGAACAGCACTTGGCCCGATGTCAGCGCGAGATCGCCGGTGAGGCAATTGAAGAAGGTGGATTTGCCGGCGCCATTCGGCCCGATCAGGCCGAGGATATCGCCCTGCCCCAGCGTGACGCTGGCCGCATCGACCGCCTTGAAGTTGCCAAAAGCCTTGGTGACCCCGCGCGCTTCAAGAAGCATGGCCGGCCTCTTCGATGCCTTCTTCCATCGGCTTGGCCCGACGCTTCGCCCACAGACGGTTGATCAGGGCCAGGATGCCGCCGGGCTGGAAGCGCGCGATCAGCACGATGATGGCGCCATAGACGACGAAGGTCAGGCCGGCGCCCTTGCCGCCCAAGAGGCTGTTGGAGATTTCCTCGAGCGGCACCAGGATTGCAGCGCCGACGAATGGGCCGAACAATAGTCCGGCGCCGCCGAGCGCCGCCATGATCAGGATCTTCACCGAGATCAGGATGCCGAGCCCGGACTCCGGATCGACGAAGCCGAACATCATCGCATAGAGCGCGCCGGCGACGCTGGTGAGCCCTGCGCTCAGCATGTAGGCGTAAAGCTTGATGCGGCTCGCAGGCGCGCCCAGCGAACGCGCCGCGCGCTCGGAATCCTTGATCGCACGCAGGTAGAAGCCCATCCTGCTGCGCGTCATCCACCAGGTGATGCCGAGCGTGATGATCAGAACCGCCAGGAACAGATAGTAATATGGCAGCGCCGAGATGAAGGAGAGATCGAACACGTTGCGCGGCACGGTCGGGCCGCTCAGGCCAACGGCGGCGCCGAGATATTCGGTGTTGGTAACGATCAGCCGCGCGAGCTCGGCGACCGCGATCGTCGCCATGCTGAAATAGTGGCCCGACAGCCGCAGCGTCGGCCGGCCGATCACGGCCGCGATCAGCACGGCAAAGACGATGCCGGCGGGAATTCCGACCAGCGGCGACAGCGCGAAATGCGTATACGCGCCCATCGCGGCGTAGGCCCCGCAGCCGAAGAACACGACGTGGCCGACCGAAATCTGGCCGGCGTAGCCGCCGACGATGTTCCACGCCGAGGCTGCGATCGCATAGAGCAGGACCAGCGCGCCGAGCCGTTGCTGGAACGGCGTCGTGAACACCAGCGGATAAGCGACCACCAGCGCAAGCGCGATCAGGAGCCAGAGCGTGCGCCGCATCACGTCTTGCCCATCAGGCCCTGTGGCCTGAACCAGAGGAAGCCGAGGAACAGCGAGTACACCACGATGTCCTTGTAAACGGCGCCGATCAGATAGCCCGATAGCGACTCGATCACGCCGATCAGCAGCCCCGCGATCAGCGCGCCGGGCACGCTGCCGAAGCCGCCGAGCGAGACCGTGACGAAGGCGACGATGCCGAGCGTCTCGCCGACCGTCGGCACGATGTAGAAGAAGGTTGCGATCAGCGCGCCGGCAAGGCCGGTGGCGCCGGCCGCGATCGCCCAGGCGATCGCCTGCATGCTGTCGGGCCGGATGCCCATGAGCTGCGCGGCCGTCGCATCCTCCGCGACCGCCAGCATCCGCGAGCCGAGCGTGGTGCGCGTCAGCAGAAGATGCAGGGCGAGTGTCACCACCAGCGCGACCACGCCGGCCAGCAGGCGCGAGGCCTGGATGCGGATGCCGAAGATGTCGAAGGTGCCGCCGACGAGGTTTTCCGGCAGCGACAGGAAGTTTGCGCCAAACCACCAGAACACCGAATAGCGGAGCAATAGCGCCAGCCCGAAGGTGCCGAGGATCTGCGCCAGCATCGGCCCCTTCATGATGTCGCGGATCAGGCCGAAATAGACGATGACGCCGAGGGTGGCGAGCAACAGCGTCGCGAGCGGCGCGCCGATGAGCGGCCCGCCGCCGAGCAGCGTGTAGACGACGAACGCGACGTACATGCCGAGCATGACGAAATCGCCATGGGCGAAGTTGACCACGTTCATCATGCCCCAGACCAGCGTCAGCCCGGAGGAGAACAGTGCGTAGACAGCTCCCAGCAAGAGGCCGCCGACGATCACCTGAACAAGCGTGAAGGTCATGGATGTGCGCGTATTGTTCTTGGTTGAATCATTTGGCCGTCAACCCCCCTGACCACCTCTCCCGTCGGGAGAGGTCGGCGCGAAGCGCCGGGTGAGGGGATCAGGTCTATCGATAGAGCGTAACCCCTCACCCGATTTGCTTGCGCAAATCGACCTCTCCCGATGGGAGAGGTGAAGAAATTCATCACCAGCCCTTGTAGGGCATGATCGGCGTCTTCTCGGCGCTCGCCTTCGGCCAGACCGAGACGTAGTTCTCGCCGTCCTGGAGCTGGATGATGAGGCCGGACGCCAGGATGTTCTGGCCCTTGTCGTCGAACTTGACGCCCTTGTAGCCCATCATGATCTGATCGGGCTTGAGGTCGGTCGCCTTCAACGCGGCCTGGATCTTAGCGGGTTCCGTCGAGCCGGCGCGGTCGATCGCCTCGCACAGCACGAACAGCGCCTGCATCTGGCGCGCGACGGTATCGTCCATGTCATCGCCGCTCTTGTCCTTGTACATCTTGGCGATGATCGCGGTCGGCGAGCCCGCGGGACCGACGCTCCAGGACGAGCGGTTGAAGACGCCTTGCGAGATCTTGCCGACCGCCTTGATGAAGGACGGGTCGGAATAGCCGGAGTCGTCGGCGAGCAGCATCGGCGGCTTGTAATCGAGCGCCTGCATCGTTTTGGCGAACAGGATCGCATCCGACGTATAGGAGATCGCGATGACGACGTCGGGCTTCTTCTCCTTGAGCTGCAGCACCTGGCCCTGCACGTCGGTCGCGTTGGTGGCATAGGCGACGTCGAGCGCAACCGCGATACCCTTCTCCTTGAACGCCGTGGTGAGGGTGTTGGCGACGGAAGCGCCGTATTCGGTGTTGTCGTGGAGGATCGCGACATTGTCGGTCTTGGCGCCGGCGGCCTTCATGTCGTTGAGGAATTCGTAATAGACCCGCGCGAAATCGGTCGCGATCGGCGTGACGCGGAAGAACCATTTGAAGCCGCGCTCGGTGAGATTGGGCGCCACCGACTCGCCGTTGACGAAGGGGATGTTGTATTTCTCGGCAATCGCGCTCGCGGTCAGCGTGATGCCGGACTGATAGGCGCCGGTCAACGCCACCACTTTTTCCTCCGTGATCAGCCGCAGCGCCTGGTTTTGCCCGGTTGCGGGGCTGCCCTGGTTATCGGCGTAGACGATCTCGACCTTGGCCCCGCCGAGACCTGCGAGGCCGCCATTCTTGGCGAGCGGGAAGTTGCCGAGCTCGGGATGGGGGTTGTTGATGATGTCGAGCGCGACATCGAACGCATGCTTGACGTGAACGCCGATGCTCGCCGCATTGCCGCTCATCGGGAAGATGCCGCCGATCTTGACGGTCTTGCTTTGGGCCGCGGCATTGCCCACCAGCGCGGCCGACATGACGGCAGCCGAAAACAGCCCGATGACATGTGAAAATCTCATCTTCGAACGTCTCCACTATCCCTTGCCCGATGCCGGGCTTTTTATGCATGGGAAGCGCACGAGCCGTTGCAGGCCCGCCCCCAATTTTCTTGGTACACCAGCATCGCATGGCACCCCGACCTCGGCAAGCCAAGCCAGGCGCGAGTCCGCATGCGCATCACGCGAGCCGATCGCGCTATCGCTGCTTCAACGCTAGGCAATCGCGCCCTGCACGTACGTGCGCATCCGAGTGCGAGATGGCGCGTCACTGCGCGTGTTGACGCCGCGTCAGGCGTGACCGAGCGCTGTCGTTACAGGGTTGCCGCCGATGGCGACGGCCTCGCTTCAAGAATCAAGGAAGCATCGAAATCAACCGCTGCGCCGATCCCTACCTGCGGCCGGCCGCATTTTGCCTGGAAACACGCGCCATACCTGCTTGCCAAGGCCCTGACCGAACAGTAGAAGGACCTCGCAGCGAGGCGGCGATTTGCCATGATCCCGCCCGCCGGTATTGCCCCGGCCATAGACTTAAGCTATTGATGCCGTTGAGCAATTCTTGGGGAATGGTGTAACGGTAGCACAACAGACTCTGACTCTGTTTGTCTTGGTTCGAATCCAGGTTCCCCAGCCAGACTAGACAAATCCCACCAACAGCTTGATCGGAAACCGGCTTTTCACCGCGGCCGATGGAACGGCTCATAGCGCTGTCGCTCCATCGCCATCCGAGCCCAGCACCCCTCACCTTCCGCTGCGCACCTGCATGACGATTGCATTGAGCCTCGTATTGAGCCCAGCGAGATCGACGCGGCCGATGCCGGCTGTGCCAAGACACTTCTTTCCGCAGCCACCGCCTAGCCCCGCCGGCTTGCCGAAGGTTGCCGCCGGGACGCTGCCGGTGACGGGAAATCCGCGCGCGAAGAGCTTGGCGCGGACCGCGAGGCAGTAATTGACCGAGAGATGGGAGAAGCGCGTCTCCCCGTGGCCCGCGCGATATTTCATCGTCGCTGTGCAAAGGTCGCCGCCGGCAAGACGCCATGCCTGCGCAAGGTAGGTCACCCCGTAACGGATGTTGTTTTCGGGCATCGCGAGCTCGGCATTGCTTCGCGTGAAACCCAGCATGCGCGCCGTCGACGGCAGGATCTGCATCAACCCGATTTCGCCGACACCGCCGATTGCGCCGGGGTTATAACCGCTCTCCACCGCCATCACCGCCTCGGCAATGGCCGGCGCCAGTCCCTGCCGCCCGGCCTCCTTCTCGATCAGCGCGCGGTAGTAGGCCAGCGCGTCGCTGCGGTTCATCGGCGATTGGGGCTTGGCCGGAGCTGAAGAACCAGCCAGCGGTCCGGCAGACGGCGGGCCCGGTGCGGGAGCCGTATCCGCAGGCATCTCGATCGCGGCGTAACGGATGGGGAAACTCGCATCGTTCGCGGCTGGCTCCGCCCGGCCGGCAGCCGTCATCAACGCGGCGGATAGTACCGCCATTGCCGCCACCAAGCCGCGCCATCGCTGCGATGCCGGTGCCGGCACGTTCAATCCTCCACGCGTGTCTTCGGACGCAACGAGAGCCGCATCCGCAGCGGCTGCGGCATATCGAGCGGCGTGCTGCCAACGCCATCGCCGATCAGAAGCGTGGACAGATCATGCGAGGCGTCGTCGTCGAGGCCTTCCAACTCAATGCGCTGGACTTTGCCATCGGGCATCACCCATACGCGCACGACAATCGACGGGGACGCCGTCCTGGCATCAGATGCGCGCCTTGCGACCGCGTCATGGAAGCGGAGCGCCGGCGTCGATTCCGACGCCAAGCGCTCCTGCAATCGAAGCTGCAGGCGCTTGGCGAAGTCCTGCCAGGCCGCCGGCGCTGGGTCCGCGTTCAGCCTGCCATCCACGTCGGTTGCGGCCTTGGCCGAGATTGGCTTGGCCCCGAGCAAGACGGCAAGCGCGCCGAGCGCTGCGCCGAACCAGCGCGCGCTTCGTCGTCGCCACAAGATGCGGCTTCCGCCGGTATGGATAGCGGCCTTCATCCGCATCTGGCGCGGCTACTGAACCGTGTGGGGCAGGTCTGTCTCGGCGACGCGATCGCGATCCGTCGCGGGCGTCTGCAAGGCTGTGCTGGGAGCGGGTGCATTCGGCGCCTTGGCCTTTGCCAGATTGGCCAGTTCTTCGCGCAGATAGGCCACGAGCTGCTGCACCAGGTGATCCCAGATTTCGATCTGCGCCCGCAGATTGTTCTGCGTCACGCCGCCCGCCACCGAGAAATCGAGCGACAGAGCGAGGAACGGCGGGCTGAGCTGCAGGCGCGCGAACCGGCGGGTCGCATTCCAGCGGTTGACCAGCTCAAGCGGCAGTTCGCCCTGCACCTGCAGCACGGCAATGAGGGCGACATCGATGAAGCTCTGCTCGTCGCCGGCGATCCGGTTTCCGGGACGGACGTCGAACGCAAGCCCATTGGTCCCGGAGCGCAGGTAGGAGATGTTGGCGACCGGGTCGGTCAGGGTCTCGACGCGATAGCCGGCGAGCTGAAACAGTTCGCGCAGGCTGTCGAGCGTCAGTTTGGTGATCGTGGCGTCGGACATGGAAAACTCCGTAACAGGTTGTGGGTGAGCGGATCGTCAAATGGCAGCGGAATGCTGCCGGCGTGTGTTGCAGACGTTGCAGTGTTCCGACGACAATCGTTGCGTCATCGGCATCAAAGGGCGGCGCTTGCGGGCAGCACCTGGGAGGGCCATGGCGCCGTCCCGGGCGAACGCTCCTGCGCGATCAGGGCGCGCGCCGCCTGCGCCAATTCGGGCAGCACCTGGTCGGTCAGGCAATCGCAGGCGGCGAGGCCGAGGCCGACATGGCGCGTGGTGGTGCGGGACGATGCGGTGGCCGGCCCGCCGGCGTCTTGCGGATCGGGCACCACAAGACCGGAGCGTCCGGCGGCGAGGTCGGCGGCGAAGCGGGCCTCGATCCGCAGCACCGGCGCACGGGCCTCCTCGCCAAGCCGGTCGTTGACCGGCAGATGCGCCAGCGTCAGCCGCGCATCCGCGATCAACAGCCGCAGATGGCGCAGCATCTCCGCCCCCTGCGTCAGCACGTCGTCAAACCGGATCATGCTGCCGAGCAACAGATCGGTTTCGAGCTCGAAATGGACGCGCTGCCCGTCGACCGTGGCCGGCACCACCTTGCGGATCTGCCAATAGGTCACCTCGCCGATGCGCGCGTCATGGCCGTTGAGCTCCAGGCTGCAGCGGATCACCACACGGGTCAGGCCGTCGCCGTCGCGCGCGAGCTGATCGCCGAACTGCAGGCAGACCCGGCACCCGGCCGGCAGCACATGCCGCCGCCAGGTCGCGAGCACGGCGCCGCGATAGCCGCACATCGCAAGCAGCGTCCGCAGCCGACCGGTGGTCAGCCTCCAGTCCGGCGCCGGTTCGGCGATGGGCGGCACGGCGGCCATCGCACAGGCTACCGCGCCGCCGGCGTCGGGCCGCCGATCAGGCTGGAGAGCGCGAGCTCGTTGATGACGGGCGGATTCTGCTTGAGCAGCTCGGCGAGGTAGGCCCGCCGCAGCATCGCGGCGCGTTCGCTGCGCATCTGCTGCACCAGCACCTCGCGCACCTCCGGCAAGGTCCTTGTGTAGGAGGCCTTGGTGTCGGTGAGTTTGATGATGTGCCAGCCGTCGTCGAGCTTGATCGGCTCGGCGATCGCGTTCTTGGCGAGCGCCATCACCTGGGTGCGGATTTCCGGCCGGATCTGGGTCTCGGCCAGCCAGCCAAGCTCGCCGCCATTCTTGACCTCGCCGGTCTCGTTGGCGAGCGCGGCGAAGTCGGCGCCGGGGGCCTTCAGCTTGCGCTGGATGTCCTCGACGGTCTTCTTCGCCTTGTCCTCGGCCGCCTTGTCGGCGTCCTTGGCCACCGCCACGAAGATCTGCGCCAGCTCGAACTGCCGCGGCATCAGGAAGGAGGCCCGGTTGGCGTCATAGACCTTCTGCAGGTCGTCCTCGCTCGGGAAGCTCGCCGGCGGCGTCGAGACCTGCTGCAGATAGAGCTCGGCGACCGCGCTCTCGCGCACCCGGTCGAGCTGCTCGGCGATGGCCGGCTGCTGGTCCCACTTCTTGGCCGCGACCTCCTGCAGCACCAGGCGGTTGGCGAGCATCAACCGCACCGCCTGGCTGAGCAGGTTCGGATCCTGCCCGAACGCGGCGCGCTCGCGCGGCCCGAGCGCGGCGACATAGGCGCGGATCTGGTCGGCCGAGATGTTGGTGCTGCCGACCCGGGCGATCACGTCGTCGCCGGCGCCGGATTTGGCGGTGGCCGCGCCCTGCGTCGTCGCCGCCGGCTGCGGGGCCACTGCGGCGGGGGCCACGGGCTTCGGCTTAGCGACGGCCTGCACCGGACGCTGCGGCACCGGCGGCGGTGCCGTCTGGGCGGCGGCGGCCAGCGGGAGCGCGGCCAGCACCGTCGCCATCATCGACACACGGAAGGATCGCATCAGGGGTGCACCGCGGAGGGAGGAGATGTTCATGGTTCTGCCTTCTGGTCGAGGATCTTGTCGCCGCTGTCCTGGATGTTGTTCTGGATTTCCACCCGCCGCAGCCCCAGCATCGGCTCATGCGCGACGATGGTGTCGCCGATCGTGACGCTCTTGTACTGCTTCAACAGCTCGCGGCCGGCCTTCAGCATCTGGTCGTTCTTGGCGACGCAGCCCTTGGTCGCGGCCTTGTAGGCGTTGGCCTCGCCCTCGAACTTGGCCCGCGCGGCGTCCTTGTCGCGCGCGACATTGGCCGCCTCTTCATAGGCCGACTTCCATTTCTCCAAGGTCTCGTCGCGCTCGGCGAGGCGCTTGTTGAACTCGTCGACGGCCTCGCGATGCTGCTTCTCGGTCTGGCGGACCTGCGCCTTGGCGGCGTCGACCTGGGCTTTCGCCGCGGCCTTGTCGCGCTCGGCGTCGGCCAGCTTGGCCTGCAGCGCCGTCCGCTGGTCCTCCAGTTGCCGGGTCTGCAGGGTGGCGCTGCGCAGGGCTTCGCGCAGCCGGTCGGTCTCGGCATCGGCGCGGGCGGGTTCGAGATGCGAACACACCGCGACGGCCGCCGTGAGGAAGGTGAGGATGCGTATCTTCATGATCAGAACTTTGCGTTGAGATCGACCAAGAGGACGTCGACGGCATAGGGCGAGCCGGCGATGTTGTTGGCGCTCAGCCAGCGCATCGACGCCCATACGTTCTCGCTGAGACCGACATTGGCGCCGAGGAAGTAACCCTTGAGGTTGGTGCCGCCGAGCCCGAAATCGGAATCGGCGAAGGCATCGAGCGTCGCGTCCGACTCCAGGTATTTGTAGCCGACATGCACGTTCCAGTCGGCGAAGTGCTTGATCTCCTTGTTGCCGACGGTGACGCGCGTCATCCAGCCCATGTCGCCGCCGTTGAACGGGCCAAGCACCGACCCGCTCGCGGTACCAGCGCGGTTGTTGATGGCGATGCCGGGGACGTTGGACACAGGCGCAAGCCCGGTGCCGGGGATCGTCAGCGCGCGATTGAACGCTGAGTTCCAGACAAATTCGCCGTCGAGCACGATGTGGAACGGATGGAATTCGCCGAGGTCGAGCGAGGCGCTGGCGACCACCGGGCGGAATTTCTGGACCAGTCCGAAATACTGAAACTGAAGGTTCTGGCCCAAATTATTGTGGACATCGCTGTAGATGTTGCGCAACATCATGTAGGTGTTGCCCTTCTGGGCAAACAGCGGCCGCGACAGATCCGAGCTGCAGCTATCCGAACTCGAGCCGACAAAGCAAGTCTCGGAGAGCTGCCCCTGCACGTTCTCGAAATCGTAATAGGCCACGCCGAAGCGGAACTCAGAGACCGGGTCGAACCGTGCGGCAAAGCCGCCTTGGGCGCCGAACAACCATTTGTCGTGGCTCGGAAGCTTTCCACCACCATTCTCGTAAGACGCGTTGGTACCCGCGTTGAAGTCGGTATTGAAGATCGGAAACGCGCCCAGGACGCCGAACGCCGTAATGTTCGGAATCACCTCCTGCTTGGCCTGCACGGCGAAGCCGTCGAAGCCGAGTTCGCGGTACCAGACCAGATCGGTCGGCGACCAGAACGGATTGTCGAAACGCCCGACCTGCGCCACCACGTCCTGGTTCGGGAGCTGATACTTCAGGAAGCCCCGATCGAGCCAGATCGAATATTTGGAGAAATTCGAGCCGCTGCCCCCCAGCGTCTGGTTGGTCGAGACCGGCGAGTTGCTCTCGCCGGTCGCGATCCGCAGGCCCGCCGCGAAGCCGTTGGTGAGGTCGGCGTCCATGCCGAGGCGGGCGCGCAGCCGCACCTGGTTGCGGTTCTGATAGGTGTTGTACGTCGGGATTTGGTTGAGGTTGTCTGGTCCCAGATTGTAAGGCGAGCCTGAGTTGATGGCGTTGAAGTTGATCAGCCCCGGATCGTTGCCGGTCGGGAAGAAGCTGCCCATATAACGAGCGCGCACGTCGCCGTAGAAGCGGATGCGCTGCGCCCATTCCGGATACGCGCCCGGCGAGGCCCAGTTCTCCTTCTCGGCCTTTGCCATCACTTCCTTCTTGATGTCCTCGCGCAATTGCCGCTTCACGATCTCCGGCACATAGGTGACGTGCCGGGTGCCGGGCGGATTGGCGGCAGCCGCGGCCGCGGTCGCTGCCTTCGCGGCTTCATCCGCCTTGCTGGTGGCGTCCTTGGAGGCCTGGCGCGACACATAGGCTTCGTCCTCGGCCTGCTTGATCAGCGACTGCGCCTCATCCTCGCTCAGCAGCTTGCGCTTCACCATGAGGTTGAGAAGATTGACCGTCGTATTCGGCGAGGTCGGCTTGGCATCCGACACTTTCGGCCGCTTGGACTCCACCTTCTTCTCAGGCGCACCGGCCTCGTCCGCGGGCTGGCCAAGTGCTGGCGCCACGCAGGACAGCGCAGCCAGCGAGACAGCGAGCAGCAGCGTGCGCCGGCGTGCACCTGGATTAATCTCAAACATTTTGTCCCCAGTCCTCTTGTAGTCCGTTGTGTTTGACAAACGTCGCGTTAGCTCGGCCGACGCGCGGTCACGCGCGTCACCATCGGCATCGGCATGTCTTTCGGCGGCGGTTCGCGCAGCGTCAGACTGCCGAGAATGTCGTTACGTATCAGCGTGTCGAGTTCGGCATCGCCGGTCGACGGCACGAGCTGAACCCGGTTGATGCGGCCGGTGCTGTCGGCCCACAGGCGGATTTGCACCTCCATCACCGCCCGGCGCGTCCTGTTGTTGGCGCGCAGCGCGGATTCGATCTGCGCCTGCACCATCGAGGCGTACCAGCCCCAACGGCTGCCACCGCCGCCCCCACCGCCGTAAGGACTGCCGCCCGGCTTGCCGCCGAGATTGAAGAGATCGCCCGGTCCGGTCGCCTGCGCGTCAAGCGACAGCGGCCCCGGCGGCTCGTCGTTCTTGGCGTCCTTGACCGGCTCGTCCTGCGGCTTCTCGATGGGCTTTTCTTCCTTGAACTCCGGTTCGGCCATCTTCGGCTGCTCGATCATCTTCTGCTCGGGCGGCGGAGGTGGCGGTGGCGGCGGAGGTGGCGGCGTGATGTTGACGATCGTGATCTCGCGGACCTGTCGCGGCGGCGGCAGATCGTCCCCGCCGAACAGCCAGTAGCCTGCCCCGCCGAACAGCAAGGCGATCACCACAAGCGCCGCGCCGTAGCGCATCCCGGGGCCGCGGAATATAGAGCGCTGACGATCTGACGGCTCGTCCGGCAGATTCCAATCGTCCCGAAGCTTGCTCACGATACGACCTCGACCTGCCGCAGACCGCGATCGCGCTCAGCGAAATACTGAAAGACGAATTCAACGAGCCTTGTGAACTCTTTCGTCTCCAGCGTCAGCGCTAGTACGGGCGAGGCATCTATCTTGAGATGAAAGGTTTCGTCTTCGGCGTTGAACTCGACATAGGCGTCGCGGTCGATCGACAGGCGCGGCCGGCGGCCGCGCGAGATCGTCGCCAGGAACGGATCATCCTCCAGCTCTCCGGCCGTGACGCGGCCGCGGAGCTCGTTCGCCAGCTTGACCAGAAGCGCTTCGCCCCGAATGGGAAACGGCAGAACGACAGAACTCACGCAATCCCCTCCCTTCGCGGCATCGGAGGCAAGGTTATCGAGAGCCGGCCCGACCAGCCGCAGCCGGACGAGCGCTCGCTGCAGCGCATCGAGCGCACGCTCATAGGCGCGTTTGCGCCGAATGGGCGTGTGAGGAAGAGGCGTTGGCACCGGGATCGACGATCGCATCACTTCACGAGCGGTTTGGTGGCGAGTCCAACCTGGTTGAGGCCGATGCGGCCCAAGAGGTCGAGCACGTCCATCACGCTTTGGTACTGGGCCTGCGCGTCGCCGCGCAGCACCACGGGGAACTCCGGCGTCAGCGCCTTCTGCTGCACCAGGCGCTGCTCGAGCTCGGGCAAGGTCACCGGAATGGTGTCGAGGAAGATCTTGCCGTCGTTGGCGACCGTGATCGCCTTGGTGGTCTGCGTCGCCAGCGACGGCGCGGCCGAGGCCTTCGGCAGGTTGACCTTCTGGCCCTGCACGGTCGCCGTCGTCATGATGATGAAGATCACCAGCAGCACGTAGGCGAGGTCCAACATCGGGGTGATGTTGATGTCGTCATACGGCTTGGAGTCGCTCTGCAGCTGCATCGCCGTTTACTCCGCGGCCATGCGGTGCAGGGTCGGGTCCGGCCGGTCGGCGGAGTAGAACTCCGCCATCTTGGTCACGAACTCGTCGACGAAGACCTGGATGTCGCTGGTCAGGTCCTTGATCTTGGAGATCAGGTAGTTGTAGCCGAACAGCGCCGGGATCGCGACGCCGAGGCCGGCCACGGTGGCGACCAGCGCCGCCGCGATGCCGGGCGCGATCGCGTTGACGTTGACGTCGCCGGAGGCCGCGATCGCCGCGAAGGTGATCATGACGCCGACCACGGTGCCGAGCAGGCCGAGGAACGGACCGCCGGAGATCGCGATGGTCAGGATCACCATCAGCCGGTTCAGCCGCTGGATCTCCTTGACCACGCCGCTGTCGAGCGCGGCGCGGATCGCCGCGATCGAGGCGCCGGACAGCACCGGGGCGGCGCCATTCCGGAAGCGGTGGCGGATCTCCTCGGCGCCGATGTGGTAGATGCGATAGAGCGAGGACGCCTTCATCGCCTTGGCATCGGCCGCCGACAGCCGGCCGCCGAGGGTGGCGACGTCGGCATCCGCGCCGCGGTCGAGGATGGTGAGGTCGTCGGCGACCGCGCGGAAGTGCTTCATGAACACCGCGTTGGCCTTGGCCTGGCGGTTCAGATAGCCGGAGCGGTCGACCATCACCACCCAGCTCAAGGCCGCCATGATCACCAAGAGGCCGATCACCACCCAGCCGTCGAGCGTGACCGACTTCAGGATCACCGCGAAGTAGCCCGACAGCCAGCTGCCGGTTTCCTCATCGACGCTGAAGGCGATCAGCTTGGCCTGGTCGGGGCCCTGCCCGACCGCGGCGAACTTGATGAAGCCGGCCGGCCGCGCGATCTTCGCGATCTGCAGTTCGTCGACGTCGCCGGCAAAGCCCGCCATCGCCGGGACCGCGACCGGCGCCGCGGCGGCCGCATCGTCCGCCGCCGGCGCCGCGCTGCCGTCCGCAGCCGTCGCAGCAGGGGACTGCGCGGCTGCGGACGGGGCGGCCTGGGTGACCGGAGGTGCACTGGAGGTTGCAGAGGTGTCACCTCCGATCAGGGCCACCGTGTTCAGCGCCGGCAACGCGGCGGCGACCGACGCGTAAGGAGTGCCGTCCAGCATCAAGGTCACCTGGCCGTTGTTCGCGACCACCGCCAGATGATGCCAGGTGCTAGGTGCGACCGGCGCGCCGGTGCCGCTGCGCTGCGCGGCGCCGGCCGTCGTCACCTCGACGAACGGCGCGCCATTGTCCAGACCGATCACCAGCGCATTGCCGGCCGCCGCATCGCGGCGGCTGTAGAGCGCCGCGTTCGGCTGCGCCGCCGCCGGCTTGATCCACGCCGACCAGGTGAACGCGCCACCGGCGGCCTGCGTCAGCGACGGCGAGGCCGGCAGCGTCACCGGGTTCTGCCCGGTCAGCCGCACGCCATTGCCGATGAGCGCGCCTTCCGCCGGCTGGCCGACGCTCTGGGCGTTGTTGGCCCACACCGAGGAATCCAGCGACGGCGTGCCGCGCTCGTTGAAGTGATAGACCAGCAGCGTGTCGGGGTCGTAGGTCGCCTTGGCGTCGGCCGCGGCCAGCGCCTTCTTGTTGCCGTAGTAGAGCCAGATCTCGGCCTTGGCCCCCGGCTGCAGGTTCGGCACCGCGACCCAGAGCAGCGCCTCGCTGAGCAGCCCGTCATATTTCTCGACGTGATACTTCAGCGGCGTCTTGTCGTCGCCGGCGACGAACCTGAGGTCGGAGCCGTCGTCCTTGGCGGAGGCAAAGCGGAAATTGCCGGTGTGCAGCCGCACCAGCACCGGCGTCGAGCCGATCGGGTCGGTGATGTTGGCGCCCGCGGCGCTTGCATCGATCGTGATCTTCTTGCGCAGCTGCCACTCATCGTTCCACCAGGCGTTCGCCGGCGCCGCCAGCGCCAGCACCGCCACCACGGCCAGCAACAGCATCGCCGCCGCGTTCGCGGCCGCGCGCCTCGCACCGCTCCCCATGGCCCGCATCTTGTCCCATCCCATCATCATCAGAATTCACCCCAGAGCCGAACGTTGAAGCGCGGGTCGCCCGCGCGCGTATAGGTTTGGCTGACCATCGGAACGGACAGCGCGAACATGCCATTGAAGGCGTTGAACACCTTGAAGCGGGTGCCGACGCCGTAGCTCCACAGGTTGAACGCCGACTGCTGATCCGGCAGCGGCTTCTGGATGCTGACATGCGCGGCGTCGGCAAAGGCGAACAGCCGCCACTCGTTGAAGGTGGTGAAACGCGGCGCGCCCTGGCCGGTCTCGTCCTTCATCTCCTTCTGCAGCATCGCGCCGAGATCCGGGCTGCGGAGCTCCAGATTGCCGATCACGCCGTCATCGCCGAGCACCTCGGATTCCAGATAGCCGCGCACGGTGTTGAGGCCGCCGGCGCTGAGCTGCTCGCTCGACACCAGAGGGCCGTCGGCGACCTGCGCCTGCACCTTGCCCCAGAGCTGGAAGTTCTCCGGCAATTCCTGGGTGTGCGCGACGTCGACGTTGAAATGCGTGAAGCTCGGCGAGGCGTAGTAGCGCTTGGCGTCGAACTCGGTCCAGTCGCTGCCGAACGGCCGCAGGCTGTAGGTGATGCCGGCGTTGAACTGGGTGGTGAAGGTCTCGTTCTGGAACGTCGCGCCGTAGCTGGCAACCACCGGATAATAGGTCACCGGCGAGGCGAAACTGTCGGTGCCGAGCCCCACGGTCTGATCGAAGTGCTTGTAGTCCACCCCGACCGACAGCGTCTGGAAGAAGTTCTCGCGGCCCGGCAAGGTCATCACCGCGCGGCCGCCGATGATCTCGCCGGGGCCGACGATGTTGGTGCCGCCGACGGTGGCGACGTTGCTGCTCGACTTCACGCCGTAGAGCAAAAAGCTCAGCCATTCGACGTCGGGAATCCGCGCCAGATACGACCCCGAGAACACCTCGGCATCGCCCGGCCGCTGCGGCGCCACCTGATAGGTGAAGCTGGCGGAATGCCCGAGCTGCCACAGATTGTCGTAGTGCACAGTGGCGATGAGGCGGGCCGGCGTGGTGTTCGGCGAGTTGGCGTTGTTGACCTCGACGGTGCCGTGGAGCGGCGCCTTGTCCTCGATGTTGAGGTCGACATCCACCGTGCCCGGCGCGACGCCAGCGCGCAGCGCGGGCGTGACCCGCCGGTCCGGCCATTGGTTGAGCGCGACGATGTCCTTGGTGACATCGTTGAAATTCGGCAGCGTGCCCTCTTTCAGCGAGGCCGCCCGGTCCTTGATCTGCTCGATGTCGAAGTAACGCGAATTCTTCACCCGCAGCCGCCCGACCTTCATCTCCGCCACCTTGAGAATGACGACCCCGCGCAGCGCATTCTGCGTCGGCACCGACACGCTGACGGTCTGAAAGCCCTTGTCGCGATAGGCCTTCTCCAGCGCCGCGCGCGCCTTCTCGACGTCGTCGGCGCTCTTGTTCGGCCCGAGGAACGGATAGATCGCCTCCTCGATCTCGATCTGCGGCAGCTTGTCGGCGCCCTGCACCGCGAAATCGTCGATGTCGAAGCGTTGCGCCGGCGCCGCCGCATTGTCCGCATTCGCGGGCTGCTGCGCCGTGGGTGCATTCGCCGGCTGCGGCGCCCTTTGCGGCGCGGCGCCTGCCTCACCCCACGTCAGCGCGCAAAGACCGCCGGCGATCACCGACACGACAGGCCTCAGGCCGAGCAACACCGTTCGGGCGGACGCAGGTCCGCCACGCTTGTAACCGATCTCAGATTGCACGGGTGCTCGCTCGTCTCCTGGGCACGCACATGACGACACGGCGGAATGCCGCGTTCATGGTGCCTCACTTCAACAGACGATCGAGCCGGAACGAGACTGAATCAAAGTCTTAAGAAATTTTTGCGCGCCTTACGATTCGCGGACAGCGCGTGCGCCGTGCGGATCGCCAGCGAAGCGCGCGGCGCAAACCACGCGGCATCGGGCTTTCCCGGCGTCGTCCCGGTCGTGATGCTATTTCAGATTCAGCAACAGGCGCAGGCGCAGGGGCTGCAGCATTTCCGGTGGCGGCGCCTCCCCGACATTGCCCCGCGTGAGGATCTTCCGCAGATCGGCGTCGGCCTGCGCATTGTTGAGCGGAGGGAAGGTCACCTTTTCGACCGAGCCGTCAGGATTGAGCCAGGCGCGCACCTCGAGCATCTGCGGCGCCCCGTCCTCTTTTCCGCGGTGTTCGCGAAGATAGGCCCGGAAACGATTGCCGACCTCGTCATCCGCTCCCATCCAGTCTTCAAAACGATACCTGACCAGCTTCGCGAATTGAGTCCAATGCGGCGGCGCCTTGCTCGCCTCGCGATATTCCTGCGACCGCGCTGGCGCGGAAACCAGCGCCGGCGAAAACGTCGCCACGATGGCTGTCGCCGCAACCCAACCGGCTATCTTGGACAAACTCATCTGCCACATCCGTCTCGCCTCAATTCTGCAAACACGTGACCCGCGCCGAGAGCGAGGCCGCTCGGCTGGCGCGCGAGGTCGTGGCGACGATCTGGGATCGGTCATCTTCCGCGACACGAACTCCCTTGGAGGCGAGGAAACTCTTGGCGTCCCCTGCCCCCACCGCGACCACACGGCTCGATCCGGTCCTGCGGCTTATGATCCCTTGTACCAGGCCACGACTGTCCAGTACCGGCGCACCGCTGGCGCCGAAGGTGACATCCGTATCTATCTGCAGCACACCCGACTGGCTGCCTGGGCTTCCCGCCACGGTCGCGTTTGCAAACATGCCGCGGCTGGTCGCCAGCTTATCGTAAGCGGAGGCAAACACCATGTCGTTGGTGCTCACGCCGACCGTATTCGGGAAAACCGCAGCCAGCCCCAGGGTCTTCGTCACCTTGATCAGCGCGATATCCGCGCTGGGCGACAAGGCCACGAGCTGCGCCGCTAGCGCCCGGCCTTCCTTGAAGACAATGAGCCGCGCGCAATCTTCCGCCGCATGACGGGCGGTCAACATATGGCCCTTGTCGTCGACAAAAAAGCCGGTGCCGGTCTTTTGGCGGTTAGGCACCGTAGGCTCCTGCGTGCGCGCCAGGGGCGAAACCTCAGACCGCTGCTGATGCGCCGCGAAATTCCCAACCGCCCAGCCGATGTCATGAGCCTCGGCGCGCCAGGCGGCCGCCGTTGTCAACCCCAGCAGTCCGACACCGACCGCGATGCCTCGGATGACGGTGGCCAACCCGCGACACCGGTGCGCGCCATCCGCATGTCGCGGCTTGATCATTGAATCCTCTTGTCCTGCAATTTGTCTGGCAGACCCGTTTTCGAACAATTTGTCGCGGGGCGCGGAGTCCGTTCAAGACGCTAGCTCAGCAACACGATGCCTCCCGGCAAGCTCCGCGCCGTGGCGCCGAACAGGCCGTGGGCCTGAGCGATGAAGTCGTCGAGGTGATCGAGATGGAAGGTGCCCGAAATCATGCGGTGCCCAAGCTGCTCGTCCATAACGACAATCCTGCCCGGCCGGTAGCGATTGATCTCTTCGACCAAACGATTGACCGGCCAGTCGCGGACAATCAGAAGACCCTTTCGCCAGCCATTCGCCTGTTCCAGATCCGCCTGCGAGGCGCGTCCGAGCCCCATCTCCGCCGAATAGGATATCTGCTGCTCGCCCGAAATGGCGACGCGTTGTCCTTTCCATTCGACTTCGACGGCGCCTTCAAGGCACGACACCGAGACGGCACGATCGAGACATCTCACATTGAAACTGGCACGATGCGCCGTGACCCGGCCTCCGGCGGCATCAATGACAAGTGGCGCGGGCGCGTCGCGCTCCGCCTGGACGGCGGCCTCGCCCGAAATCAGCTCGATGCGCGGAGCCCCCTGCTCGGATCGTACGGCGATGCTGGTCTGGGTGTTGAGCGTCAGCGAGACATTGTCGGCCAATGCGATGTTGCGCCGTTCGCCCTTGCCGGTCCGATAGTCCGCCGAAAGTTCTTCGAAAGACGGCCATAGCCCCATCGGCGGACGAACGACCACGTATCCGGCGGCCACCGATGCGGCGGCAGCCATCGCGCCCCCGATCAGCGCCCGGCGGCTGAGCCTGTCGCGCGCGTCGCGTTGACTGCGGCGTTCAACATTCACAAGCTCTTGGCTTGCGAGCACGCGCGTCGCCTCGCCGAAACTGCGCCACAGCCTCACGGCATCGCGGAAGGCGGCCTCGTGCTCAGCGCTGCGCTGCCGCCAAAGCGCCAAAGCGGCAGCATCGTCCGACGACGCCGACCCGGAGTGCAGGCGAATAACCCACGCAAGCGCCTGCCGCAGCAGCGGGTCAAGCTCGGAAGGAATATCGTCGCCTGCGGTCAAGGCCAATCGCTCTTTGTTGATTCTCCCGCCGAATGACTTCGGCGTACTCAGAAATACCGCGTCCTCATGCTCTATAGACGATTGACGCAAAGGAAGACTGAATCGAAAATGCAGCCTATCCGCACTTTCAAGCTCTTTGTCGCTATAGAAAGTGCATCTTTCAAAATTTTTCTTGAAGATTCGCGATCCGCGCCGGCATTCAACCGTGCGCGTTGGAAAAATGCCGCTGGAGCATGATCCGGAAAAGTGGAAACCGGTTTTCCCTCGCGACAAACGCGAAGCGTTTGCGCAGGAAGATCATGCTTAAACAAAGAGACGAGATCATGATCCGATTCCGTCCAATCGGATCATGATCTAGACAGCCTGACAAGCACGTCTCTCGCCAAGACGCAAGCTACTCGCTGGCCTTCGCCTTTGGACGCGGCCCGAGACGCCGGAGAACGGTGCGGCCCAGCCGACGGCTGAGATGCTCCATGGCATGCTGCAGGTCGAAATCGACCGTGCGCACATTGATGCCAAACCGATCCGCGATCTCGCGGTGGGGCTGATGATCAAGATGGGCTGCGATAAATACGTCGCGCCGCCGGGCGGGCAATTCTGCGAGAGCCTTCTGAAATTCCGTCAGCTCGATGCGCGATTCCGTCACCATTGCCGGGTCCGGACGGTCGTCGGGGATGACGTCCATGATCGCCGCGATTTCCGAGGCGTTCAACAAGTGCCGATCGCTTTTGCGCCGATCCTTGGCGACATTCAGCGCGGTACGAAACAGATAGTCGACGGGGCTATGAATCGGCACCGCATCGGATACTCGATCGACCCGCAGAAACGCTTCGTGCAGCGCCTCGCGCGCGAAATCCGAGGAGCCAAGGCAACGCGTCAGACGCCTAGCCAAGCCCTCGTAATCAGCTGCGACTGTCTCTCGCAGAGATTTACTATTCGAATCAGACACCTACCAGCCCCGCAACGCCACGCCCTGCGTTTCGCAGATCGTAGTCAGTCCCACTATTTTCCCTATCCACCGAGGATGACACTCGCGTGACGGACATCAGTCACTCGCAAGCTGGTCGGCGATTGCGGCAATCGAACCACAGGTGCGGGAATATTAAGATACCGCGGCCATTCAGCCGGAAGCTTGCAACGGCTGCGCCCCGAGAATCGTTTGATCGCCCCAGCATCGAGTAAGATGTCGCCGGAGCTTGAGGCAACCCTTTATATTAGTCGCCTACAGCGCGTGGATCGAGATCATGAAGCGGATCGGGAGCGGCATGTTGGGCGGCGCCTGCTGGCTCAACACCAGGCCACGCAAGCTCTCGGCGATCGAGCTATCCCGATCAAAGTCGCCTGTCGAACCGTCGAGCTCGGCCCTGTCTATGACTCGCGAGGACGGCGTCACCCATAGTTTGACCGCGACCCGATATTCGCCCCGCCTGGTCCGCCCGCCCTTCTTGAGCGCCTTCTGAATGTCCGATTGCAGGAGGCTGATATATTCTCCCAGATTGCGATCGGGAGCGTCGGTCGTACCGCGAACGCGTAACGTTCCAAGCGTTATGTCCGCGGAGACTGGGGGATGGATGCGCGGCTCGTCCGGATCCGGCACGGACGCCGGCGCGAGCGTCACGGCATTGGATCGGCTATAGCGAACCCTCAGGTCAGTATCGGCCAGGAGCATCAGCAGCGCGGCCTGCGGCGTAAACTCGCCGTTGACCGACAGCGAACGGAAGCCGGCTGCCGAGGTCGTTTCGAACATCACCTGGACGCCGGCCTGCTGGCTGTACGCCTGCAGCGCGTCGATCAGTGGCTGCGCCGGGATATTGAACGTCATGAGCCCGACCGGCGGCGTCCGCTCGTTTCCAGATGCGACGGTAACCCCGACCAGAATGACAAGTACCGCCACGACCTTCGCCAAGGTCCAGGCGCCGAGGCGGGGTAAGTTCATCCTCTGCCGGACTTGCGCCCGGGACGAAGCGATTTGGCCAATACTTAGCATCACTGACAACTGAGCCGTCTCGCCGGCTACTTCCTCGCAAGGGCCTTCGATTTCGCGCAAGCAGATCCCGGAGGTCGCGCCATCCCTCGGTCCTCACATCGTACCTTCCTATGTCAACCATATGACAGATTGCCTGACGGCGTCACCTGCCCGACCTTGGCACATCAGCCGATACCGCCGCGGCCGAACGAGCGCGCGCCTCGAGACGATGACGCGGGAAGCAGCTCGGATAGGTTTCGCGAGCCGGCCGAGCTCAGCGGGTAAGGTCACAGAGGATTTACCGTCAGTTTCGAACGCGTGCTTTTGAAAGCGCGCCCCACTTTCCCATCTGCAATGTATGGGAGCTGCGAAGCGCTCCGGCATATCGAACAGATCGAAAGTTGCCTCGCAAAGCAGGCGTCGGCGCAAAGCCGCGCACTTGCACACGATGGTGAGGATCGAAGTATGACACAGATCGCGGTGGCCTACACCAACTCCACAGTCGAAACTGAAGCGGTGCCGGTGGTTGCGCCCCGCCGGCACGCCATCCATCAAGTGCTGCTGCCGTTTTCGGTCGCCTACTTGATCGGCGCCTTCGTCACCGATCTCGCCTATTGGCGAACTGCGCTGGTGATGTGGGAAAGATTTTCGGTCTGGCTGATTGCGGCCGGATTGGTGATCGCGGCGCTTGCGGCCATCGCCGCCGTGATCGATCTCCTGATCGACAGGCAGAGGCCGGCCTGGTTTCGTGCACTCACCTATGTCGTCGCGATCGTGCTCTCGATCGTGAATGTCCTCGTTCACAGCCGCGATGGTTACACCGCTGTCGTGCCGACCGGCCTCGCGCTCTCGGGACTCGTCACGATCCTCCTGCTGTCGCTGGCGGTGGGAGGCTGGGGCTTGACCTATGGCGATCGCGCAGGAGCAGTCGAATGACCAGCTTGCTCAATCTTGCCCGTGCGACGAACCTGCCGCGCTTTGCCACCGTGGCTGTCGCCGCTGCTGCCTTGAGTCTTGCGGGCTGTGACGACAGCGGCGGGAATCCCGCAAGGCAGATCGGCGCCCATCCGTACTTGCCGGAGGTGCAGCAATATCTGCTGCCGCCGATCAGGATTGCGCGGCCAGCTCCGTGGGGTGACGAAACGCCGAAGGTGGCGGAAGGGTTGCAGGTCCGTGCATTGGCCACGGGGTTCCAACATCCGCGATCGCTTTACGTGCTGCCGAACGGCGACGTGCTGGTGGTCGAAAGCAACGGCCCGAAGGCCCCGGTCTTCCGGCCCAAGGATCTCGTCACCGGCTGGGTGCAATGGTTCGCCGGCGCCAAGGCTGAGGATGCAAATCGCATCACGCTGCTGCGCGACACCAATGGCGACGGCATTCCCGATCTCCGCACCGTGTTTCTCGACCACCTCAACTCACCGTTTGGCGTCGCTCTGGTCGGCCACGATCTCTACGTCGCGAACACCGATGCGATCGTGCGATATCCGTACGAGGATGGACAAACCAGCATCACTGCATCAGGCACCAAGCTGACCGATCTTCCCGGCGGGCCTATCGACCATCACTGGACCAAGACCTTGCTCGCGAGCCCCGACGGCGCAAAGCTCTATGTCGGTGTCGGCTCGAACAGCAACATCACCGAGAACGGCATCCAGGCCGAGTACGAGAGAGCCGCGATCTGGGAGATCGACCGCGCGAGCGGCGCCCATCGCATCTTCGCCAGCGGCGTGCGCAATCCCACCGGGCTGCAGTGGGAGCCCGAGACCGGCAAGCTCTGGGCCATCGCCAACGAACGCGATGAGATCGGTCCCGATCTCGTGCCGGACTATTTGACCTCGGTGCAGGATGGCGGCTTTTATGGCTGGCCTTACAGCTACTACGGCCAGCATCTCGATCCGCGCGTCGAGCCGCAACGCCCCGATCTCGTGGCCAAGGCGATCGTGCCGGACTATGCCCTGAGTTCGCATGTGGCACCGCTCGGCCTCGCCATGTACACAGGCAACAACCTTCCAGCGCAATATCATGGAGGTGCATTCGTCGCCGAGCATGGTAGCTGGGACCGAACCCCGCTCAACGGCTACAAGGTGGTGTTCGTGCCGTTTAGCGGCGGCAAGCCATCCGGTCCGGCGCAGGACGTCGTCACGGGATTCCTCAGTGCGGACGACCACGCGCGCGGCAGGCCGGTTGGCCTCGCGATCGATCGGGCGGGTGCACTGCTGATCGCCGACGATGTCGGAAACACGGTGTGGCGGGTGTCCGCCACGAGCCCAGCGGCCCAAACCAAGTCGGACACATAAGCGCTAGAGGAGCCCAAGGAGCAAGGCAGAGCCGGGCGTCGTTCGCGACGTCCGGCTCTGCATCATCGGAATGGCGCGCGGCCCGCGAGCAATGGCAAGAGCGAGATCGCACGCATTTGCGAATTCGCACGGCGCCTCCCCTCCTCGACCAACCTGCGCTTCACAAATAACCGCGGCGTGAACTCGCTTGCCTGCGAGCACAGCAAGCTCACCGATTTGTAAGCAGCATCCTCTCAATCGGACGTGAACTCATTAAACGCCTGTTTAGTGGCTCCGCCGACCACGCCTGGCCTACGTTCAGCTTGCAGCTAACTCGAAGCGAGAGCGTGATCGCCATGAACAGCTCAGTGCACGTTACCGGCCCCGACCGGCTTCGACCTCGGCACGACACAAACTCCGGGCTTCGACCGAAGTGATCTGAAATGTGCGTTTCAGCAAAAACCGTCGCTCTCGAAAGACCGATGCAACGCCTGCCGCTAATGATCGTACTGCCTCGACATAGCGCGGGCCTCGACCAGCACTCGACGCAAAGCGTCGGGCGCAGATAGGAACCTTTACGATGGAACAATACTCTCTATTGGACGCAGAACAGGAACAGCAATTTGCACGCCGTTGGCATGAACTCGGCGATCAGGCCGCGCTGCATGCACTCGTCAAAAGTCATCTCAGGCTTGCAGCCAAGGTAGCGCGGCATTATCGCGGATATGGTCTCCCGCTCGCCGATATCATCGCCGAAGCCAATGTCGGTCTGGTCGTTGCCGCACAACGCTTCGAGCCGGACCGTGGCTCGCGGTTTTCGACATACGCATTATGGTGGATCAAGGCGAGCATTCACGAATATATCCTGCGCTCCTGGTCGCTCGTCAAGATCGGCACCACCGCCGCTCAGAAGAAGCTGTTCTTCCGCCTCAGGAGCGAAATCAGGAAAGTCTCGAACAACCAGACCTCGCTCACGCCGGAAATTGCCAATGTGGTCGCCGAGCACCTGGGCGTTACCGCTGCCGACGTGATCGAGATGGACGGCCGGCTGCGCGGCGATTTTTCCCTGAACAAGCCGATGGACGACGATGGACAAACGGCGGAATGGGAAACGATGCTGGTCGATAATTCCCCTGACGCCGAAGTGATACTGGCGGAGCGGGACGAGACGACCCAGCAGACGACCGCACTCTCAGCCGCGCTCAAGGTGCTGACACCGCGGGAGCGACAGGTCTTCGAGGCGCGGCGCCTCACCGACAACCCGCCCACGCTGGCAGAACTCGCGAGCCGGATGGACATTTCGCCCGAGCGCGTGCGGCAGATCGAGAACCACGCCTTTGAAAAAGTGAAGCGCGCAGCGGTCGGCTATCTGAGGACCGATCGATTGACGCCTGATGGCGCGACGAGCGTGCCGCCGCCCACGCAACGTGACCGCCCGCAGAGGAACGAGTCGGGTCATGAACGGGTACGCGCGGAATACGAAATGCAGATTTAGAGCATGATCCGGAAAAGTGGATACCGGTTTTCCGAAAAGACCATGCTCAATGCCCTAGAGGCGGACTGAGGATCTCACCTCATTGTCCCCTGCAAGACACGGAGGCTGCGACATGCTCGCGATGATGAAGCGCTTGTCGATCGGTGCCGGTTTGATCCTCTCACTCAACGCACCTTTCTTCGCTCAAGCATTTGCCGCTCCGGCTTCACAGGGCATCTCGACCGCCGGCCCCGCCACGCCCGAATTTCGCCCCGGCGATCTTGTCCGCCTGCGCTCAGGCGGGTCATTGATGACGGTCGACACGGTCAAGGACGATCAGGTCGACTGCTTCTGGACCGACGGCAGCGGCCAGACCAACAACGCGACCTTCCCCGTCCAGGTCCTCCGAAAATTCTGATGCCAAACAGACATCGTGGGGCGGATTAGGCCGTGTACCCACAAACCCTGCGGCGTGATGCGACGAACGCAATGTCCGCTTTGCCCCTATAGCGGCCGAGTTCGTGCGGCAGCGCAATATGTCGCGATGGGCCAAAACCCGAAATGGCTCGGTCCTATTTCATCTCGCCCATCGGCGACAATGAAGGATTATTCTTGTCGCCGCTGGTGAAGCGGCCGCTCAGCGGCCCGAGCGATGGATCAATTCCGCCACGTTCGGCAGTATCCTCATCACGACCGCATCGAGTCCGGCTGAGTTTGGATGAAATCCGCTCCTTCGCACATTGGGCTGCGAGTCGTTCCCGCGCACTGTCAAACTTCGGATAGAACAACATACCGTGTTCGCTGGCGAACTGGAGAATATCGCGACGAACGCCTTGCTATTTCCTCGCCTAGGCAGGCGCGAGCCCGCGCTCCAAAGCGCAGCCCGATGAGAGGCTTCGCGGAAGCAACCAGAATCGTTCCGCGGAAAGGCTCTGGACTGTTTCGTCGCTTCGCCCCTCGCAATGACGAGTGGAGAGCGTGCCTCGGGCTATTTCGGCCTCCTGTCAAGCTGCTGCGAATTCGAGTGGCATGCCCTTTTCGATTCGAGTCAGGCGATTTGCCAGACCGAACGTGCGGAAGACATCGGCGAGTTGTTCCTGGCTCTCCCGCAAGTGGCCCCAACCTTCGTTGTGAACCGAGACCAGTCTCGAATTCGGAAACGCGTGCGCGGCTTCCAAAGCATCCTCGCTACCCATTGTCATGCGGAAACGCCCTCGCGGCTCCGCGGCACCGGTGTACAGCACGACAACCTTTGGAGAGAAGCGGCGCGCAACGTCCGCGGTGCCATCGAACCAGAGAGTATCGCCGGTGATGTAGATGAGATCACCCGGCTCATTAACCCCGAGGGCAAATCCAACCACGTCGCCAGCGTCGACCCCGATCGGTCCATGGCGTGCCGGTGTCGCCGTCACGAACAGCTTCGTGCTGCGACCCACCTCGAGCGAGCGCGTCTCGAACGGCCTCAGGCCGACGACACTTCCGCCGAGACGCTGCGCCCCCGACTTTGTCGTGTAGGTCACACCGATGCTGGGCAGAAGAGCGCGGCCAGAGTTGTCGAGATTGTCGAAATGATGGTCGTGGCTCAGCAACACGGCGTCGAGCCTGCCAATCTGCTCGATCGAAAGGGCAGGCCCTTCGGTCTTAAGGTGCTTCACAGGGCTATGTGGTCCCTGATACTGCCCGGGCGGGTCAAACGTCGGATCCGTCAGCAGGCGAATGTCGTCAATCTGAATGAGGACAGTCGGGCCGCCGATCAAGGTCAGCGTCATATTCGAGGCAGTCATGGCCACTCCTGGTCGATCGCGCTGTCCGGCCGAATGTCACACGCGGCGGTAACCTTCGGCCAAGCCGTGCACTCCATCAGGCCGACGGCCCCGAAAGACCGGTCTTCTGCACAGGGCCACGATCGAGGTACGGGGTCTTGTCGCGCGTCTTCAGCGCCCAATTCGCGATCTCGTCCTTACGGGCAAACCAGACGGCCGGCTTGCTCTTTGCGTATGTGAAAAAGCGATCAAGGGCGCGCACGCGATTGGCGTGACCGGAGAGGCGGTCATGGACCGCCATCACCATCATCCGACGGCGACTGGCCCCTTCCTCATAAAGCTGATCGAATTCGTCCTTGAGCGACTGCTCATAGGCAGCCGGGTTATAGCCCTCGAATGGGTAAGACACGATGTCGTTCAAATGGAAAGTGTAAGGCACTGTGACGAAATCGCCGCCCCTGACTGGCAGAATGAACGGCTCGTCCATACTGGCTTCGTCCAAATAGTAGGTGAAACCGAGCTCTTTTAGGATATCGAGTGTGTGCGGGCTGTTGCGTACCCAATAGGCGCTCCATCCCTTCGGCGTTTGGCCGGTCGCGCGCTCGATGCTGTTCATGTTGTCGATGATGAACTGCCGCTCATCAGCCGGGCTCAGATCATAGCTCGCCGACCAGGTGCGGCCGTGGGCGGCCGCTTCGTGTCCGCGACGCACGACCTCTTGTGCCAAAGCGGGATCCTTGTCGACCGCTTGCCCGATCATGAAGGCGGTGACCTTGATGCCGTGCTTGTCGAACAGGTTGAGCAAACGCGGCGTGCCCTCGTAGACGCCGTACTGGAACACGCCGTTAGTCGGCATGTCCGGCAAGCCGTCCTTGATCGGTTCGGGGATCACGCCAGGAGCGCCGGAGAGGGGCTGACCGCCGCCTTCGTACATTAAGGAAATGCTGATCGCGAGACGCGCGCCATTGGGCCAGAGCGAGGAATTGTCTGTCATTGTCGCCTCCTTTCCTTCGACCGTTACATTCAGCGTCATTGCAGCAGCCGAGGCACCGGTGGAGGTCAGAAATTCGCGGCGGTTCATGATGGGCCCTCCAAATCCCGGATCAGAAGTGCTGACGCGTCGCAAGTCATTACGCCTACGGATCGTCGAGGCCCACCAGGGCGTTGATGGAGTCGGCGAACTGCTTCTGGCTCTATCAGCCGTGGCTACCGTGAATAATTTGGCTCATGCAAACATTCGGAGTAGTCTAAAAAAATGACTTTCATAAATACGAGATCTGTATGAATGATCGCTTCACCTCAATGCGGCTGTTCGTGCGGGTCGCACGGAGCGGCGGTTTCTCCGTGGCAGCGCGCGAGATCGGGATTACGCAGCCGACCGCGTCCAGGATCGTGGCGGCGCTGGAGAAGCAAATCGGCGTCGCATTGTTGCTGCGCAGCACGCGGGCTGTGACGCTCACGGAAGCCGGCGCGGATTATCTCGCTCGGTGCGAGGCGATCCTCGCAGCGCTCGATGAAGCCGATCATGCTGCACGGGGCACCGGTGAGTTGCGCGGCACCCTGAGAGTGGCGGCGTCTCCGTCCTTCGCTTCTCGTACGATCATGCCAAAGCTCGCCAAGTTTAGCGATCGGCATCCGAAGCTGCGCATGGAATTTTCGCTCGACGATGCTCGGCACAACCTCATCGAAGATTCCGTGGACGTGGCCGTCAGGATAGGCTCCCTCGATGACAGCACCGCTGTGGCGCGCAAGATTGGCACTCTTCACCGGGCTCTCGTCGCCGCCCCGTCGTACCTGGCGCGAGCCGGTGCTCCTTCCGTGCCGGCTGAGATCACCAAGCACACGCTCATTGTGGGACCTGCGGGTGGGTCTTCAGAGGCATGGTCGTTTCGTAAAGCCAGAAAGGCTGTTTCAGTTCGCATCCAAGGACGATTTGTTATCAGCGCGACGGAAACAGCGTCTGCCGCTGCAGTTGCAGGCTTGGGTATCTGTTCGACCAGCCAGGGAAGCGTTCGGGCTGAGCTGCGGTCGGGGGCACTCGTCAGGATCTTGCCAGACTGGGAAGTTGGTTCGGCCGACATCAACGTGATTTTGCCGGCTGGCCGCGCCGCCAAGGCGTCAGCTCGTGCCTTCGCCGAGTTTATCGCGGAGCGAGTTCATGAAATGGAGCGGGACTTTCCCTGGGAAGGAAATTGAAATCGCCGGTATCCGTGACCTCGGGTCACTCGTGAGGAACCTCGACTCCTTTGCGTGATTTTTCTGCGGCCACCATGTCCGTTGTGGGTCATTTTCGACGGATTCAACAGGGGTTGTCGGCAGGTTAATGACGCCGACTGGATCAGAGAGCTTGCCATGAAGAAGGGCGCGTGGGCCAACATCCCGCCGAAAAGCAATCGCAGCGATCCGATCTGCTTCAGCCCCTATCTCTACCGCGCTCGCAACCGGGTCGAGCGGTTCTTCAACAGGATCAAACAATGTCGTCGGGTGGCGACGCGTTACGACAGGCTCGCTGCCAACTCCTTGCCTTCGTTCAACTCGCGTCGATCAGGCTATGGCTGCGCCTTAATGAGTCCGCGTCCTTGCGCCCCACGCTCCGCTATATCTCGAGGACGAAGGCGAGAAACGTAATCCGCCATTCGCTTTCGACCAAACCGGCCGGATTATTTCGAGCTTCACTGTGGAAATCGGCCGGCGCCTATTCCGCAGGACAGGTCGCCGCCCGGGCCTGCGGCCGATCCAGGCGCAGGCTCCACAGCGCCAGGACAAGACCGGCCGAGGTGATCGCCGCCGCAACCAGCGGCAGTGCGGTGAGACCAAGTCCATGATCGATGGTGATCCCGCCGGCCCAGGCGCCGAATGCATTGCCGAGATTGAAGGCGGCGATGTTGAGGCTCGAGGCGAGCGTCCGTCCGGCTTCGCCTGCCGTTTCGAGCACCCGGAGCTGCAGCGGCGCTACGGTCGCGAACGCCGCGATGCCGAGCAGTCCGACCAGCACGATGGTCAGCACCTTCAGCGGAAGCACAGCGGTCATTGCGACCAGGACGACCGCGAGCGCGGCCAGCGTTCCGATCAGCGCGCGCGGCAGGCCTCGATCGGCCAGCCGTCCGCCGGCGACGTTGCCGATCGACAGCCCGAGCCCGAACACCAGGAGGATCGGCGACACGGCAGCATCGGAAAATCCGGTGACGCGTGTGAGGATCGGCTGGATGTAGGTGAAGACCGTGAACACCCCGGCATAGCCGAGCACCGTCATGGCGAGGCAGAGCTGGACCTGCGGACGAAGCATCACCGCCAGTTCATCTCGGACCTTCACCGCATTGCCGTCCTCGCCCACACTGCCCGGCACGAACAACGCCACGACGGCAAAGGCCCCGACGCCGATCGCGGTGACCGCCCAGAACGCCGCGCGCCATCCGAGCGATAGCCCGATCCAGGCGCCGAACGGCACGCCGAGAATGGTCGCCACCGTGAGGCCGACGAACATCGTCGCGATCGCGGAAGCGCGCTTGTCCTCGGCGACGAGGCTTGTCGCGACCACCGAGCCGACGCCGAAAAACGTGCCGTGTGCCAATGAGGTCAGCACCCGAGCAGCCATCAGCAGCCCATAGCTCGGCGCCAGCGCACAGGCGGCATTGCCGAGTGTGAAAATGGCCATCAGCGCCAGCAGCACGGCCTTGCGCGGCATCCGCCGCGTCGCCAGCGTCAGGATCGGCGCGCCGACGAACACGCCCAGCGCGTAGCCGGAGATGAGCAGGCCCGCGGCCGATACCGACACCTGCATGTCGGCAGCGACCTGCAGCAGAAGACCCATGATGACGAATTCAGTGGTACCGATGCCGAAGGCACCGGCGGTGAGCGCGAGGACAGCGATGGGCAAGGACGTGGCTCCGGACTGGAAGGACGGCAAGTCCGGAAATAGCGCTGTGAGGTTGCAGGAATTAGAGGGCGACAAGTCCAATCATTTGTGACACCAGTTCAACATGGTCCGATCAGACACCAACCGCTCCGGCGAAATGGAAGTGTTCGTCCGCGTCGTCGATCGCGCCGGCTTTACTGCCGCAGCGCGGAGCCTGCGGCTCACGCCCTCGGGCGTCAGCAAGCTGGTGTCGCGGATGGAGGCACGCCTCGGCGCCAGGCTCATCAACCGCTCCACGCGCAAGCTGCAGCTCACGCCGGAAGGTGAAGCCTTCTATCAACGTGCGGTCCGCATCCTCGCCGAGATCCAGGAAGCCGAACATGAAGCCGCCGCCGGCGCGACGCCGCGAGGCCATCTCACCGTCAACAGCAACATCCCGTTCGGCTCATTGCATATCCTTCCGCTGGTACCGCGCTTCCTTGCCGAGCATCCCGGGATCACGCTCGATATCGTCCTTACCGACACCGTGATCGACCTGATGCAGGAGCGCGCTGATATCGCGATCCGGGCCGGCCCGCTGCAGGTGTCGCGGCTGATCGCGCGCAAGCTCGCGACCAGCCGCATGGTCGTCGTGGCCTCGCCGGACTACCTCGCCAAACATGGCACGCCCAAGACGCCGACCGAGCTCGCCAACCACCGCGGCATCGGCTGGACCTTTCCGCGCACGATCCGCGGCTGGCCATTCCGCAAGGGAGAGCGGATCGAAGAGGTGCTGCCGCCGCCGATGGTCCGTGCCAGCGACGGCGAAGCCGTGCGCCGGCTCGTTTTGGGCGGCGCCGGGCTGGCGCGCCTTGCTTTGTTCCACATCGGTCCGGACATCGAGGCCGGACGATTGGTTCCGGTGCTTCAAACTCTCAATCCCGGCGACCGCGAAGATATTCACGCGGTCTATGTGGGCCATGCCGGCCCCCTTCCCGCCCGCGTGCGCGCCTTCATCGATTTCCTGTCGCGCCACATCCGGCTCAGCGACCCCGCGCTCAAGCGAACGGCCGACGGCAAGTGGAAGCTGGTGAGGAAATCGTAAGGGGGCGGGTTAGCGTCCCACGCTGCGCGATAATCAACGAGCGCGGGAGAAGCGTAGTCCTGCCGTTCGCTCGTACGAATACGCCGTGGTTATTCCGGGGCGCGCGCAGCGCGAGCTATGATGTGCGATTGCACATCAGAGAATCCATCTGGCCACAGGCGCGAGCGGCGAATTGGATTTTCCGGGCTCATCGCTTCGCGATGCCCCGGAATGACGGCTCCGTCATTGCAAGCGTAAGCGAATCATCCGCTGATTTACCAACCTCAGAGAACCCCGACCACCCCGCCGCTCCGCCATCAGCGCTGGCCCCCGCCTTGCTCAAGGACATGCCAAACGCATTGCCGGCGAAAGAGGCGTATCATGGCGGGACAGACATCTTCGGGCGTGGGCCGGTTTGAGGCACTTGATGCAATGCGCGGTATCTGCGCGCTGCTCGTGGTGCTCTTCCACATCCCTATTTACCATGCGCTGAAGGGCACCCAGCCGTTCGTGAACCTGCAATTCTGCGTCGACATGTTCTTTGCCCTGTCCGGCTTCGTGCTCTGTCACGCCTATGGCCAGCGCCTTCAGCATGCCGGCGATGGCGTCCGCTTCATGGCGATGCGGTTCGCGCGGCTCTGGCCGCTGCATATGGTGATGCTGGCGCTGTTCGTAATGATCGAAGTGAGCAAGATCATCTTCATGCGCACCGACGGTTCGTTCTCGCTGGATTCGGTACCGTTCGGCGCCGGGCACACGCTCTATGAAGCCGTCACCAATATCCTGTTCCTGCAGTCCTTCAACCTGCATGGCGGCCTGACCTGGAACGGCCCCGCCTGGAGCGCGGCGGTCGAGTTCTACGTCTCGATGCTGTTCGCGGTCATCGTCGTGCTGTTCCCGCGCCGGCGGCGCGAGATCTTCCTCGGCCTCTGTCTTGCGGCCGGAATGCATCTCTACGAACGTTCGCCAGGCACGCTGTTCGTTTCCAGCGATTGGGGCATGCTGCGCGCGATGTTCTCCTTCTTCGCGGGATGCCTGGTCTACGACCTGCGCCTCTATTCCAACGGCCGGCTCGACATGCCGAACATATTGGAGGTCTCGTGCGCGGTGCTGGTTGCCGTGTTCGTGTTGGTTACTCCATCCGGCGGACCACAATATCTGTTTCCACTGCTCGCCGCGGTCGTGATCTGCGTGTTCTCGTTCGACCAGGGCAAGATCTCGGCGGTGCTGCGCTCGCCTGCGCTGCAGAAGCTCGGGCTGTGGTCCTATTCGATCTACATGATCCACACCTTCATCTTCCAGATCATGCGCAGCGCCGCCTCCTTCCTCGGCCACAAGCTCCACCTCGAACTGGTGGCTTGGCACAATGACGACAAGCTGGTGGTCCTGGGAACGCCAGCGCAGGCGCTGGTGGCCGCGCTGGTTCTTTCCGTGGTCCTCGTCGTCCCCGTCGCTGCGCTCTCCTATCGCTGGATCGAGAAGCCCGCGATGGACATGGCCCGACACGCGCTCTCCGGGACGGCGCGCGCGGAAGCGCCGCTCGGCTTCGGCGCGGCAATATGGCGGCTGTTCAGTGCCGGCGTGATCCGCGCGGCGGCCGGCTTCCGCGCCGTTCGGCTGCGGCTGCCGTAGAGCTAGCGCACGTCTGGCCGCGGATCGGAAACGAAGTTGTCGCGATTGGGCATCTTGATAGCGGCGAGCGTCTTCGCGTCGAGCACGGCGTCCGGCGGAACGAGGCCGTTGAGATTGAGGATGTAGGCGGAGACCGCGTAGACATCCTCATCGCTCAGCGACTGCGGCGCGTTCTGCGGCATGGCGCGGCGGATATAGTCGAACAGTGTCGGAGCATAGGGCCAGTAGCTGCCGACGGTGCGCACCGGCTTTGCGCCCGCAAGCGTGCCCTGGCCGCCGACCAGGCGATCGCCGACACCGCCCTGCCCGTCGGCGCCGTGGCAGGCGGCGCATTGTTCGCTGAAGACCACGCGGCCGCGCTCGACGTTGCCGCTGCCGGGCGGCAGGTTCGATCCATCATGGCCGATGTCGATGTCCCAGCCCTTGATTTCCGCCGGCGTCGCCGCGCGTCCGATATGGAAAGACTCCTCGGCCTGCGCGGCAGCAGCGAGCCCGGCGATCACGGCGGCCAGCAGGGCGACATGCGATCTAAGCCAGCGCATTGCTCACCTCCCCATTCGCGCTGATGCGCCACGGCCAGATCGCGTTGTTGTGGTAGTAATGATTGACGCCGCGAACCGCGAGCAGTTCGGCAAGTGTCGGCTGCACATAATCAGTCTCGTCGATCGCGCGGCTCTGGATTACGGCGGGATTGCCGTCCCACTGCCATGGCAGGCGGAAGCGGGTGAGCGCGCGGGTCAGGACCGGTTCCTGAAGTCTGGCGACCTGCCAGCTCTTGCCGTGGTCGACGGAGACTTCGACGCGCTTGATTTTGCCGTGCCCGCTCCAGGCGATGCCGGATATCTCGTGGAAGCCGGTGTCATTCAGTTTCTGTCCGCCCGAGGGACGCAGGATGATCGACTTCGCTTCCATGTAGAAGGTGAACTCGCGCGCAGTGCCGTCGGGCATCAGGTCGGTATATTTGGAGGTCTCCTCGCGCGAATAAACCGGCTCGGCCACCGCCTTCAGCCGCCGCAGCCATTTGATGTTCATGTTTCCCTCGAAGCCCGGCAGCAAGAGGCGCAACGGATAGCCCTGCTGAGGGCGCAGCCGCTCGCCGTTCTGGCTGTAGACCAGCATGGCGTCGTCGAGGCATTTCTCGATCGGGATCGAGCGCGTCATCGCCGCCGCATCCGCACCTTCGGCCACGATCCACTTCGCTTCCTTCTGCAGGCCGGCTTCGTCAAGGACGTCCTTCAGCATCACGCCGGTCCACTCGGCGCAGCTCACGAGGCCGACGAGATCGGATGCGGTCTTGCCATAGGGCTTGGTGTAGACGGGATTGCCGGAGCACTCGATGAAATGGATCCGCGATTGCGACGGAAAGCGGCGGATGTCGTCCATCGTGAAGATCAGCGGGCGATCGACGAGCCCATGCAGCATCAGCCTGTGCTGCGCCGGATCGATCGTCGGGACGCCGCCGTGATGACGTTCGTAGAACAGCCCGTTCGGCGTGATGATGCCGTCGAGTTCCTGCAGCGGCGTACGGCCGGAGGCCGAGATATATTGCGGCAGCGTCTTGGAGATATTCTTGACGACGCCCTTCTCATAGACCGACGGCGTGCCATAGGGCTGATCGCCCATCGGTGCGCCCGGCGCCTTCATCCATTCGGGAATGTTGGGCGGAAGGTTGCTGGTGTCCGCGGTGCCTGGTGTCGCGCCGAGGGCGGCCCCGCCCGCGACCGCCGCACCTGTTTGCAGAAAATGCCGGCGGGATGGTCGTCGTTCGCTGTTGGCGATTGTTTGCTCGCTCACGACGCGCTCCCTTGCCGCTCTCGTTGATCGATCTCACGCTAGCACCGAACGCCAGGAATACGCCTTCACATCTGCAAAATCGCGTGAGGCGTCATGGGGGAATTTGCTTCGGGCCGAATCGTTCCGCCGCGTCAGCGCTGATCGCCCGCGCGCAGACGACTATGCGTCCGGCCATAGGCGGCATAGATCACAAGGCCGATCACGAGCCACACCGCGAGCCGGATCCAGGTGTCCATCGGCAGGCTGAGCATCAGGAAGATCGAGGTTGCGGCCGCGGCCGGGCCCACCAGCCAGATCGCCGGCGCCCGGAACGGACGCGGCAGGTCGGGATCGACGACGCGCAGCACCATGGTGCCGATCGAGACCACGGCAAACGCGAACAGCGTGCCGATGCTGACGAGTTCGCCGACCAGCCCGATCGGCAGCAACCCGCCGAGAAGGGCAACGACGATGCCGGAACCGATGGTGGCGACATGAGGCGTCCTGAAACGCGGATGGATGTTTGCGATCGCCGGCGGCAGCAATCCATCATAGGCCATGGCGCGGAAGATCCGGGGCTGCGCCAGCAGCATCACCAGTATCACCGACGTCAGGCCGAACAGGATGCCGAGCTTGATGACCGGCGACAGCCAGCCGACGCCGGCCGCATCGATCCCGACCGCGATCGGGTCGGGAACGTTCAGCCGGTCAAAGGGGACGATCCCGGTCAGCACGAAGCCGACGGCGACATAGACCGCCGCGCAGATCACGAGCGAGCCGAGAATGCCGATCGGCATGTCGCGCTCCGGCGACTTCGCCTCCTGCGCTGCGGTCGAGACCGCGTCGAAACCGATATAGGCAAAAAACACCACGGCCGCGCCGCGGAACACGCCGGACCAGCCGAAGATGCCGACGCCCGCATTCGGCGGAATGAAGGCCCCTTCGGGATTGCTCGCGGTGACCCAATTGGCGGTCGAGAACGAGGAGATCGTGCAGGCGATGAAGAGCAGAATGACGATCAGCTTCACCGCGACGATGAAATTGTTGAACCGCGCCGACTCCCTGATCCCTGCAACCAGCAGCGCCGTGATGAAGACGATGACGACCATCGCCGGCACGTTGAAGATCGCGCCCGTCGACGACCATGCGTGCGTGGTCGCGTCATAGCTCAGCGGCGCAGACGCGAGCTCCGGCGGGATCGTAAGGCCAAAATCCCTGGCGAAGCTGACGGCATAGCCGGACCACCCGATCGAGACCGCGATAGCACCGACGGCATATTCCAGGATCAGGTCCCAGCCGATGATCCAGGCCACGAATTCGCCGAGCGTCGCATAGGCAAAGGTGTAGGCGCTGCCGCAGACCGGGACGGTCGATGACATCTCCGCATAGCAGAGGCCCGCGAAAGCGCAGGCGACCGCGCCGAACGCGAACGAAAGCGTCACCGCAGGTCCTGCATTTGCCGCCGCGGCGTGTCCGGTCAGGACGAAGATGCCCGCGCCGATGACGGCGCCGATCCCGAGCGCGACGAGATTGAGCGCCGACAGCGTGCGCCGCAGCGGCGAGGCCCGCGCGTCTCCTTCTACGCCTGCCGCCTCCTGCAGCAGGTCGGCTGTCGATTTCCTGGCCCAGATGTCTGCCAAGAACCGCCTCCTCGCAACTTCGACCCCGGCGGCCGGTCGTACAGGCTAGCATGGTCTCGATAGGCTACGCCGCTCACGCATTCGACACCACGGGCAACTTCTCGATCATCCGTATCCCGGGACGGCGTCGCCAATGGATCTCCGACGGCTGAACCGCAAGCTGAAGCTTTGGCCAGCGGGTGAACAGCGCCTTGAGTGCGCAGATCGCCTCGATCCGCGCGAGCTGGTGACCGAGGCAGAAATGGATGCCCGTGCCGAAGGAGATGTGGCGGTTCGGACGCCGCTCGAGATCCATTTGCTCGGTTTGCACGTGCGATGCGGGATCGAAATTGGCCGCCACGATCATGGCCATCACGCGATCGTTCTTCTTCAGGGCGACACCGCCGAGCTCGACATCGTGTCGCACATAGCGCGGCTTCGAGAATTGCACCGGCGAGACGAAGCGCAGGAATTCCTCGATCGCGAGGGCGGCGCGGTTCCAGTCGGCCTCCAGCCAGTCACGCGTTTCGGGGTTCTTCAACAGTTCGAAGACGGATCCGCTGATCAGATGCGTGGTGGTTTCGGAACCCGCTCCGAGCAGCAGCATCACCATCGACACCATTTCGTCCGGCGTGATGCGGCCGCCTTCCCTTTCGACCTGCACCAGTTCGGCAATGAGCCCCTCGCCGCCCTCCTTGCGCGCAGCCTGTAGCCGCTCCTCCAGATAGCGTCGGATCTTCCCCAAGGTGAACAGCATGCGCAGGAAGCCGAAGGCGCTGGTAATCTGCCCCATCGCATTCGCCCAGCCGATGAATTTCGGCCGATCGGCCGCCGGTAGGCCGAGCAGCTCGCAGATGACGGAGAGCGGCAGGATGCGCGCATAGCGCTGCACCAGATCGGCGGGGCTGCCCGATGCGAACAGTTGGTCCGCAAGGCCGTCCGCGATCACCCGGATGTGCGGCTCCATCCCGAGCACGGAGCGACGGCGGAAGGCCTCATCGACGATGCCGCGCAACCGGCTGTGATCCGGCTCGTCCTTCGTCAACATGCTGTTGGCGATCGTCGCGATGGATTTCGGCATCCACCACTGCAGTCCTGCGAGCGCCCCGTCCTCCTTGCGCAGCGTGAAGGTGGAGGAATCCTTCAGCATCTGTGCGGTGGTCTCATAGGTCGTGGTGACCCAGACCTTGCCCACGATCGGAAATCGCGTGGCGACCACAGGCGCTCGGGCTCGCAGCGCCGCAACGGCGGTCGCCGGATCGCGGAAAAATTGTTCGCTGGTAAAGTCGATACGCGGTGCCATCGGCCCCCCTCCACCCTGCCCCGATCAAAGTGGTGCGGCGCGCATGGTTGACGGTATCGCGCTCTGCTGAAGTGGTAAATCGATCGTTAACCGGAGCCACGAACCGAGTTCCACCGAGAAAACCCTGATTTTCCCGTACAACTTGGCTCCCTCGCTATCGCCCAGAGGTAAATCCTCACTCAGATGATGTGGATTTAGCAAATTCGGAACGGCGTCGGTTTAACCCTTTGTGCAGCCCCGCTTCCCATAGTGAGAGCCCACCTCAATCTCACAATATCCCGGGTCCGGAACTGTGACATCCTTTGGACGTGTGATTTCGGTGCGCGGCTCGCAAGCCCGCGTCGGACTCCTGGCAACCAGCCAGATGCCGTTTTCGGAAGTGCGTGCGACCGTCGGCCGCTTCGTCAGCATCCGGAGTGCGTCTTCCGTGATCGTCGCCATGATCACGGAGGTGAGCTGCGAGGACCTGCCGACATCCGACAATTATATCGCAACCGCCTCCGTCGACCTGCTCGGCGAAATCCTCGGCGGCGACCGTCCCAAATTCCAGCGCGGCGTCACCAACTACCCGACCATCGGCGACACCGTAGACCTGATCAGCGCAGAGGAACTGCGTACGATCTATGCGCCGAGCGGCTCGGACCAGATCAATGTCGGCACTCTGCAGCAGGATCGTTCAGTCACCGCCTATGTCGATATCGAGGAAATGCTGTCCAAGCACTTCGCCGTGCTCGGTTCGACCGGCGTCGGCAAGTCCACCGGCGTGTCGCTGCTCCTCAACGAGATCCTGAAGTCGCGGCCGACCCTGCGCATCTTCCTCCTTGACGTGCACAACGAATACGGGCGCTGCTTCGGCGACCGCGCCCAGGTGCTCAACCCGCGCAACCTGAAGCTGCCGTTCTGGCTGTTCAACTTCGAAGAGATCGTCGACGTGCTGTTCGGCGGCCGCCCCGGCGTGCCGGAAGAACTCGACATCCTTGCCGAAGTCATCCCGATGGCGAAGGGCATCTACACCCAATACCAGAATGCCGACCGTATCGGACTGAAGCGCATCGATCCCAAGCAGATCGGCTACACCGTCGACACGCCGGTGCCGTATCGTCTTGTCGACCTGATCGCGCTGATCGACGAGCGCATGGGCAAGCTCGAGAACCGCTCCTCGCGCATCATCTATCACAAGCTGATCTCGCGCATCGAAACCGTCCGCAACGATCCGCGCTACGCCTTCATGTTCGACAACGCCAATGTCGGCGGCGACACCATGGCGGAGGTCATCAGCCACCTGTTCCGCCTGCCCGCCAACGGCAAGCCGATGACAGTGATGCAGCTCGCCGGCTTCCCGGCCGAGGTCATCGATTCCGTCGTGAGCGTGCTCTGCCGGATGGCATTCGATTTCGGGCTGTGGAGCGACGGCGTCTCGCCGCTATTGTTCGTCTGCGAGGAGGCGCACCGCTACGCGTCCGCCGACCGCAATATCGGCTTTGGCCCGACCCGCAAGGCGGTCTCCCGTATCGCCAAGGAAGGCCGCAAATACGGCGTCTATCTCGGCCTCGTCACCCAGCGCCCGGCCGAGCTGGATGCCACCATCATCTCCCAGTGCAACACGCTGTTCACGATGCGGCTCGCCAACGACCGCGACCAGGCGCTGTTGCGCTCGGCGGTTTCCGACGCCGCGGCCAACCTGCTGTCGTTCGTGCCCTCGCTCGGCACTCGCGAGGTGTTGGCGTTCGGCGAGGGCGTGGCGCTGCCGACGCGGCTGCGCTTCAAGGAGGTGCCGCCGCATCAGCTTCCGCGCAGCGAAGCCACCATCGCGACCGTGCCGTCGGTTGCCGCCGGCCACGACATGCATTTCGTCTCGGCCGTCCTGGAGCGCTGGCGCGGCGCGACCTCGCACCGCGACGTGCCCAACGACCCCGCGATCAGCGAGCGGCCCGCCGCGCGCAGCACCACGCTGGATGCGCCGATGCTGCAGCCCTCGATGGGACTCGATCCGGACCGCTTCTCGCTCCTGAAGAAGCCATTGCGCTGAGCGCTTTCAGCCGGGCGCTTGCGCTCGCGCCGTCATCGACTATGGTTCCGGCCAAGCTGCATTGCCTTGAGCCGGAACCCGCCCATGACTGAGCCGATCGCAACACGCTTTCCCACGCCTTCCCTCGACAAATTGCCCGAGGATATCCGCGAGCGTATCCTCGCAGTGCAGGAGAAATCCGGTTTCGTGCCGAACGTCTTCCTGGCGTTCGCCTATCGCCCCGACGAGTTTCGCGCCTTCTTTGCCTATCACGACGCGCTGATGGAGAAGGACAGCGGCCTCTCCAAGGCCGAGCGGGAAATGATCGTGGTGGCAACGAGCGCCGCCAACCAGTGCCACTACTGCGTGATCGCGCATGGCGCGATCCTGCGCGTCCGCGCCAAGAATCCGCTGATCGCCGACCAGATCGCCGTCAACTATCGCAAGGCCGACATCACGCCGCGCCAACGCGCCATGCTGGATTTTGCGATGAAGGTGAGCCGCGAGGCGAGCACAATCTCGGAGACAGATTTCAGCGCGCTCGAAGCGCACGGGTTCAGTGACGACGACATCTGGGACATCGCGGCGATCGCCGCCTTCTTTGCACTGTCAAACCGGATGGCGAATTTCACCGCGATGCGCCCGAACGACGAGTTCTACATGATGGGACGGTTGCCGAAATAGCCGGCCGCCGAGGTATGCCGCGTGCTTGAATGGAGCGACATCATCCTGCGCCTTGGCGTCGCCACGCTGGCGGGCGCCCTGATCGGCCTCAATCGCGATCTGCGCGGAAAGCCGATCGGCCTGAAGACGCTCGGCATCGTCGGACTGTCCACCGCGACAGTCGTGGTGGTCGCCGTGCAGTTCACCGAAGTTGGCAAGATCACCGATGCGACCAGCCGAGTGATCCAGGGCATCTTGACCGGCATCGGCTTTCTCGGCGCCGGCGTCATCGTCCATGAGAGAGAACACTTCCGCGTCCGTGGATTGACGAGCGCCGCCTGTGCCTTTCTGGCCGCCTGTATCGGGATCGTCTCCGGAGCCGGAGAGTGGCGGATCGTCGCGACGGCCCTGGTGATCGCGCTCGTGCTCCTGACCGTCGGCCGCCGCACTGAGCGCTTGCTGCATCGCGCACTGGGCGGCCACGACGATCCCGGTGAGCGGGATACGGCGGTCACGCCACCACGGGGACCGGCAAACGGCTAGTCATCGGACGCTGGACCGCACCAGCCCGGCAGGTAGACCGCGTCCTTGCTCTTTGCCGCCGCGAGCGCCTTCTCCATCGCCGTGTCGAAATCAGCGTCCACAAGCTTGCGGGCGACCCTGCGGCGCAGGAAATCCGCCCACAGGAATTCACTGAATGGCGTGGTATCCTTGGCAAAGCCGCCGGCACGGCGCAGTTCGCCGGCGAGGCTGCGGAATGGATCATCCTTCAGGTCGACCACCGATTTCGGCAGATCGCGAAAATGCCTGCGGTCGCCCTTCGCGTCGTAGGGAAAGACCCAACGCTTGTTGTCCATCACCCCCCAGAATGCATCGCGCTCGACCATGGTGAGATCGCCGATCACGGTGACAAGCACATCCTTGACGCCCTCATCGTGCAGCGCGCGGGCGAGATGGTGATGGTCGACGACGTAGTGGCGCTCATCGGGCCCGAGCACCACCGGGATCATGTGCTGGCCGAGCATTTCGGCGCGCTTCTTCGCTGACTTGTGCTCGCGCCAACGCTGACGCTTCTCCTTGACCTCCCTCATGCCGACCGTCATCTGAGTCGGGCGCAGGGACATGATCGTAACCGGCTTGAGAATCGGCTCACGCGTATTTGCCATGGTTCAACTCCCTATTGCTGCCGACGGAAACCATCGAGGGCCGGTTCCACTATGGCACGTCGCCACCAGGGATTGAATTCCTTGGTCTCTCGTTTCGACAAGCTGTGAACAGAGGATCCCCCACGACGCGCGAGGGTGCATCGCACGCATCGCCGCGATGCCTTGCGCCCATCGCCCCACTGTCAGTTCCATGAAGTGTCGCGGGGGATCAGGTTGCGAGAGCGCGCACCAATATTTTACGTGAGGAGCGCGCACGGCGTGCTAAACAGGATCACAACTTCTGCGGACGGACGGCAGTGAAAACCCAGCGGCCTATCAGCTCGGACGGCGAGCACGTGGTGCTCAAATTCCGGCCGCGCACCTCCGCCCATCCGCCCGCCCGCCACGAGCAACCGCTCGAGGCGGGAAAGCCCGGGCAAGTGGCCCGGGACCTTTCCCATTACGAGCGCCCGCGCGAGGAGCCCGATGACTTCCGCCAGCGCATGCTGGCCAATATCGCGGCCTTCGCTTTCACGGTGGCGCTGACCGCAATCGGCATCTGGTTGGCCGTGAGCATCGCCGACCTGCGCAAAACCCAGGATTGCGTCCTGATGGGCCGGCGCGATTGCGCGCGGATTTCGGTGATGCCGAGGGGCTAGCGCTGGAACCGCAGCCCTATCTGCTGCCCAACAAAGCGGCTCCACAGACAAGGCCAAGCTCCATTGAACTCGCGGCCCCGCTCCGATATACGGGCACTCGAGTCCGCCCGGGGGAACAGGGCATTCCGGGGCAAATCAGCCCGCCGCCTCCCGATCGTCCCGGAATTTATCGCCAATATATCAAAGGCTTAGTGATGTCTTCCACATTCGAGCAGATCGCCAACATTATCGCCGAGACCTGCGATATCCCGCGCGACACGATCAAGCCGGAAAGCCACGCCATCGACGATCTGGGGATCGACAGCCTCGACTTCCTCGACATCGCCTTTGCGATCGACAAGGCGTTCGGGATCAAGATGCCACTTGAGAAGTGGACCCAGGAAGTCAACGACGGCAAGGCCACGACCGAGCAGTACTTCGTGCTGAAGAACCTCGCTGACCGCATCGACGAACTGGTCGCGGCCAAGAACGCAGGCACGGGCACGGCGTCGGGCTCGTAACCGAGCGCCCCATGCAGCTCGAATATTTCACGCTCATCGATCGCATCGTCGACCTCAACATCGGCGACAAGACGATCGTGGTGGAAGCTGACGTTCCGCAGACCAGCACGATCTTCGAAGGCCATTTCCCGGGCTATCCGATCATGCCTGGCGTGCTGCTGACGGAAGCGATGGCGCAGTCGTCCGGCTGGCTGCTGCTCGGCCTGATGAAGTTCGAGCGGATGCCCTTTCTCGCGATGATCAAGGAAGCCAAGATGCGTGGCTTCGTCAACCCGGGCGAGGTACTGACGATCGAGGCCAAGGTCGAGCATGAAGGTTCGGGCTTTGCGGTGACGTCGGCCAAGGTTCGGGTAGGCAAGGAATTGAAATGCAGCGCCGATCTGACATTCCGCCACATCCCCTTCCCCCATCCCGATCTTCGCGTGCACATGGACGCGATGGCCAAGAAGATCGGCTTTCCGCTGCAGGCGCTGACGCATGACTGAGCGGAAGGAAGTCTGGATCACCGGCATTGGCGTCCTTTCGTCGCTCGGCGAAGGACTGGACGCGCATTGGGATGCGCTCAACGCCAAGCGCATCAACATCGACGACAAGCGGTTCGCGCCCTATATCGTCCATCCGCTCGCCCCGGTCAGTTTCGACGCGCAGATCCCGAAGAAGGGCGACCAGCGCCAGATGGAAGCCTGGCAGCGCATCGGCACCTATGCTGCGGGGATGGCGCTGGATTCGGCCGGCGTCAAAGGCAATCAGGAAATCCTGTCCCGCATGGACATGATCGTCGCGGCCGGCGGCGGCGAGCGCGACCTCGCAGTCGATACGGCGATCCTGAACGCCGATGCGCGTGGCAATTTCAGCCCCGGCTTCCTCAACGAGCGGCTGATGAGCGAGCTGCGCCCGACGCTGTTCCTGGCGCAGCTCTCCAACCTGCTTGCGGGCAATATCGCCATCGTTCACGGCGTCCGCGGCACCTCGCGCACTTTCATGGGTGAGGAAGCCTCCAGCATCGATGCGGCGCGGATTGCGGTGGCGCGCATCGAGGCCGGCCAAAGCGACATTGCGCTGATCGGCGGCGCCTATAATGGCGAACGCCTCGACCTGCTCGTCCTCTTCGAATTCGGCGACTTCAACCTGACCGGAGAGTTCACTCCGGTTTGGGCCCGCGAGAACAACAGCGGATTCGCGCTTGGTTCCGCCGGCGCGTTCCTGGTGCTGGAATCCCGTGAGCACGCCGAGGCGCGCGGCGCCAAGCCTTATGCCAAGCTCTCCAAGGTGGTCGCCGACCTCGCACAGCGCAAACAGCCGGGCGCGGTGACGAAGTCTCTGGAGGCGCTATGGTCGAAACTCGGCGTCGACGACGATGTCGGCGTGGTGGTCACCGGCGCGACCGGCGCCGAGCCCGTCACGTCAGAGGAGCGCGCGTTCCTGCGCCAGCACCAGGGCCTTGCCGTGCGCGCCACCGGAACGATGTTCGGCCACACCGTGGAGGCCCAATTCCCGCTCGGCGTTGCCCTGGCGGCGCTCTCGGTCTCACGCGGCGCGCTGTTTCCGCCGAACGATCCGACCGGCTTCGAGGTTGAAAAATCCGATCCGCCGACCCAGATTGTAGTGATGGGAACCGGTCACTGGCAGGGCGAAGGGATGGCCCTGGTTGAGGCCGTCAAGTAGGGCGCATTCGCGCAAGCATCGACGGGGGAAGCATGGCGACACCACGCGATAAGTTTGGCAGGCCGATCGTTGTCGTGACCGGCATGGGCATCGTCACGTCGCTCGGCGCCGGCAAAGCCGACAATTGGGCCAAGCTCGTTGCCGGCGAATCCGGCATCAAGACGGTCACCCGTTTTCCGATCGATGGACTGAGGACCACGATGGCGGGAACGGTGGATTTCGTCAGCGTCGATCCGTTCACCTCGACCAGCCTTTCCGAGCGCATCGCCGAAATCGCCACCGACGAAGCGCTGGCGCAATCCGGTATCGGCAGCAAGGGTGACTTTCCAGGCCCCCTCTTCCTCGCAGTCGCGCCGGTCGAGACCGAATGGCCGCAGCGGCTCGAACTCGGGCGCACGATCGACAAGAAGGAATTCGACTACTACGACATGCTGCGCGCGAGCGGTGGCGGCAGGTTCGCGCCCTATCATGATCGCTTCATGTTCGGTTCGGTCGCAAAATACCTCGCCGAGAACTTTGGTACCAAGGGCTCGCCGATCTCGCTGTCGACCGCCTGCGCCTCCGGCGCAACCGCGATCCAGCTCGGCGTCGAGGCGATCCGTCGCGGTGAGGCGGATGCGGCGCTCTGCGTTGCAACCGACGGCTCGGTAAATCCCGAGGCCGTAGTCCGCTTCTCCCTGCTCTCGGCACTGTCGACGCAGAACGATCCGCCGCAGGGTGCCTCCAAGCCCTTCTCCAAGAATCGCGATGGCTTCGTGATGGCCGAAGGCGCCGGCGCGCTGGTGCTGGAGAGCTATGAGGCGGCCACCGCGCGCGGCGCGAGGATCCTGGGTGTCGTCGCCGGCTGCGGCGAACTGACTGATTCGTTCCACCGCACCCGCTCGAGCCCGGACGGCAAGCCGATCATCGGCTGCATGCGCAAAACGCTGGCGGACGCCGGGATGGAGCCGGAGCAGATCGACCACATCAACGCGCACGGAACAGCGACGCCCGAGAACGACAAGATGGAATATCTGACGACCTCGGCGGTCTTCGGCGAGCAGATCTCGAAGATTCCGGTGTCGTCGAACAAATCGATGGTCGGCCACACGATCTCCGCGGCCGGTGCGGTCGAGGCGGTATTCTCGCTGCTCACGCTCGAGCACCAGCGGATTCCACCGACCATCAACTATGACGTACCGGACCCGACCATTCATTTCGACGTGGTCGGCAACAAGGCGCGCGACGCCCGTGTCACTGCCGTGATGTCCAATTCGTTCGGCTTTGGCGGGCAGAACGCCTCATTGATCCTGACGCGCGAGCCGGCCTAGAGCATGATCGGAAGAACTGATCTCCGGTTTTCCGAAGAGATCATGCTCAACCAAACGCTGCGCCGCTTGTCGCGATGAACCGCCTCCAGCTCCTTCGTGCCCGCGCGCGCCTTCGCGACGCCGTCAAGCCCGTGGGCGAGGCAGCGGTGGGCGCGCTGACGATCGCTCTGTTGCGCACCACGCGCTGCTTCGATCCGTTCAAGACTGCCGATTTCTTCGGACGCGCCGCGCATTTCATCGGTCGCAGGCTGCGTGAGGACCGGATCGGTCGCGAGAATCTGAAGGCCGCGTTTCCGGAAAAATCGCCTGAGGAGATCGAGAAGATCCTGGCCGGCGTCTGGGACAATCTCGGCCGCATCGGCGCCGAATTCGCCCATCTCGACCATATCTGGGACTACGACCGCGACCATCCCGAGAACAGCCGCATCGAATTGTCGCCGCGGACCATGGAGCTGTTCGATCAGATAAGGGACGACGGCAAGCCGGCGCTGATCTTTGCCGCGCATCTCGGTAATTGGGAATTGCCGGCGCTGGCGGCGGTTGCGCACGGGCTCGACACCGCGATTTTGTTCCGCCGGCCGAATAGCGAAGCCGCCGACCGCGCGATCGAGAAGATCCGCGCGATCAAGATGGGCACGCTGATCCCCGCCGGCCGCGACGCGCCGCTCCGGCTTGCGCAGGCGCTGCAAGACAACAAGCACGTCGCCATGCTCGTCGACCAATATCTGACCAACGGGGTCGAGGTCACCTTCTTCGGCCGCAAGACCAAGGCCAACCCGACGCTGGCGCGGCTCCGACGTCAAGTGGAATGCCCGATCCACGGCGCCCGCATCATCCGCCTGCCCAATAACCGCTTCCGCGGCGAGCTGTCGGAGGAAGTGAAGCCCGTGTTCAATGCGTCCGGGGAGATCGATATTCAGGGCACGATGCAGGCCGTCACCAATGTGATCGAAGGCTGGGTGCGCGAATATCCGGAACAGTGGCTCTGGCTGCACCGCCGCTGGCGGTGAGCCGACTGCTGCCTTTGCGCGTCATTGCGAGCGTAAGCGAAGCAATCCATTGCGCCACTTGCGGAGATATGGATTGCTTCGTCGCTGCGCTCCTCGCAATAACGGCGGCAGCGAGCCTCACTTCCCCGTCTTCACCCTGGTCCAGAGCCGGTTGATGATCCGCTGGGTGGCCGGGTCGCGCGCGGTGATGACGAACAGTTTCTTCTGGGTCGCTTCGTCCGGGTAGATGTTCTTGTCGTTGAGAATCTTCGGATCGATCAGCTTCTGGCTGGCCAAGTTGCCGTTGGCGTAGGACAGGAAGTTCGAGTTCTTCGCAGCGACGTCCGGCCGGTAGAGGTAGTTGATCAGCTCATAGGCCTCGGCGACGTTCTTGGCGTCCGAAGGAATCGCGAGATTGTCGAAGAACATCTGCGCGCCCTCTTTCGGGATGGCGTAGCCGATTTCGATGCCGTTCTTGGCTTCGACCGCGCGGCTGCGCGCCTGCATGATGTCGCCCGACCAGCCCACCACGAAGCAGATCTCGCCGGAGGCGAGCGCGCTCAGATATTCCGAGGAATGAAACTTGCGAACATAAAGCCTGATCTTGCTGACGAGGTCAGCGGCCTTCTCGAGATCGGCTTGCTTGGTGGAGTTCGGATCGATGCCGAGATAGTTCAAGGCCGCGGGCAGGATGTCGTCAGCGGAATCAAGCATATGGATGCCGCAATCCTTGAACTTCGCGAGATTCTCCGGCTTGAACACCATGTCCCAGCTATCGATCCTGGCGTCGGGGCCGAGAATCTTCTGCGCCATCTGGACGTTGTAGCCGATGCCGGTGGTGCCCCACATGTAATTGGCGGCGTAGTTGTTGCCGGGATCGTAGGTCGCGAGCTCTTTGGTCACCACCGGCCAGGCATTGGCGAGATTCGGCAGTTTCGACTTGTCGAGCTTGAGGAAGACCTTTGCGGTGATCTGGCGCTGCAGGAAATAGCCGGTCGGCACCACGACGTCGTAGCCGGACTTGCCCGCAAGCAGCCGCGTTTCCAGCGTCTCGTTGGCGTCGAAGGTGTCGTACACCACCCTGATGCCGGTCTCCTTGGTGAAGTCCTCCAGCACACCCGGCGCCATATAGTTCGACCAATTGTAGAAATTGACCGTGCGTTCCTCGGCGCGGGCGGATGAGGAGACGAGCAGAGCCGCGGCAAACAGGGCGGCGAGAAAAATTGAATGACGGCCCTGCCCGTGCATCTCTCTACCTCTTTCGACGGTGCACCGCGTCCGACAGACGCTCGAGCGCAGTGTCGAGGGTTGCATCCTTCTTTGCAAAGCAAAAACGTACGACCGAGGTCACCGGGTCCTTTTCGTAGAAGGCCGAGACGGGGATCGCCGCCACCTTGTAGTCGGTCACGATGCGCCGGCAGAACGCCTCGTCGGTCTCGTTGAGCCCGAGCGGCGACAGGTCGACGGTGAGGAAATAGGTACCTTGCGATTTCAGGACGGGAAAGCCGAGGCTCTCCAGTCCCTTTGTCAGCCTATCCCTGCTCCGCGCCAGGTCCTTGCGCATGTCGTGAAAATACGCATCCGTCTTGCCGAGCCCATAGGCCACCGCCGCCTGCAGGTTGGGCGCGGTGGTGAAGGTAAGGAACTGATGCACCTTGGCGGCAACCCGCAGAAGCGGCGGCGCGGCGCAGACAAAACCGATCTTCCAGCCGGTGAGCGAAAAGATCTTGCCGGCGCTACCGACCTTGATGGTGCGGTCCCGCATGCCCGGCAGCGTGATCAGCGGGATGTGCTCGCGGCCATCGAAGATCACGTGCTCCCAGACCTCGTCGCAGATCGCGACCACGTCGAATTGCTGGCAGAACCGCGCTAGCAGTTCGAGGTCTTCGCGCGGATAGACCACGGCGGACGGATTGAGCGGATTGTTGAACAACACCGCCTTGGTCTTGTGGTTGAAGACGCTCCGCAGCATCTCCTCGTTCAGCCGCCAGTGCGGCGGCTCCAGCCGCAACAGGCGCGGAATGCCTCCGGCCTGACGGATGATCGGCAGATAGGAATCGTACACCGGCTGGAAGACGACCACTTCATCGCCCGGTTCGACCATCGCGAGGATCGACGATGTGAGCGCTTCGGTGCCGCCCGAGGTCACCATGACTTCCGTCATGGGATCGAGGTCAAGTCCGTGCCAGCGGCCGTAATGGGTGGCGATCGCCTGCCTGAGCTCGGGGATACCCATCATCGACGGGTACTGATTGTAGCCGTTGACGGAAGCATCCGCGGCCGCGCGACGGATGTCCTCCGGACCGGGATCGTCCGGAAAGCCCTGGCCGAGATTGATGGCGTTGTTGTCGCGCGCGAGCTGCGACATCGCTTCGAAAATGGTGACGGGAAGGTCTGCGAAGACCTTGTTCATGGAAGTCATGGAAAGTCAGCCGCCCGTCTTGGTCGGCAATCCCGCAGCCTTCCAGCCCAATATGCCCCCTGCCAGATGCTTGTCGTAAGGCAACCCCGCCGCCTGCGCCGCGAGCGATGCCGTCACCGAGCGCTTGCCTGAGCGGCAGGCAAACACGACCTCTTTGCCCTGCGGATCCGGAATCTCGTCCGGATCAAACGTCGACAGCGGCACGACGACGCCATCCGGATAGGCCTCAGCGGCGACCTCGTTGGGCTCGCGGACGTCGACCAGGAGATAGCGTCCATCCGCTATCCCGTTCGACACTTCCTGAGGCGTTAGATCATGCACCTTGTGGTCGGCCACGCGCGTTCTCCAGACAATTCTTGGGCTCAGTTCTTGGGCTCAGCCGGCCCCCGTTTCGGGCGCAAAGTCGCCTCTTGCGCGGGGAAAATCAAGCACCGCAAACAGCTTAGGACCAGCAAAAAGCTAGATCGTGACCTGCGTTCCGACCTCGACGACGCGGCCGGTCGGGATCTGGAAATAGTCGGTGGCGTCGTTGGAGGCGCGGCTGAGCGCGATGAACAGATGGTCCTGCCAACGCGGCATCCCGGAATGCGCGGCGGGCTTGAGCGAGCGCCGCGACAGGAAGAACGAGGTCGACATGATGTCGAACTGCCAGCCGACCTTGCGGGCGATCGCCAGCGTCTTCGGCACATTCGGCGATTCCATGAAGCCGAAGCGCAGCGTCACCTTGGAGAAAGTCGGGCTGATCTGCTCCATTCGCACCCGCTCGGACGGGTCGATCCGCGGCGTCGGCGCGGTCTCGATGGTGAGAATGACGTTCTTCTCATGCAGCACTTTGTAGTGTTTTAGACTATGCATCAGCGCGGTCGGCGCGCTGGCGGGATCGCTGGTCAGGAACACCGCCGTGCCCGAGACGCGCTGCGGTGGCCGCTTCTCCAGCATCGCCACAAGATCGGCGAGCGGGAATTCCAGCTTGCGCGACTTCTCGAACAACAGCCGGCTGCCGCGCCGCCACGTGATCATCAGCGCCATCACGGCCCCGCCGAGCGCCAGCGGCACCCAGCCGCCCTCAAGCACCTTCAGAAGGTTTGCCGTCAGGAAGGTGAAGTCGAGAAACAGGAAGGGCGCGATCAGCGCGGCGGCGGCGATCGGCGACCATCGCCAAACCTTCCACACCACGACAAAGCCCATCATGCCCGTGACCACCATGGTGCCGGTCACCGCGATGCCATAGGCCGCGGCCAGCGCGCTGGAGGAGCGGAACATCAGCACCAGCAACAGCACCGCGATGAGCAGCATCCGGTTGATGCGGGGAATAAAGATCTGCCCCGAATGGGCTTCCGAGGTATGGCGAATCTCGAAGCGCGGCAGCAGGCCGAGTTGGATCGCCTGGCGCGTCAGCGAATAGGCGCCGGTGATGACGGCCTGGCTGGCAATGACGGTCGCGACGGTGGCAAGCACGACCATCGGGATCAGCGCCCAATCCGGGAACATCAGGAAGAACGGATTCTCGATCGCCTTGGGATCGACGATGACGAGCGCGGCCTGCCCCATATAATTCAGCACCAGCGCCGGCAGCACGATGAACATCCAGGCGAACTGGATCGGCCGTTTGCCGAAGTGCCCGAGATCGGCATAGAGCGCTTCCGCGCCGGTGACGGCGAGAAACACCGCGCCGAGGGTGACGAACCCGATCACACCGTGATGAAGCATGAAGGAGACCGCATACAGCGGATTAAAGGCCAGAAGGACCTCGGGATGCTTGATGATCTGCGGCACGGCTGCAATCGCCAGCACCGCAAACCAGACGCACATGATCGGTCCGAAAAATGCGGCGACCCGCGCTGTGCCATGGGATTGCACGGCAAACAGCACCACCAGGATCAACGCCGTGACCGGCACGACATAATGTTCGAAGGTCGCGGTGACGAGCTTGATGCCTTCGATCGCCGACAGCACCGATAGCGCCGGCGTGATCACCGCGTCGCCGTAGAACAAGGCCCCGCTGATGATGCCGAGCATCACGACCGCGCCGGCGCCCTTGGTAACGGCGCGTTCGGCCAGTGCCATCAGCGCCAGCGTTCCACCCTCGCCGTGGTTATCGGCGCGCAGCAGGATCACCACATATTTGAGCGTGACGACGACAATCAGCGCCCACAGGATCAGGGAGAGCACGCCGAGGACCGCCTGCGTCGTGGCGACGCCACTGTGCTCGCTGGCCGCCACAACGGCTTCGCGCAGAGCGTAGAGCGGGCTGGTGCCGATGTCTCCGTAGACGACGCCGATGCTGCCGAGCGTCAGCGCTCCGAACCCTGCCGTGGAATGCGCCTCTCCATGTCCACTGGCCGCGGGCGTTTCCGCCGCGGTGACCGCACTCTCGGACGACATGGGAGGGAGCCTCTATTGTTCACTGCACAATGAAACAGCGCCGCAGGCCTATATCCCCGCTCGAATGCATAGGTTAGGCGAGAAATGGGCTGCCTCCATGCATTTTACACATAGCTCGATCGTTTAACCAGCCACAATCGTGCGCCCGTCAGATAGTTACCTGGGTGCCGACCTCAACCACCCGCCCCGTCGGAATCTGAAAATAGTCGGTGGCATCGTTGGCGGAGCGGCTCATGGCGATGAACAAGTGATCCTGCCACAGCGGCATGCCCGACTGCGCCGCGGGCTTGAGAGACCGCCGCGACACGAAGAATGACGTCGCCATGATATCGAACTGCCAGCCGAGCTTGCGGGCGATCACCAGCGCCTTCGGGACGTTCGGCGACTCCATGAAGCCGAACCTGAGGCGCACCTTGGAAAACTTGTCGCTGATGCGTTCCATGTAGACGCGCTCGGAAACATCAACGCGCGGCGTCTGCGCCGTCTCGATGGTCAGGATGACATTCTGCTCGTGCAGCACCTTGTTGTGCTTGAGATTGTGCAGCAGCGCGGTCGGCACGAAGCCGGGATCGCTGGTGAGGAAAACCGCGGTGCCCTTGACGATATGCGGCGGCCGCTTCTCCAGGCTCTTGATCAGGTCGTCAAGCGGCACCTCGATGCGCCGGGTCTTGGCGATCAGGATGGCCGTCCCGCGCCGCCAGGTCCAGATCATGGCCGCCATGGCTGCGCCGAACAAAAGCGGCACCCAGGCGCCCTCGAACAGTTTGAGGAGATTGGCGCTCAGGAACGTCATGTCGACCACCACGAACGGCACGATCACCGCGGCCGCGGTCGCTGCGCGCCAGTTCCACAATTTCCAGATCACCACAAAGCCCATGATGCCGTCGGCAACCATGGTGGTGGAGACGGCGATGCCGTAGGCCGATGCCAGTCCGCTCGAGGTGTGGAACATCAGTACCAGCAAGAGAACGCCGACCAACAGCAAGCGGTTGACGCGCGGCAGATAGATTTGCCCGGCATGGGACTCCGAGGTGTAGCGGACCTCGAAACGCGGCAGCAGGCCGAGCTGCACCGCCTGCCGGACCAGCGAATAGGCGCCGGTGATGACGGCCTGGCTCGCGATCACGGTGGCCGCGGTCGCGAGCACCACCAACGGCAGCAGCAGGAAGTCGGGAACCATCCGATAGAACGAATTCTCGATCGCGGATGGATCGGAGAGCACCAGCGCCCCCTGCCCGAAATAATTGAGCAGAAGCGACGGCAGCACGAAGAACAGCCAGCCGGACTGGATCGGCTTGCGGCCGAAATGGCCGAGATCGGCATAAAGCGCCTCGCCGCCGGTGACGGCCAGGAACACCGCTCCCAGCGTCACCAGCCCGATGGTGCCATGCGTGAGCAGGAACTGGAGCGCGTAATAGGGATTGATCGCCGCCAGTACAGATGGGTCATCCTTGATGTGGACCAGCCCCATCACGGCGAGCGTGGCGAACCAGACCACCATCACGGGCCCGAAGGCGGAAGCTACCCGCCCGGTGCCGATGCGCTGGACCGAGAACAAGACGACCAGGATGACGATCGTGACGGGCACTACGTAATGTTGGAGTGCGGGCGTCGCGAGCTTGAGGCCTTCGACCGCCGACAGCACGGAAATCGCCGGCGTGATCATGGAATCGCCGATGAACATCGAGGCGCCGACCACGCCGAGCGCCAGCAACAGCCAGCTTCTCCGCCCCAGCGCCCGCTGCCCCAGGGCCATCAGCGAGAGCGTGCCACCCTCGCCGTTGTTGTCGGCGCGCAGGAGCAGCAGCACGTATTTCGACGTGACGACAATGAAGAGCGCCCACAGGATCAGCGACAGCACACCCAGGACGATGATTCGGGATACCGGCTGTCCATGCGTCGCGCCGGCGACTGCCTCGCGGAACGCATAGAGCGGCGAGGTACCGATATCGCCGAACACCACGCCGATACTGCCCAGCGTCAAGGCCCAGAAGTTGGACGTGACCGGCCCTTCTTGGACCTCGCTGGATGAGACGCTGACAGCCATGGCGGGAGGAACGCCCCATCTGCTAGTTTGATCCGGCGCCGCTATCCACGCTTCCGCGTTCCCTGTCAACGGTTGCGGCGGCCGCGACAAGCGCGTAACGGTTTCCGGCTGGACAGGCGGCCGATAGTAAATTCGGCGGATTACGGCTTCAAGCCGGGCGGCAGCGGCGGATCCTCACGCATCAAGGTGATGGTGACGCGACGGTTTGCCGCGAGCGAAGGATCGTCCGGAAACAACGGCTGGCTGTCGGCCTTGCCCGAGACGGCGAAGATGTGCGAGGGGGGCAGCCCTTCGCGCTCCAGGATCTGGCGCACCGCGTTGGCGCGGTCCGCCGACAGGTCGAACGCTCCGTAGTCGCTGCGCGCCGGCACGAAACCGGCGGCGGTGTGGCCGACGATGGATACGCGCAGCGGCGTTGCCTTAAGCGGCCCGGCGAGCTTCTGGATCAGCCGCCGTGTCCGGTCGTAAGGTACCTTGGAGCCGTCGGCGAACATCGAGCGGCCGTCCTGGTCAATGATCTCGAGGTTGAGACCCTCCTTGGTTTCCTCGAACATGATGTGCTTGGACATTTCGGTCAATTCCGGCATGTCCTGGAGCGCCTGCCGCAGCGAAGCGGACGCGAGCGCGAAGGCGCGGTCGGTGTGCAGCTTGGCGCCGTTCTCCTGGTTGCGCTCCTTCTCGTCGGGCGTCGGCCTGTCCGACGTCTCCTCCGGCGAGATATGCTCGACGTTCTTCAACTTCGGCCGCGTCGGCAGGCCGTCGGATTCGATGATACCGGAATAGCGCACATTGGTCTGCGAGCCGAAGGCGTCGCGCATCGAGCCTGCGACGATCTTCAGCTTGTTGTTGTCCATGCTGGAGAAGGCGACGAGCATCACGAAGAAGCTCATCATCAAGCCCATCAGGTCGGCGAAGGTCACGAACCAGCCGTGACCTCCGGTATGTGCATCGCCGCGCTTTTTCTTGGCCATCGCGTGAAGCTCCGGATCGCTGCCAGGCCGAAGGTCAGGCCGGGACCGGCTCGCCCTCTCCCTCGCGGTGCTTTTCCGGGAGATAGGCGAGCAGCATTTCGCGAACCAGCGCCGGGCTCTTCGAATCGCGGATCATCAGGATGCCGTCGATGATCAGGGTGCGGTTGGTTTCCTCGTCGAGGAGCTTGCCGTGCAGCTTGTCGGCGATCGGCAGACAGAACAGGTTCGCAACCAGCGCGCCATAGAGCGTGGCCAGCAGCGCGGTCGCCATGAACGGGCCGAGCTTGGAGGGATCGGTCATGTTGGCGAACATCTGCACCATGCCGATCAGCGTGCCGATCATGCCGAAGGCCGGCGCGCAGTCGCCGATCGCGCGGTAGATCTTGCTGCCCTCGTCGAGATGCATCAGGAAATTGTCGCGGTCGCGTTCGAGATTGTCGCGAATGAATTCGAGGTCGTAGCCGTCGGCGACGTAGCGGATTCCCTTGGCCAGGAAGGGCTCGTTGGTCTCGACCTTTTCAAGGCCCACCGGCCCCTGCTTGCGGGCGATCTCGGCAATCCGGGCCAGTTCGTCGACGAGATCGCGCGCCGAAAGCCGGCTCATGGTGAAGGCGAATTTGGCGCCCAGCGGCAGGCCATGCAGGATCGCGGCCAATGGAAAGCGGATCATCGTGGCCGCGATCGATCCGCCGAAAATGATGATCATCGCATGTTCGGAAATGAACATGTGCAGGTCGCCGCCCATCAGCATCATCGCTGAGATCACGATGATGCCCATCACGAGCCCGACGCCCGTCATAATATCCATGGGAGACTCCAACGCGTACGCTACACACCGCCTGTCCTGGACGGTGCACGACCCAACCCCGGACCGCGCCGGAAAACCCTACGTGGCCGCCATTAAAGACCCGTAAAGGTTAAGCCGAAGAGGAACCCGTAAAATCCCGAGTGGCCGGATCAGGCCTGAGCGCAGCGCTGGTCTCAATCTTTCGCTAACCATAATCGCCGGCGCCGCTCAGTGACCGCTATCGAGCCCCGTGAGTTCGAGACTGAGCGCGCGCAGCCGTCTCCGCGCGGACGCCTCATAGGCCTGCGGATTGGCCCTGGCCTCGTTCATGCCGTTGAAGAACAGCCCGCTCTCATCGGCGACATCGTCTCCCGACACCAGATGCAGGATCGCTTCGCCGCCCTGCTCGACGGTCGAGATCGGGGTGATGCCGCCGGCGCGCACCATCGTGGTGTTCATATAGGTTGCCGGGTGCAGCGAATTTGCGGTGACGCCCGAGGCTTTCAGCTCTTCTGCGAGATCGATCGTGAACATGATCTGCGCAAGCTTGCTCTGGGCATAAGCGCGCGAGCCGCTGTAGTTCTTCGTGATCATCACGTCGTCGAAGTCGATCGGATGCTGGCCGAGCGAAGCGACATTGACGATCCGCGACGGCGCGCTCGCCTTCAACAGCGGCAGCAACAGACGCGCGAGCAGGAAACCCGCAAGGTAGTTCACGGCGAAGCGCAGCTCATAGCCGTCCCTGCTGGTCTGCCGCGCCGGTCCCTCGTTCTGCGAGCCGATCCCGGCATTGCTGATGAATACGTCGAGCCGCTTGTGGTTCGCGAGCACGGCCTCGCCGAGTTTTCGCGTCTCGGCAAGCGAGGACAGGTCGGCCTGATAGAAAATGGGCTCGCGGCCTCCTGCCCGCCTGATCTCTTCGATCAGCGATGCCCCGCGCGCTTTGTCGCGCCCGTGGACCAGCACGCTGGCGCCGCCGATGGCGAGCCTCTTCGCAACGTAGCGGCCGACACCGTCGGTTGAGCCGGTGATGAACACGGTTTTGTCACGCATTTCCATCGCACACCTCCGGTCCCTGCCCGCCCGGGTTCCACACGGCGGTCGAAGGACAACTACACCCGTCTGCGGCGCTGCGCCACGGGTCAGAAACCTCCCGCGCGCAAGAGTGTTTTGCTATTGGTTGCCGCCAATAGCTGGCTCGTCAGCAGATGCTGCGCGGCTGCTATTGGGCGTTCGTTCATTCAAAGGGAACCGATGTTGGCCTCCAGTTCAAACTGGATCATGCGAAATGCTCCGTCGCTGGAGCCTTTCGGTCTGTTCGCACTGTTCGGCGCCCTGACCGTGTTCCCTGCCATCCTGATGATCCGCGTGCTCGAACCTGAGCTCGTGCTGCCTGCGTTCAGCATCCTGCTGTTCGCGGAGGCCGCAGTGGCCGCCATCCTGACGCGCCTGATCAAGGCTCAGGAGAACTCAGGGAAAGTCACGTGGTGGGATTTTGCCGGTGCATTCACCTTCATGGGGTGTGCAGCGGCAATCTTTGGCGAACCGGACCAGGCGGCGCTGTTCTTCGAGGAAGAAGCCGTCGCGCGTGCGAATTCGCGACCGTAACAGAGCATGATCCGGAAAAGTGGAAACCGGTTTTCCGAAGAGATCATGTTCAAACTCAAAGAGATGAGATCATGATCCGTCTCATCGGATCATGATCTAAAGCGTACCAGGCCGGGCCCCTCTGGCAGCCGACAGGCTGCGATGTCGGACTGGAGTTAAGTTGGAGCGGCCCTGCTTTGATCTGCGGCATTGATCGCGGGACGTATCGGTGAATCCCTCACCGATGTGCGTCGCCATCAAGCCGGTATCTCATCCGGGTCACTCTCCAGACCAGAAGGGGAGCATGACCCGTGTCCGAATTTCTTGGCTTTGAATTTCTCACCGCGCTGTTGCAGGTCGTCCTGATCGACCTGGTGCTCGCAGGCGACAATGCCGTCGTGATCGGCCTTGCCGCAGCCGGCCTGCCCGAGAAGCAACGCAGCAAGGCGATCCTGATCGGCATTCTGGCGGCGACCGTGCTGCGCATCATGTTTGCCGTCGTGGCAACGCAGATCATGCAGATCGTCGGCCTCTTGCTTGCCGGCGGAATCCTGCTGTTGTGGGTGTGCTGGAAAATGTGGCGCGAGCTGCGCGCCACCGCGAAAGAGGAAGCCGACGCAGAGCTCGGTGGCGCGTCTGCAGACGGGGCGCCCCGGAAGACGCTCTTCCAGGCCACGACGCAGATCATCATCGCCGACGTCTCGATGTCGCTCGACAACGTCCTGGCTGTCGCGGGAGCGGCCCGCGAGCACCCAAGCGTGCTGATTTTCGGCCTGATCCTCTCCATCGCATTGATGGGCGCAGCCGCGACCTTCATCGCGCGGCTGCTGCAGAAGCATCGCTGGATCGCCTATGTCGGCCTCGCCGTCATCCTCTATGTCGCCATCGACATGGTCATTCGCGGCGCCCACGACGTCGCCAAGGTCGCGGCGCTCTGAGCCGCGACCTATTGGAGTTAGTGGATCTCGGCCGAGCGCTTCAGCGCGTCCTTCAGCTTCTCGAGCGAGAAGTCCGGGCTGCGTGCGATCTCCAGGATCGGCGTCTCGCGACGCGCGCAGAGTTCGGCCGCGTCCGGCAGCTTGGCGGCGACATCGTTCGGGATCACGATCGCACCATGGCTGTCGGCATGGATAAGATCGTCGGAGCGCACGGTCATGCCGGCAACCCGCACCTCGCCGCCGAAGCTCTCGGCATGCACCCAGGCGTGCGACGGGCCGATCGATCCGGCGAGCGCCTGGAAGCCCGGCGCCCATTGCGGGATGTCACGGATCGAGCCGTCAGTGATCACACCGAGACAGCCGAGCGCCTTGTGGACATTGCTCTGCACCTCGCCCCAGAACGCACCATAGCCGACATCGGCGCCATCGATATCCTGGATCACGGCGATGCGCGGACCAAAGCCGGTGCCGACATATTCGTAATATTCGATGCGGCGCTTGGCCTGCTCGGCCGCCGGCAGACCGGATTGCAGCACGGAGCGGATCGTCACGGTGCGGGCATAGCCGACAATCGGCGGCAGGTCCGGGAACGGGCAGACCAACGGCTTAGTGGTGTAGCCGATCAACCGCCGTTCCGGGGCGACGATCTCCATCGCATTGCAGATCGTCGGCGTGTCATAGCGCGCCAAGGCTTCGAGGACGGACGCGGGCAGCGGGGCAGTGACGGCTTTATTCACGGCGTTTCTCCTGGCAAATGGACGCTTCTTGACGAGACGATCTTGGCCCATGCCTATAGCCGAGATCGGCCGTGAACCCAACCAAGCTTCCGCTCATGGCTGATATTTGGGGGAAAGCCAACTGCCGCCCCTCATGGTGAGGAGGCGCGTCTTCGCGCCGTCTCGAACCATGAGGCCCCGTCTGTGGCCTCATCCTTCGAGACGCTTGCTACGCAAGCTCCTCAGGATGAGGGTCGAGCATTATTCAATTAAGACGGGCCGGACGGTCGTCGTGGTCGGCGTCAGCGACACCCGGATAGCTCGGCGACGGAGTTGCCGACGTCGGGGCTCCGGCCGGCACAGCGGCCTGCGCCTCCGCGGCGCGCGCGTGGTCGCGATAGGTTTTCCAGCCCCATGGCAGGCTGATCAGATAGAGCACCGAGCCCGCGGAGAGGATGTGCCAGGGATAGCTGACCAATAGCGCGATGAAGAACACCACCGACACGAACACCGGCAGCAGCATTTCCGGCGGCACCCGCATGCGCATTGTCTTGCCGGAAAACACCGGCAGGCGCGACACCATCAGGAACGCGATCAGGAGCGTGTAGAAGGCCGTCAGCATCGTCGGCGGCGTAGTGATGCCCAGGAAGCCCAAATAGACCGGCAGCAACACCGTGATGGCGCCAGCTGGCGCCGGCACGCCGGTGAAATAATTCGCCGCGAATGCCGGCTTGTTTGGATCGTCGATCGAGGCGTTGAAGCGGGCGAGCCGCAGCCCGCCGCTGATCGCGAACACCATGGCCGCAATCCAGCCGCCATTGCCCAATTCGTGCAGTTGCCAGAAATAGAGGATCAGACCAGGCGCCACGCCGAAATTGACGAAATCCGCGAGGCTGTCGAGCTCGGCGCCGAATTTCGACTGGCCCTTGATCAGGCGCGCGATGCGCCCGTCGATGCCGTCAAGCGCTGCAGCGAACACGATCGCCGCGACCGCGAGCTCCATCCGCCCTTCGGTCGACAGGCGGATCGCGGTCAGGCCGGCACAGATCGCGAGCAGCGTGATGACATTGGGCACCAGCAACCGGACCGGAATCTGGCGAAACCGCCGGCGGCGCAGTTCCGGGTATTTGGAATCGATCGGCATCATGGCTCGCGATTATATAGCAAGCGCCGGCGCCCTCCGCCATTGCAGCGGCAAGGCGCCGCAACTGGCGGTGCCGATGGTTAATCGGCCCGGTACGTCCACCCCGGCTCGGGGGTGCGGAAATCGGCCAGAACGGTCTCGCCCGCGATCGCCGTCTGGCCCTCGGATACCAGCGGCTTGGTGCCTTCGGGCAGGTAGACATCGAGCCGCGAGCCGAACCGGATCAGGCCGAACCGTTCGCCGGCGCCGATCGACTGGCCTTCGCGCACGAAGGAGACGATGCGCCGCGCCACCAGGCCTGCGATCTGGACCACGCCGATGCGGCCGTTGGGCGTCGAGATCACGAGCGAGTTGCGCTCATTGTCCTCGCTGGCCTTGTCGAGCTCCGCATTGATGAAGACGCCCGGCCGGTAGGCGATCCGGTCGATCCGCCCCGCAACCGGACTGCGGTTCACGTGACAGTTGAACACGCTCATGAAGATCGAGACCCGCGTCAGCGGCCGGTCGCCTAGCCCCAGTTCGGCTGGCGGCAGGGCTTGGGTGATCATCGAGACGCGCCCGTCGGCGGGCGCCACCACCAGCCCGTCCCGCACTGGCGTCACCCGCACCGGATCGCGGAAGAACAGCGCGCACCAGACCGTCAGCACGGTCCCGATCCAGCCCAGCGGCGTCCAGATCCAGAACAGGATCAGGCTCGCCAGCGCGAAGCCGCCGATGAACGGATAGCCCTCAGGATGAATGGGCGGAATCTGCGCGCGGATGGAATTGGCGATCGACATCGAATCTCACTCGGTTTTCCGGTCCTAGAGCATGATCCGGAAAAGTGGAAACCGGTTTTCCGAAAAGATCATGCTCAAACAAAGAGATGAGAGCATGATCCGATTCCGTCTAATCGGATCAGGCTCGCGACGGAGATGGAGCCTATTCGGCAGCCGTCGGCAAGGGCTTCTCGACGGGATCAGGCTCGGGTTCGTCGACCGGCGGCGGCTCGCGGTTCGGCGCCTCGCTTCCGTCGTCGACCATCGCCAGCTTCTCCCGCGCCTCCTCGGCCTCGCGCTGCCGGTTCCACATACTGGCATAAAGCCCGCCCTGCGCCAAAAGCCGGGGGTGGGTTCCGCGCTCGGCGATGCGGCCCTGGTCGATGACGATGATCTCGTCGGCGCCGACGATGGTCGAGAGCCGGTGCGCGATTACCAGCGAGGTGCGGTTGCGCGAGACCCGCTCGAGCGCAGCCTGGATCTCATGCTCGGTGTGGCTATCGAGCGCGGACGTCGCCTCGTCCAGCACCAGGATCGGCGGCGCTTTCAGCACCGTGCGGGCGATCGCCACCCGCTGCTTCTCGCCGCCCGACAGCTTCAGGCCGCGCTCGCCGACCTGGGTCTCGTAGCCCTTCGGCGACATCCGGATGAACGTATCGATCTGCGCGAGCTTCGCCGCCTCTTCCACCTCGGCATCGTCGGCATCCCAGCGGCCATAGCGGATGTTGTAGCGGATGGTGTCGTTGAACAGCACGGTGTCCTGCGGCACCATGCCGATCGAGGCCCGGAGCGAATTTTGCGTGACGTTGCGGATGTCCTGGCCGTCGATCAGGATGCTGCCGCTGGAGACGTCGTAGAGGCGGAACAACAGCCGCGAGATCGTGGACTTGCCGGCGCCCGAGGGGCCGACGATCGCGACCGTCTTGCCGGCCGGCACCTCGAAGGAGAGGCCTTTCAGGATCGGGCGATCAGGCTCGTAGGCGAACCGCACATCCTCGAACCGCACGCTGCCCGCCGTCACCACCAGCGGCTTGGCATCGGCTGCGTCCTTGATCTCCGCCTTGCGCGCAAGCACGCCGAACATCTTCTCGATGTCGATGATCGCCTGCTTGATCTCGCGATAGACCATGCCCATGAAATTGAGCGGTTGGTAGAGCTGGATCATCATGGCGTTGAGCAGCACGAAATCGCCCACCGTGTTGCTGCCATTGCGGATGCCGATCGCGCACAGCAGCATGATCGCCGTCAGGCCGGCGGTGAAGATGATCGCCTGGCCGGTGTTGAGGATCGCCAGCGACGTATAGGTCTTGATGCTGGCGTGCTCATAGCGCTCCATCGAGCGGTCGTAGCGCTCGGCCTCGCGCGCCTCGGCGCCGAAATATTTCACGGTCTCGTAGTTGAGGAGCGAGTCGATCGCCTTGGTGTTCGCTTCGGTGTCGGAGTCGTTCATCTTGCGGCGGATCTCGATCCGCCATTCGGTCGCGACATAGGTGTAGTACATGAACGCCGCGACAGTGATCACGACGACGCCGACATAGCGCCAATCGAACTGCCAAAGCAGCACGGCCGTCAATAGCGCAACCTCGACCACCGTCGGGATCAACTGCAGGATCACCATCCGCACGATGGTCTCGATGCCGGTGCGGCCGCGTTCGAGGATGCGCGTCAGTCCGCCGGTCTTGCGTTCCAGGTGAAAGCGCAGCGACAATTCGTGCATGTGCACGAAGGTGAGATAGGCAAGCCGCCGCACCGCATGCATGGCGACGCGAGCAAAGATGCCGTCGCGCCATTGCGTCAGCACCGCCATCAGGACACGCACCGCGCCGTACCCAGCCGTCAACAGGAGCGGCGAAGCGATCAGCCACATCGTCCAGTTCGACGATTGCACCGGCGCGCTGGGCGTGCCGTTCAGCGCGTCGATCGCCCATTTGAAGGTGAAGGGCACCGACAGCGTCGCGAGCTTGGCGACGAGCAGAAGCACCATCGACCACGCTACGCGCATCTTCAGATCAGTGCGGTCGCCAGGCCAGATATAGGGCCACAGATGCGCGAGCGTACCGACCAGGGTAGCCTTCTCGGCTCTGTTTGCGTCGGCAGATGACATATCGTTCAGGCGCAGTTGGGGTTGGGACGACATTAAGCCATCGCCGACGTCAGGACGGCGCGCCGGTTCGCTGTCACGTGATTTGCATGGATCCGCATTGTGCCCGTCATATAGGGGATTTTGACCTCGCGGAAACCCTCATGGAGTGGATCTTTCACGATTTTCAGCGATTTACGCCACTTTTACGCCACGACACGTGAAATGCCGGGCTTGACGTTTTTTTCGTTGCAGTGCCACATGAGCGGATGAACCAAATCAGACCTATGAACCAGATCAAAACCGTCTGCGTCTATTGTGGCTCCGGCCCCGGCACCAGCCCCAGCTTTGTCGAAGCAGCCAACGCGCTCGGAAGGATCTTTGCCGAGAGTGATATCCGCCTCGTCTATGGCGGCGGCTCGATCGGACTGATGGGCGCGGTCGCGACCTCCACGCTCGACCATGGCGGCAAGGTCACCGGCATCATCCCGGATTTTCTCCGCGCCCGCGAGAACGCGCTCACCCGCGTCCAGGAGATGATCGTCACACCCGACATGCACGAGCGCAAGCGGCTGATGTTCGAGCGCTCGGATGCCTTCGTGGCGCTGCCCGGCGGCATCGGCACGCTGGAAGAGCTGGTCGAGCAGCTCACTTGGCAGCAGCTCGGCCGGCACACCAAGCCGGTGCTGCTCGCCAATATCGACGGCTTCTGGGAGCCGCTGCTCGCGCTGCTCGATCATATGCGCTCGACGGCCTTCATCCGCCCGACGCTGCCGCTCGAGGTGCTGACGGCCGACCGCGTCGAGGACATCGTGCCGCGCCTGCGCGCCGCTGCCGCGCGCGCGCCCGAGGCCGGCAAGGAACTCGCGCCGGACGTGGCGCGGCGACTGTAAGAGCATGATCCGGAAAAGTGGAAACCGGTTTTCCCTCGCGACAAACGCGAAGCGTTTGCGCGGAGATCATGCTCCAACGAAGAGGTTCACTCGCTCGGAAACGTCACCGCCTCGATGCGGTTGCCGTCGGGATCGGTGACGAACGCCGCGTAGTATCTGACACGGTCGTGCGGGCGCAGCCCAGGCGCGCCGTCGGAACGGCCGCCGGCACTCAGGGCCGCGGCATGGAAGGCATCGACCTCGGCGGTTGATTTCGCCCGCAGGCAGATGTGACTGCCCGTATCAGACGCGACCGGCTTCATCCCGGCGCGCAGGTTGATCCAGAATTCGGGATAGCTCTTGCCGAACCCGATCGTGGCCGGACGCGTGACCAGGCGCGAGAGGCCAAGCGGTGCGAACGTTGCTTCATAGAAGCGCGCGGAACGTTCGAGATCGCTGACACCGACAGAGAGATGGTCGATCATGCGTTACCCTCACCCCAGGTTCACCGTCATGCGAGGAGCGAAGCGACGAAGCAATCCATGCTTCCACGCGTGGAGAGATGGATTGCTTCGCTGCGCTCGCAATGACGGTGTTTGCCGATGCGTCGCCGCGCCCCTCACCCCGTCGCGCCTGACTTCACCAGTTTGTAGAATACCGAATCCATCAACGCCTGGAACGAAGCATCGATGATGTTCGGCGACACGCCGACCGTGGTCCAGCTTTCGCCGGTCTCGTCTTCACTCTCGATCAACACGCGCGTCACTGCCTCGGTGCCTCCATTGAGGATACGCACGCGGTAATCGATCAGCTTCAATCCCTCGATATATTTCTGATACTTGCCGAGGTCCTTGCGCAAGGCGACGTCGAGCGCGTTGACGGGGCCGTTGCCTTCGGCGGCCGAGATCAGCCGCTCGCCGGCGACGTTGACCTTCACTACCGCGAGCGCGACCGTGACGCGCTGGCCGAGCGCATTGTCGCGCTGCTCGACATTGACGTCGAACTGCTCGACCTTGAAATATTCCGGCACCTTTCCGAGCGTACGGCGCGCCAGCAGCTCGAACGAGGCGTTGGCGGATTCATAGGCGAAGCCCGCGGCCTCGCGCTCCTTCAGCTCGGCGACGAGCCGCGTCAGCTTCGGATCGTTCTTCTCGTAGGGAATGCCGGCCCGGTCGAGCTCGGCGATGACGTTGGAGCGTCCGGCCTGGTCCGACACCAGCACCTTGCGGTGATTGCCGACGGATTCCGGCGGCACGTGCTCGTAGGTCTGAGGGTCCTTCAGCACGGCGGACGCATGGATGCCGGTCTTGGTGACGAAGGCGCTTTCGCCGACATAAGCCGCGTGCCGGTTGGGCGCGCGGTTGAGCATGTCGTCGAGCGTGCGCGACACCTTCATCAGCGTCGTCATCTTCTCTGGCGTAACGCCGATCTCAAGCTTCTCGGAGAACTCCTTCTTCAGCCTGAGCGTCGGGATCAGCGAGCAGAGATTGGCGTTGCCGCAGCGCTCCCCTAACCCGTTCAGCGTGCCCTGGATCTGGCGCACGCCGGCGCGCACCGCCGCAAGCGAGTTCGCCACCGCCTGCTCGGTATCGTTATGGGCGTGGATGCCGAGATGGCTGCCGGGGATGTGGCGCACGACGTCGCCGACGATGGTTTCGATCTCATGTGGCATGGTGCCGCCATTGGTGTCGCACAACACCACCCAGCGCGCGCCGGCCTCATAGGCGGCCTTGGCGCACGCCAGCGCGAACTCGGCATTCTCCTTGTAGCCGTCGAAGAAATGCTCGCAATCGACCATCACCTCGCGCCCGGCAGCCGTCGCCGCGGCGACGCTGTCACGGATCGAAGCGAGGTTCTCCTCGTTCGTGGTCTCCAGCGCGACGCGCACCTGATAGGCGCTCGATTTCGCGACGAAGCAGATCGCGTCCGCCTTCGCCTCCAGGATCGTCGCCAACCCGGGATCGTTGGACGCCGAGCGGCCTGGACGCCGCGTCATGCCGAAGGCGGTGAAGCGTGCATGGTCGAATTTCGGCTTTGCCGAGAAGAATTCGGTGTCGGTCGGGTTGGCGCCGGGATAACCGCCCTCGACATAGTCGATGCCGAGTTCGTCCAGCATTTGCGCAATCACCTGCTTGTCCTGCAAGGTGAAATCGACGCCATTGGTCTGCGCGCCGTCGCGCAGGGTGGTGTCGAAGAGATAGAGACGTTCGCGGCTCACGGCGTACCTCCCGCGGCAGTGCCATTCGCCAGCGTCTTCTGCATCGTGGTGTTGGCGAGCCACTCGCCCTCAATACTCACGCTGTTGCGCTGCTTGGCGACGTAGCCGCGCTTGCGGAAGAAATCGAGCGCGTTGTCGCTGGCATCGACCGAAAGCGTCTTGGTGCCGCGCGCGCCGGCGAGCTTTTCCAGCGCGTCGCACAGCATCGCGCCGACGCCCTGCCCGGCCACGCTCGGATGCACGTAGAGCATGTCGATCTGGTTGTTGTTCTTCAGCGAAGCAAAGCCGACCGGCGAATTCTGGATGGTTGCGATCAGCGTCAACTCCCCGGCGAGCTTCTTGCCGAAGGCCACCTCGTCATCAGCCACGGCTGCCCAGGCTTCCTGCTGCGTCTCGCCGTAGTCGTCGCCGGTCAGTTCCTGGATCGCGGCCACGAAGATCGCCGCCAGCATCGGCGTATCCGCCGGCAGGAACGGTCGCAGTCCGGGTTGTGGGAGTGCCTGTGCCATCATGCCAACTCCCATGTGGTCACGGGTTTGCCGTCGGCCCCCTTGCCGTCTTTCAGCACGACGCCCTTGGCCGCAAGCTCGTCGCGGATGCGATCGGACTCCTTGAAATCCTTCCGCGCACGTGCGGCCGCACGATCCAAGATCAGGCCTTCAACCCATTTCGGATCGATGCCACTCGCCTGCTGCTTGCGGCCCTTCCATTCCGCGGCACTCTGGCCGAGGAAGCCCAGGAAGCGGAGCGATGCCGCAAAAGTGCCGCGCGCCTCTCCATCGCTCACAGCCGCATTCCGCAATCCGTGCAGCGCCGTGATCGTCTGCGCCGTGTTGAGATCGTCGGACAATGCCTCGACCACGCCCTCAGCCGGCCGATCGCCCACGGCATCTGCTGCCACGGCGTACCAGTCGTCGAGCGTCCTGGCGCTTTCTTCCAATCCCTTCAGCGTCCAGTCGATCGGCGAGCGATAGTGCGTCTTGAGCATGTTCAGGCGCAGCACTTCGCCCGGCCAATCCGCCAGCAACTCCCTGATCGTGACGAAGTTGCCGAGCGACTTCGACATCTTCTCGCCTTCGACCTGCAGGAAGCCGTTGTGCATCCAGGTGTTCGCCATACGCGCTTCGTGGAAGGCGCAGCAGCTTTGCGCGAGCTCGTTCTCATGATGCGGGAACACGAGGTCGATGCCGCCGCCATGGATGTCGAACTGCTCGCCGAGATGCTTCCAGGCCATCGCCGAGCATTCGATATGCCAGCCCGGACGTCCCGGCGCTGCGATGCCTGACGGCGACGGCCACGACGGCTCGCCGGGCTTGGACGGCTTCCACAGCACGAAATCGGTGTTGTCGCGCTTGTAGGGGGCAACATCGACGCGGGCGCCCGCGATCATCTCGTCCAGCGAGCGGTTGGCGAGCGCGCCGTAACGCGGCAGCACGCCGTTGGCGGCGTTCATCGCCTGCGGCGAGAACAGCACGTGGTCTTCGGCGACATAGGCAAAACCATCTGTGACCAGCTTCTCGATCAGCACCCGCATCTCCGCGATGTGCTCGGTCGCGCGCGGCTCGACGGTGGGGCGCAACGCGCCGAGCGCGTCGACGTCCTCGTGAAACTGGCGCTCCGTCTGCTCGGTGACCTTGCGGATCGCCTCGTTCAGCGGCAGGCCGGGATAATCCCGCGCAGCGCGGTCGTTGATCTTGTCGTCGACGTCGGTGACGTTCCGGACATATTTGACGCGGTTCTCGCCATAGACGTGCCGCAGCAAGCGGAACAGCACGTCGAAGACGATCACCGGGCGCGCGTTGCCGATATGGGCGAAGTCATAGACCGTCGGCCCGCAGACATACATGCGCACATTGTTGGGATCGAGCGGCACGAAGGGCCGCTTTTCCCGGGTCAACGTATCGTACAGACGCAATTGCATGGAATACCCGTCCCTTGTGGCCGGGGCGTCACGTGATCTCGATGTGAGAAAAGACGGCCTCAGCCAGCGAATCGCTAGCTAATAATCTCGCGGCAAATGCTGCAGATGGCGAGGTGGCCGTTCATGGTTCCACCATGGCGCCATCCGGGGGACGGCGTCAAGGGCTGTTTGCGCCCGTTCTGAAGGCGATTCCGCCCCTTCCGATGATTCCAAACGCACCATGGTTAATCATTATTAACGTATTGGGCGTAATCGGATAGGCACTGGTTCCCTTCCCCACTCGGTGCTCCATGCGATTTCGATCGGCATTCCTTGCCTGCACATTCATTTTAGCCACCTCCGCCGCACTGGCCGACAGCCGCGTCTTCATCATCGCCAACCATGATGACGGCTATGGTGTCGACGAATGCCTCGCGCGGGGCGACAAGTGCGGGGCGCACGCCGCCCGCTCCTATTGCCAGTCACGAGATTTTGCCCCAGGCCACCGCCTATCGCCGCGTCGATCCTGACGAAATTACCGGCGCCGTTCCGAAGGCCGCGGGAAACTGCAGCGGCGCCGCCTGCGGCGAATATATCGCCATCACCTGCCAGCGCTGATCCGGCCAAGGGGCACCAATGGCCGGTATTCTCACGGGGTTTTGCCACATCGGGGCCCCGGAAACGACGTGACGCTGCCCCGAGAAACGGCTATTGCAGGCGGCCTTGGCCGCGCCTTCGGGCTCGCCCGCCGCGCGGCGTCATTCTGTGACTGGACATGCCCAATCGCCTGAACTCTTGCTTCTCCCGCTGGATTTTGATGTGCGCCCTTCTGGTCGGCACTGCCCTGCCGGCCACTGATGCCTTGGCGCAGACGCCTGACGATGCTTACGCGCAGATGTCTCAGGACGCGCCGCCGGGCGCGCCGTCCAATCCGATCTGCATCCGGCTCGAGGGTCAGCTTGCGAGCATCGACCGCGGAGGCGGCAGCGGCGATTCGATCAGGGACGAGCAGATCCGCCGCTACCAGGAAGCCGCCTCGAGACAGCAGGCAGAGCTCGACCGTGTGATCGCGCAGGGGCGGCGCATGGGCTGCGATGGCTCCGGCTTCTTCTCGCTGTTCAACAACGGCCCGGCGCAATGCGGTCCGATCAACACCCAGATCCAGCAGATGCGCAGCAATCTCGATCAAATCATGATGACCCTGGAGCGGATGCGCAGCGGCGGGCTCGGCGGCGGCGACCGCGAGAACCAGCGCCGCTCGGTGTTGACTGCGCTCGCGCAGAACAATTGCGGCCCGCAATATGCCAATGCCGTGCGGGGGCCTGGCAATTTCCTCGACAATCTCTTTGGCAATCGTAACGATGATAACGTGACCATTGCGCCGCCGACCAGCGACCTCGCCCCGCAATCCGGCACCTACCGTACGGTCTGCGTGCGAAGCTGTGACGGCGCCTATTTCCCGATCTCGTTTGCGACGGTGCAGGGACGCTTCGCCGACGACGAGAAGACCTGCAAGGCGCAGTGCCCGGCGGCGGAAGCAACCCTGTTCGCCTATCGCAATCCCGGCGAGGACATCAACCAGGCGGTCTCGGTCAATGGCCAGCCCTATACGTCGCTGCCGAACGCGTTCAAGTTCCGCACCGAGTTCAACCCGTCCTGCTCCTGCAAGCCGGCAGGGCAGACCTGGGCGGAGGCGCTGAAATCGGTCGACGACAAGGCCGCCGTCGAGCAGCAGGGCGACATCATCGTCACCGAGGAGAGCGCGCGGAAGATGCAGCAACGCGCGCAACAGCAGTCCACCAAGCAAGCCCCGGCCGGGAAGAAGGGCGCGACATCAGCGAATGCCAGCCCGGCGCCCGACGCACCGGCGGCGCCGGTCGACCAGACCCCGCCGGGAGATCGGCCGATCCGCACCGTTGGCCCGACTTTCCTCCCGAAGAAACAACAATAATCAGCCCTCGAACGCCTCCACCGAAGCGCGGGTACCGCGCGTCACGAGCTTCTCGTCCGGCTGCGGCAACGCCTCGCCGCGATCGCGGAAGCGGTTGGTGATGGGATAGCGGCGGTCGCGGCCGAAATTCTTTGGTGTGACCTTGACGCCGGGCGCGGCCTGCCGGCGCTTGTATTCGGCGATGGAAAGCAGCCGGTCGATACGCGCGACCAGTTCGCGATCGAAGCCTGCGGCGACGATCGACGCGAGCGGCTCCTCGCGCTCGACCAGGCGTTCCAGGATCGCATCGAGCACGTCGTAAGGCGGCAGCGAGTCCTGATCGGTCTGGTTCTCGCGCAGTTCGGCCGTCGGCGGCCGCGTGATGATCGAGGGCGGGATCACCTCGCCCGACGGGCCGAGCGCGCCGTCCGGCTTCCAGGTGTTGCGCAGGGCGGAAAGCCGGAACACCTCGGTCTTGTAGATGTCCTTGATCGGGTTGAAGCCGCCATTCATGTCGCCGTAGAGCGTGGCATAGCCGACCGACATCTCCGACTTGTTGCCGGTAGTCACCACCATCGCGCCGGTTTTGTTGGAGAGCGCCATCAACAAGGTGCCGCGGGTCCGCGCCTGCAAATTCTCCTCGGTGATGTCGCGCGGCAGGCCCTTGAACGGCTCGGCAAGGATCTTCTCGAACCCGCTCACGGCGTCCGCGATCGGCAGCACCTCGTAGCGGATGCCGAGCATCCTGGTCAGGCTTGCCGCATCATCCAGCGACACCTGCGCGGTGTAGCGGAACGGCAGCATCACGCCGAGGACCTGCTCAGTACCGAGCGCGTCCACCGCAATCGCCGCGCAGAGCGCCGAATCGATGCCGCCGGAGACGCCGAGTAGCACCCCCGGAAAGCCGTTCTTGCGGACATAGTCGCGCAAACCGAGCACGCAGGCCGCATAGTCCGCCTTGTCGCCCTCGAGCAGTGGCATGATCGGTCCGTTGCAGCGCCAGCCCGCCTCGCTCCTGGTCCAGCGCAGCGTCGTGATGCTCTCCTCGAAGGCCGGAAGCTGCGCCGCCACCGACAGATCAGCGTTGAGCGCGAACGAGGCGCCGTCGAACACCAATTCGTCCTGCCCGCCCACCTCGTTCAGATAGATCAAGGGCAAGCCGCTTTCGGTGACGCGGGCGACCGCGATCGAAAGCCGGAGATCGTTCTTGTCGCGCGCATAGGGCGAGCCGTTCGGCACGACCAGAATCTCCGCGCCGGTCTCGGCGAGACATTCGACGACGTTCTCATAATCCTCGGACTCTTCGAGCCAGATGTCCTCGCAAATGGGCACGCCGACCCGGACACCCTTCACGGTGACCGGCCCCGGCGCCGGTCCGCGTGCGAATAGCCGCTTCTCGTCGAACACGCCGTAGTTCGGCAAGTTGGCCTTGAAGCGCAGCGCTGCGATGCGGCCGCCGTCGAGCAGCGCGCAGGCGTTATAGAGCTTGCCGTCCTCGACCCAGGGCGTCCCGATCAGGACCGCCGGACCGCCATCAGCCGTCTCGCGCGCCAGTTCCTCGACTGCGGCACGGCAGGCGGCCTGGAACGCCGGCTTCAGGATCAGGTCCTCCGGCGGATAGCCGGCGATGAACAGCTCCGACAGCACCATGAGATCGGCGCCGGCGGCCTTCGCCGTCTGCCGCGCGGCGCTCGCCTTCGCGGCGTTGCCGGCGACGTCGCCGACAGTCGGATTGAGTTGCGCGAGTGTAACAATGAACTCAGGTTCGCTCATGGGATCAATGGTGCCTTGCACCCCTGTAAACTGCAATCGTCTGCGTTAGATCATGCCCATGCGCTCGGCGAGGGCGAACAGCCAGAACAGCCCGGCCATCACCAGCGTCACGCCGACCGCGGCCGAGCCCATGTCCTTGACCCGACCGATCTGCGGATCATGGTCCGTGGTCAGACGGTCGGCGAGCTTCTCGATCGCGGTGTTGACCAGCTCGATCACGAGCACCAGCACCACCGATGCAACGAGCTCGACGGAGCGCATCACGGTGGCGCCGATCAGCCACGCCGCCGGCACCGACAACAACAGCGCCACCACCTCCTCGCGAACCGCCTGCTCGGAACGGATCGCAAAGCCAAGGCCGTTCCACGAATTGATGGTGGCCCGCCAGAACCGCAGCAAGTGTTAGAGCCCCGCTACTGCCGGCATCGGTTTGACCTTGCTCGCCCGCTCCTGTTTCAGGAGCTCTGCGATCAGGAAGGCCATATCGATCGACTGTTCGGCGTTGAGACGGGGATCGCAGACCGTGTGGTAGCGGTCGTTGAGATCCTCGTCCGTGATCGCGCGCGCGCCGCCGATGCATTCGGTGACATCCTGCCCGGTCATCTCCAGGTGAACGCCGCCGGCGTAGGTGCCTTCGGCCTGGTGGATGGCGAAGAACGACTTCACTTCCGACAGCACCCGGTCGAACGGACGGGTCTTGTAGCCTGATGTCGAGGTGATGGTGTTGCCGTGCATGGGATCGCAGGACCACACCACCGTGCGCCCTTCCCGCTGCACCGCCCGGATCAGCGCCGGCAGATGCTCGGCAACCTTGTCGGCGCCGAAGCGGGCGATCAACGTCAGCCGGCCGGGCTCGTTGTCAGGGTTCAGCACGTCGATCAGCTTCAACAACTCATCGGCCTTCAGCGACGGGCCGCATTTCAGGCCGATCGGATTCTTGATGCCGCGGAAATATTCGACATGGCCGTTCTCGAGCTGGCGGGTGCGGTCGCCGATCCAGATCATGTGGCCCGAGGTCGCGTACCAGTCGCCGGTCGTGGAATCGACCCGCGTCAGCGCCTGCTCATAGCCGAGCAGCAGGGCCTCGTGGCTGGTATAGAAATCGGTCGATCGCAGTTCCGGATGGCTCTCGAGGTCTAGGCCGCAGGCACGCATGAAGTTCAGCGCTTCCGAGATGCGGTCGGCGAGTTCCTTGTAGCGGCGTGACTGCGGCGAGTCCTTCAGGAAGCCGAGCATCCACTGGTGCACGCTCCCAAGATTGGCGAAGCCGCCGGTGGCGAACGCCCGCAGCAAATTGAGGGTCGCCGCCGACTGCCGATAGGCCATCAACTGGCGCTGCGGGTCGGGCGTGCGCGCCTCCTTCGTGAAGGCAATGTCGTTGATGATGTCGCCGCGATAGCTCGGCAGTTCGACGTCGCCTGCCTTCTCGGTCGGCGAGGAGCGCGGCTTGGCGAATTGTCCGGCGATGCGGCCAACCTTCACCACTGGCAGCGCGCCGGCATAGGTCAGGACTACCGCCATCTGCAGCAGCACACGGAAGAAGTCGCGGATGTTGTTGGCGCCGTGCTCGGCAAAACTCTCCGCGCAGTCGCCGCCCTGCAAGAGGAAAGCCTCGCCGGCAGCGACACGCGCCAGCGCCTTCTTCAGGTTGCGGGCTTCGCCCGCGAACACCAGCGGCGGAAAGGTCGCAAGCTGCGCCTCCACGTCGGCCAGTACCTTGGCATCCGGATAGTCCGGCATCTGCAAGACCGTCTTGGCGCGCCAACTGTCGGGTGTCCAGCGCTCGGACATGGGCGTTAACTCCTGAGCAAAAACCGCTACTTATCCGGGAAAGCGAAGCTATATATACAGGCTGTCGAAGGACCGCCAGCCGGAATTCCATCTGTCCGCTCAAGCTCTTGCAACAACAGTCGAATTCGCATTTGTTAGAGCAAAACGTCAACGCTTAAGGAAAATCCGTAAGTGGCTGAGGCTGCGCTCGACGACGTCTTCGCCGACGACATCATTGTACCCGCCATCGACGGCTACCCTCTCGGAGCGACGCTGTTCCTGCCCCGCGGCGCCAAGCGGCAAGCGGTCCTGATCAATTCGGCGACCGCCGTGCCGCGCAAGGTCTACAAGGGCTTTGCCGCCTATCTCGCCAAGCGCGGCTCCGTCGTCCTCACCTACGATTATCGCGGCACCGGCGATTCCGGGCCGAAGTCCGTGAGCGGAGACAAGCAGCCGAAATCGCTGGTCGGCTTCAAGGCTTCGATGTCGGACTGGGCCGCACTCGACGTCACCGCCGCCGTGAGATGGATGCGCGAGCGCAACCGGGCGCTGCCGCTCGCTTATATCGGCCATTCCTTCGGTGGCCAGGCGCTGGGACTGATCCCGAACAACATCGAGGTGTCGCGCGCGCTCCTGGTCGCCTCGCAGGCCGCGACCTGGCGATTGATGGCCTCGCCCGAACGCTATCGGGTCTTTGCCGCCATGAACTACGTCCTCCTGCCGTTGACCCGCATGCTCGGCTACACACCGGGCTGGGCGGGGCTCGGCATGGATTTGCCAAAGGGGGTGTTCGAGCAATGGACGAATTGGGTGAACAGCCCGCGCTATCTGTTCGATGATGCCGCGCTCACCGCGGTGTCGAATTTCGCAAAGTTCGAGGGCCCCCTGCGCGCGCTCTGCATCAGCGACGATCCCTGGGCGACGCGGCCCGCGGTCGAATTGCTGTGCTCGGGATTTGGCGCCGCCAAACCGGAGATCATCGCGATCACGCCTGATGATGCCGGCGTTGCGAAGATCGGCCATTTCGGTTTCTTCCGTCCCGAGCACCGCGACACGCTCTGGCGCGGTGCCGCGGAATGGCTCGAGGCAAGCGAGTGAGGTCAGGCCGTAGGATGGGTGGAGCGCAGCGAAGCAATCCATTTTCTCCGCAAGTGGCGCGATGGATTGCTTCGCTGCGCTCGCAACGACGGGGATGGGCTCTGATTCAACTTTCAAACAGCGTGAGGATGTGCGTTCGCGCTCTCGCGGCATGAAGTGCCCGAGCTTTGCGTCTCGTTTCACCCTCTCATCGAACAGAGGGCGCAGGGAAAGCCGGGTGCCGGTTGCACCCATGGGTCCCGTGCAACAAAAAGTACGGGGGTAGGACCACAGGTTCAACCGAAGCATTCCGGCTTTCCCTGCGCGATGGTTTACGGCTTACTTCGTGCTCTCCTTGGTGACCGGGCTTTCTTGCCACCATCACTCACAGATCATCTCTGCGAACTTAGCGCCAGCGTCGGGGCGCCAGGACCACACGACTTCACCGTCCGTGATGCGCGTGCTCGTCAGTCACACCCATCTCGTCCACCGCATCTCACTACAACGTTCGTGACGATCGCGAGCCGCCCCTCATCCGCCGTGAGACGCGCCGAGTTAAATCACTGATTTGCCCGACGGGTTAAGCGGTTTATTTTTCGTGCGAGGGCTGGACGAGGCAAATCCTGTTGGAATCGCTTGCATAATTCGTCTCACCGCGCACGCGACGCTGGAAGCGGCGACAAATCTGAAAGCGGGCGGCAACCGCCTTGGCGCGCTGCCGTCCGCAAATCGATCAATGTCGTCACTACCGATATCCATAGGGATACTGACCCGGGCAGACCCAATTGCCGTAGGTGTCATAGGAGCAGTTGTTGTAGCCGCTGCCGTAGTAGCCGTAGGCCCCGGCTGCGGCGGCTCCGACCGCTGCCGCACCCAGACCATAGGCCGCTCCTGTCCACGCCCCACGATAAGCCGCATTGCCATAAACCCCTCGGGCAACCGGCCGCCCCGCTATTGGCCGATACCCGTATCCACGTCCGGCGACCCCGTATCCGCCGACGCGCCCGGCATGAACAGCCCCGCCCCGGAACTGAGCGCCGCGCATGCCGCCGCCATGAAATCCACCGGCACGGAGCCCTCCACCTCCACCACGGCGGGCAAAAGCGTCATCTGGAACCAAACTGGCAGCGACAAGAATGGCTGCCGCGAAGCCGATGAGACCGTAACGAGCCATGGGCATCCTCCCGATTGTGGAGTGCCGTCGATCCGATAGCTCCAGCAGAGATGCCCGCGCCAAAGGGGGACCAGCACCATCAACAGTTTTCGTTGCGAGCCTGCATTTCGTTTGACTTAGATCAAAGCCTTCCACGAGTTCACCGCCCCATCCGCCGAGCTTGATCCAGATCAAAACGCCCCGAGGTTCTTACGAAATCGTTCATCGTGGAGGGCTAGCGCGATTTTGGATTTAGGCGCATAATTTTAGCGTTGCTGGTGGCGATTATTCGCGGGCGTCGGTAACCGAGAGATCGGTTGTGCTCCCGCCGGCTGCGGACGCTAAGGCGCTTCGCGAAGAGGCTGCCAAGCTACCACCACTGCGTTTCAAGCAGGACACCTTAGCGAAATGAAAGACCATCAGGCGCGGCACCGCAGCCTGGCCCCCGAAATTCTCTGCAGAGAGCCGCACGTCCGTCGAGGGAAGGAGCTTTCCCGTGATGGAGCACCCTACCAGGGTTGGTAATCGACTGTTAGCTGCACTGCCGCCGGCAGATTTTAATTTGCTCGCTCCCTACCTCCGAAACGTATCGCTTGAACGCGACGAGGTTCTGATACGATCAACGGAGCGAATTGAGCAGATCTATTTCCCATGCAGCGCGACGATTTCGTTCATGCTGGACATGCCCAACGGACAAACGGTGGCAACCGCTGTCATCGGGAATGAGGCAGCCGCGGGGCTGTTGTCGGCGCTGGGCCCCACCCGCTCTGAGGCGACCGCGATCGTGCTCGTCGCTGGGACATCGTTGCAGATTTCTCCTGCAAGATTTCATGCGGCCTTCAGCCACAGTGGCGCGATCAGGGATTTGGTTTGGGCCCACACCGGGGTCCTGATGACGCAATTCCAGTACGTGGGCGCCTGCAATGCGCTGCACTCGGTCGACGCCCGCTTGGCGCGGTGGCTGCTCCACATCCACGATAGAATTCATGGTGACATCCTGCCGGTGACGCAGGAGGAACTTTCGACGTTGCTCGGCGTGCGGCGAACGACCGTGACGCAGGTCGTGCACAAGCTTCGGGTGTCGCGCGCCATCCGGTCCAATCGGCGGGGTCTGATTGAGATTGACAGACCGCGGCTCGAAGCAGCGGCATGCGATTGCTACAAGGCTATGTGCCGTAGAATCGATCGCATTATGTCGCCGCCGGAAAGGAGGCCTCACAGTCACGCCGCGCCGGGTGCACAAATTCCACGAGAGTGAGATCGCATTTTGCCCAAGTCCGGCATTGAGTCCATTTCGCCGTTCACGCTTGTGGCCTAATGGATTCTCTGATGTGCAAGAGCACATCATAGCTCGTCCTTCGCTTTAATGGTGGCTGGACCGTCGCTTCGATTGACCGCGCTTCTTCTTCGCGAGCAAGCGCTTCAACTTGGCTCGCAGGCGAAGAAGCTCTTCGTACTGGGCGCGCAGATCGTTTCTGATCCAGGGCGCTGATGGCGGCTCATTGCGGCGGTTGCGGTTTGGCATACCGCAACCTAGTGCCAAGATTTCCCGACCGCAGCACAATACCGGAATTAAGCTTGATGCTGCGGATTCAGGTTAATTCCGGAACCAGATTTCCTCGCTTTCCATCCGCGCCAACGCAAGCCGGATTTCCAAACAAACTGGAAAAGGCTGCGGCCGCAACGATCCATCGCAGCCCGCGGCTGCAGGAATAAAAATCCCCAGCTCCGAATGAGCTGGGGACCGGAGGCCTGCCGGACTCACAAGGGGTGTCAATAGTCCGGCACGTCATGCTCACAGCCGCCGCCGACTCGCGCCACAACCTATGTCTATGCGGCCGTCGTTAGGGGTGTGCCGGACCGGTCGATCATCACTGCCTATCGGTCACGGTAAGCCGTTTGGCCGATAGCGGAACTAGCTAGAGCTACTGCTATTATTGTCAGCAACACCGCCAATCGTGCAGCGCAGAACCTGCACGGCCCCAATGCCTCGACACGCGAGCAGCCTTCCCAAGCATGGAACACCCCGTAAACCAGATAGCGGACGCTGAACGCCTTCAACTCCTCATCGACGCCATTGTCGACTACGCCATCTACATGGTCGAGCCGGATGGCACGATCGCGAGCTGGAATTCCGGCGCCGCGCGCCTGAAGGGCTACCGCGCCGATGAAATCATCGGAAAATCGTTCTCGATGTTCTACCCACCCGAGGATCGCGACGCTGGGCTGCCAGAACGGGCGCTCGCCACTGCCCGCGAGAAAGGACGGTTCACCGCCGAAGGCTGGCGGGTGCGCAAGGACGGCAGCCGGTTCTGGGCAATGGTCGTGCTCGATGCCATCAAGGATGAACAAGGAAGGCTGCTTGGCTTCGCCAAGCTGACCCGCGACATCACCGAGCGGCAGGACGCCCACCAGAGGTTTCTGGAGAGCGAGCAGCGCTATCGGCAGTTGATCGAAGCGGTCGTCGATTATGCGATCTTCCAGCTCGATGCTGCCGGCAACATTGTTACCTGGAACCCCGGTGCGCAGCGGATCAAGGGCTACGAGCCGGACGAGATCATCGGCCAGCATTTCTCACGCTTCTACAGCGAAGAGGATCGCGCCCTCGAGATTCCGAAAAAGGCGCTGGAGCAGGCCGCGCGCCAAGGCCGGTTCGAGGCCGAGGGCTGGCGAATCCGCAAGGATGGCTCGAAGTTCTGGGCCTCCGTGGTGATCGACAGGATCACCGACGAGAACGGCGAATTGATCGGATTTGCCAAGGTCACGCGGGACATCAGCGAGCGCAAGGAGGCCCAGGATAAGCTGGCGGAAATTCAAAACCAGCTGGTCGCCTCGCAGAAGCTCGAAGCGGTCGGACAGCTCAGCGGCGGCATCGCGCACGATTTCAACAACCTCTTGATGATCGTGATCGGCAATCTCGAAACCGCCGAACGCCATCTCAAGCAGGTTCCGGCCAACAGCAGCATCCAACGCGCGCTCGCTCACGCCAAGCGCGGCGCCCAACGTGCGGCCGCGCTGACCAGCAGGCTGCTCGCTTTCTCGCGCCGCCAGGCGCTTGACCCCAGGTCGATCAACCCCAACAACTTCCTGGCCGGCCTGCAGGACTTCCTGCAGCGGACCCTTGGTGAGCGGATCGAAGTGCAGACCGTCGGCAGCGCCGGCCTCTGGCAGGTGGAGGTCGATCCCAACCACCTGGAATCGGCGCTCGTCAACCTCGCGATCAACGCGCGCGATGCCATGCCGGAGGGCGGCAAGCTCACGATCGAAGCGGTGAACGTCGCCGCCGACGAGGAATATTGCTCACGCAATCCCGAGCTGACGCCGGGCCAGTATGTGGTCGTATGCGTCACCGACAACGGCGTGGGCATGAACCAGGACGTGCTGCATCATGCCTTCGAGCCCTTCTTCACGACAAAGGAAGCCGGCCACGGCACGGGCCTCGGTCTCAGCCAGGTCTACGGGTTCGTCAAGCAGTCGGGCGGACACGTCAAGATCTACAGCGAGGTGGGACAGGGAACGACCATCAAGATGTATTTCCCGCGCCACCATGGCGCGGTCATGGAAGCGGAAGAGATCAGCGAGCCTTTCGCCGAAGGCGACAAGGTTGAGACAATCCTTGTTGTTGAGGACGACGAAGATCTCCGCGCCTATGTAGGTGAGCTGCTGCGCGACCTGAACTATCGCGTGCTCACCGCTCCAAGCGCGCAAGCGGCGCTCACGCTGCTGCTGCAGGATCAGCCGCACATCAATCTCATGCTGACGGACGTGGTGATGCCCGGCATGAACGGCAGGGAACTGGGCAAACGAGCGATCCAAATCCGGCCGGAACTCAAAATCCTTTATATGACCGGCTATTCGCGCAACGCCATTGTGCACCAAGGCCGGCTGGATCAAGGGGTCGATCTCCTGGAAAAGCCCGTATCGCAAGCAAAGCTTGCTTTGCGCGTCCGCGAGATACTCGACCGCCCCGGTTAGCCGGATACGGACAGGCCCTCGGATGGCGGCCGGCGGGAGCCCCGCAGCGCCGCCGATGCTCCTGGCAGGTGAGATTTCTCCCCGCTATGGGCGCAAGGTGGCCTTTCGCGTAACGTGGTGAGGCTGACGGACAGTCGAGCGCTTCGCGCGTGAAGCGGCCACCGCGCACGACGAATCCTCCCAGATCAATTCGGTGCAGCGACCACACTCGAATATCCGAATACGCTCTCTTTTCTCCATGTCCCAAACTGTCTCCACGTGCGTCAGCGGCAGATGACAGTTTGGACAGCTCCATATGATGGACAGGGCGAGCATGTGCTCCTCGCCGCTCTGCTCGAAACCAAAACTCCTGTTCTCATAAGCCAAGAGCGGCCGCTTCGTTCCGGCGGCAAGGCGCGGAATAGCCGCGTCGACAGATGGCTGTCGGGTCAGTTCCGTCAATGCGCCATGCTGCGTCCGGCCTCGTCACAGGCCTGCATGCAGCGGCGGCAGGCGTCGGCGCAGATGCGGCAATGCTCGTGCTCGCCTGCGTGCTTCTGGCATTCGTCGGCGCAGAGCCGGCAGGCAGCGGCGCAAGTGTGCAGCATGCGGCGGATCATTTCGTCGTCCCAGCCGGTCTGACGGGTGGCCATCCTGCCGGTGATATTGCAGACGTCTGCGCAGTCGAGATTGAGGCGGATGCATTGCGTCAGCGACTTGACCATGTCCTCGGCGAGGCAGGCGTCGGCGCAAGACGTGCAGATCTGGGCGCAGGAATAGCATTCCTCGATGCAGCGGACGAGCAGGCCATCGCCCTGGCCATGGGCCCGTGGGTGCCGGCTGATCATTTCCTGGACTTGCATGGAACTCTCCGCAGGTTTTGAGGGGCTTCCTCGTTCGCCTAATCGCCGAACTCCGGAAAGGTTCTTTTGAGCGCTCGCTGGCGCGGAGGCGCCGCCGCGGAAGCAAAATGCGTTGCATGGGCATTCAAGTTTCCGGCGTCATGGCCGGATCGCCCCCGCTGCGCACCGTGTTCGCAGGGCTGTGGGCGGTGCGCAGCCTTGTGCAGTGAGACGGGAGCGTTGCCCCTCCGCCCTCGTCATTCCGGGATGCGTGCGCAGCACGCAGGCCCGGAATCCATCGGACCGCGGACGCGAATGGCAAGACGGATTCCGGGCTCGCGCTTCGCGCGCCCCGGAATGACGAGCGGGGGCTACTCCGCGGCCTGCCTGACGTACCGCGCGCTTGGCGTGCGCATGGTCACGAGTTCTTCGGCGGCGGTGGGGTGTAGCGCGATGGTCGCGTCGAAGTCGGCCTTGGTCGCTTTCATCTTCACCGCGATCGCGAGCACCTGGATGGTCTCGGCGGCGCAATCGCCGACGATGTGACAGCCGAGCACGCGGTCGCTTACGCCGTCGACCACGAGTTTCATCAGCACGCGGGTGTCGCGGCCTGACATCGTCGCCTTGATGGGGCGGAAACTGGTCTTGTAGACGTCGACATGGCTGAACTGCGCGCGCGCCTCGGCCTCCGTCAGACCCACGGTGCCGACCTCCGGCTGCGAGAACACCGCGGTCGGAATGCTGGCGTGGTCGACCTGGACCGGGCGCTTGCCGAACACGGTGTCGGCGAAGGCGTGGCCCTCGCGGATCGCGACCGGCGTCAGGTTGTGGCGATGGGTGACGTCGCCGATGGCGTAGATGTTCGGCACCGAGCTTTTCGACCAGGCATCGACCGCGATGCCGCCATTGTCCGGATTGATGGCGACGCCCGCCTTCTCCAGGCCGAGATTGGCGACGTTCGGATGCCGGCCGATCGCGAACATCACCTTCTCGGAGGCGAGGCTCGAGCCGTTGGACAGATGCGTGGTGAATTCCTTGCCGTGACGATCGACCTTGGTAACGGTGCAGCCGGTCAGGATGGTGATGCCGCGCTTCTCCATCTCGGCGCGCACATGCTCTCGGACGTCCTCGTCGAAGCCGCGCAGGATGTTGTCGCCGCGGTAGATCACGGTGACGTCCGAGCCGAAGCCGGCGAAGATGCCGGCGAATTCCAGCGCGATGTAGCCGCCGCCCTGAATCACGATGCGCCGCGGCAACTCGGGCAAGTGAAACGCCTCGTTGGACGAGATCACGTGCTCGATACCGGGAATCACGGGCCCATGGTTGGGCGCGCCGCCGGTCGCGATCAGCACGTACTTGGCCTTGACCGTCTCGCCGGTCGCAAGACGCAGCGTGTGCGCGTCCTCGAAGATGGCCCGCGTCTTGACGATATGCGCGCCGGATTTTTCGACATTGGTGGTATAGGCCGCCTCCAGCCGCGCAATTTCCTTGTCCTTGTTGGCGACGAGCGTCGGCCAGTCGAACGAGGCTTGCGGGATGGTCCAGCCGAAGCCGGCGGCATCCTCGATCTCCTGCTGGACGTGCGAGCCGATCACGAACAGCTTTTTCGGCACGCAGCCGCGGATCACGCAGGTACCGCCCATCCGGTACTCTTCGGCGACCATGACCTTGGCACCATGGCCGGCGGCGATACGGGCGGCGCGAACCCCGCCCGAACCGCCCCCGATGACGAACAGATCGACGTCGTATTCAGCCATGGCGCTCTATGTCCTACTTCAGAGAATTAGATCTCCTTGCCGCGCTTGCGCATCTCGGCCCGGAACTGGGCGTTCACAGTCTCGGCGAACTGCTGCGCCCACTGGTTCATATAGGACATCGAGAACTGGATTGCCCGGGGCTCGCTGGCGAGCAGCTTCTGGCCCAGCGGCGACTTGTAGAAGGTGACGAGGTCCTTCAGTTCCTGCTCGGTGAATTCGTTGGCATAGACCTTGGCCATGCCATCGCCGATCTCCTGCTCGCGGCCGGCCAGGTTCTTGGCGACGATGGTGGCGACCTCATTGAGGTCCTTCTGGTAGTTGAGGTTGGACTGCAGCAGGCTTTCCTTGGTCTGCAGCACGATGTTGGGAACGGCGTTGGCGTACATCGCGCTCGCGTTCTTCATCTTGAGGATTTCCTTGGCCGCGGCGATCGCCGCCGGCGAGCCTTCCTTCAGCGCGGGCGCCGCCGCGGGAGCCGGCGCCTTCTGCTGCGCGCTCACCGATACGGCGGTCAGGGCCACAGCCAATCCGAGGCCTGTGGCCGACAAAATCCGTACAAAGCTCGTCATTCTAATTCTCCCAGAATTTACGGCGTCAGCGCCGTTCAACAACGCGAATTCCCTGCGCGCCCGCCAGCACGACCGTGCCGGCGAGACCGATGAACAACCCGTGTTCGACAACGCCCGGGATCACGCTCAGCAGTCCCGCCAGGCGCGGCGCATCCCCTATCCGTCCCAGATGGGCGTCGACAATCCAGTGGCCGCCATCGGTGACAAAAACGTGGCCATCCTTGGCCGTCCGCAGCACCATCTGGCCGGCAACGCCGGCCTCCGCAAAGGCCTTGGCGATCGCCGCCTTGGTCGCCGCGAGGCCGAACGGGCTCACCTCGATCGGCAGCGGGAAACGGCCGAGCGGATCGACCCACTTGCTCTCATCGGCGATCACGACCATGCGATCGGATGCGGCCGCCACGATCTTCTCGCGGAGCAGCGCGCCACCGCCGCCCTTGATCAGGTTGAGCGCGGGATCGACCTCGTCGGCGCCGTCGACCGTGAGATCGAGATGGTTGATCTCGTCCAGTGTGGCGAGCGCAATGCCGCAGGCTTCCGCCTGCGCGCGGGTCGCCTCCGAGGTCGGCACGCCCACGACCTTCATGCCACCGCGCACCTTCTCGCCAAGCAGGTCGACGAAATGCTTGGCGGTCGACCCGGTGCCGAGCCCGAGCTTCATGCCGTCGCGCACCTCTTGCAGGGCGCGCGCGGCGGCCTGTCGTTTCAATCCGTCCATGTCCACGTGCGACGATTTCCCAGAACTTGTTCGCGGGACCAGTTGTCAAGGCTTGGGAGCGGCCCCATCCCCGCTCCGGCGGCGCATATCTAGCCGCCTTTTGCGCGCAGGGACAGCGCCAATAGCGCCTTATACGGCCGCGGAATGCAGTTTTAATATTCGATCAGAACCCGGCGCCAGCGTGCTGTTTTTCCACGCTTTCTTCCGGCGACGCAATGCTTCGTCCTCTACCGAAAGATTAACTTTCAGACCTCGTCCATCGCGGCCAGGATCGCGCCAAACCGAGTCTCGACCTCGGCCCGCATGCCGGGATGGGTAAATACATAGAGGCGATCCTCCCGTATGGCGGCAAGGACGCGTGCGGCGACGTCGGCCGGATCGATGCCGGCCTCAAGCTGCCGCGCGATCTCCGCGACCATGGCGGCCGCCGGGCTCTCAGGATCGAGTGCAGGCGTCGGACCGTAGCGCGGAGGGCGGTTGCGTCCGCTCTCGCCGATCCGGGTCCGCACGAAGCTCGGGCACAGCACGCTGACGCCGATGCCAAGCGGCTTGAGCCGCAGGGCCAGCCCCTCGGACATGCTGACGACCGCGAACTTCGTCGCCGAGTATGGGCTGAAGCCGAGGCCGCCGTTTATCCCCGCCATCGAGGCGGTGTTGACGATGTGCCCGCCCTCGCCGTGCTTGCGCATGTGCGGCAGGAAGCTTGCGATGCCATGCACGACGCCCATCAGGTTGACATCGATCACCCAGCGCCAGCTCTCGAGCGAGATCGCGTCAATGCCGCCGCCGGCGGCGACGCCGGCATTGTTGCAGAGAATGTGGACATTGCCGAAGGCATCGAACGCGGCACCGGCGGCGTCCTCGACGCTTGCGGGATCGGCGACATCGCAGAGCGTGCCTCTGACGCTCGAACCAAACTCAGCCAGACTTTTGACGGCGCGTTCGAGCGCGTCCGCCTCGATGTCGGCGAGCATCACCTTCATGCCGGCCTCCGCGAACGCACGACCAAGCGCAAGGCCGATGCCGCTGGCCCCGCCGGTGACAAAGGCTGTTCTGCCGGCAAGTTCACGCATGGAACGCCCTCCCTCGGATCTTTTGTTTGAGCATGATCTTTTCGGAAAACCGGTCTCCACTTTTCCGGATCATGCTCTATGCGCAGCGAAGTCCGCCCTCTTCTCTTGCATGACGGCGCCGGAAACGATAGCCAAAGGAGGATGAACTCTCCCGGCATTGTCGTTTTCGATCTCGACGGTACCCTCGTCGATACCGCGCCCGACCTGATCAGCGCGCTCAATTACGTGCTGGACCGCGAGGGCTTGGCCCCGATGCCGCTGCAATCGGCGCGGACCATGATCGGCGGCGGAGCACGCAGATTGATCGAGCGCGCGCTCGAGGTCGAGGGCCGCCAGATCAGCACGGACGACGTCAGCCGGCTGACCAAGGATTTCATCGACTATTACGCCGCCCATATCGCCAACGAATCGCGCCCGTTCGAAGGCCTGGAAAACGCCCTGGACGAACTCGCCGCGCAGGGGTTCCGCTTTGCGGTCTGCACCAACAAGCTCGAGTTCCTGTCAAAGCTCCTGCTCGATCAACTCGGCCTGAGCGGCCGGTTTGCTGCAATCTGCGGCGCGGACACCTTCGGAATCTCGAAACCGGATCCCGCGATCCTCCGGCAAACGGTGGCGCGGGCGGAGGGACAGCTATCCTCCGCAATCATGGTCGGCGATGGCGGGCCGGATGTCGGGGTCGCCCGACGGGCAGGTATCCCGGTGATCGGAGTCGAATTCGGCTATACCGAGATACCTATTGCCGAATTGAAGCCGGATCGGCTGATCGGCCATATGCGGGAGCTGCCGGCGGCCGTCGACAGCCTCGCCAGGGCTGTGAATATCTCTTAACCTACTGAGATAACGTTGCTTTTCTGCAACGCCAGGCATCCTTATTAACCATCGCTTAGCGAATTCGCCCTGCGCCGTTGCGCCGCAGTGCCCACCCTCCTATGGTCCGGCCGGGGATTGTGGCTCTCAGCCACAGTTAGGTGGATCAATCATGCGTCGTGTCATCGCGATTGCCGTCGCCGGGGCAAGCCTGGCGGGCTGTTCGTCTTTTTCTTGGGATTCGTTCAAGTCGGCGCCTGCGCCGGTCCAGGTTCAGCTCGAATCGACGCCTCCGGGCGCGGACGCGGTGACCTCGGTCGGACCGGGCTGCAAAACGCCCTGCACCGTCTCGGTGGCAGCGCCCGACAGTGGCTTCTCCGTCACCTTCAACCTGCCGAAGTATGAATCGGCCACGGTTCCGGTCACGGTGGTCCGCAACCCCGGCGACCTCACCACTGCGGCATCGACCGTCGTCGATCCAAACCCCGTGGTTGCGGAACTGAAGCCCACGGCTCCGCCGCCCAAGGCGCGCAAGCCGCGACCGAAGCGGCCGAAGCCGGCCGCCGCTGCGGCAGCCCCCGCAGCCGAGCCGGCCACCGCTGCCGGTACGCCTTTCCCGGATCCGAACGCGCCGGTGCAGCGCTAGGCTGTGTGGACTCTTGGGATTCTCAAATCAGACGGAACGTGATTCAAGGCTTTCTTTTAGGAGGAAGCCTTGGGGGTTCTGGATCGGCTCGTTCTGAACGACACGCAATGGGACCGTATCTCC
>NZ_JBUYEN020000020.1:0-165267 GCF_055229415.2 Bradyrhizobium sp. Leo114 | reverse complement strand
CCTCCATCGACATACGACCGCTCTCCACAAGACCGCCTCCCGCCAGGGAATCAGTCTTCGCCGATCTTCGCAACAAAGATGTGTGCATTAGATAGCCGGTGACCGGGCTTTCTTGCCACCGTCACCCCTAGGGATGTTTCCATCCCCCAGGACTTAGCGCCAGCGTCGGGGCGCCAGGACCACACGACTTCGCCGTCCGTGAATGCCACGCTCGTCAGTCGTGACATCCTCGTCCACCGCATCTCACCGCAACGTTCGTGACGATCGCGACCCGCCCCTCATCTCGGGTGAGACGCGCGGAGTTAAATCACTGATTTGCCCGACGGCGAAAGCCGAATGTTTTTTGTGCGACGAGTGGACAGGGCAAATCACTCTGGAATCGCTGGTGAATTTTTCTCCCCCCGTCATTCCGGGGCGATGCGAAGCATCGAGCCCGGAATCCATCCAGCCGCTGAGTATGCCGCGCAATGGATTCCGGGCTCGCGCTACGCGCGCCCCGGAATGACGGTGGTGTGCGGGGCGCTATTGGACAGCGCAGGTGCGAGTGCCTACATCGATAGCTGTGTCCGCCCTTGGAGTTCTCGCGATGACCATCGACGACAGGCCTACGATCGCTGCTCCCGATGACGATCCCTATCTTTGGCTGGAGGAGATCGAGGGCGCGCGGGCGCTGGAATTCGTGGAGGGGCAGAGCCGGCTCACGCTGGAGAAATTTGCCGGCGCATCATTTGCCGCCGATCGCGACACACTTGCCGCGATCTTCGACCGGCCGGACAACATTCCCTATGTCACCAGGCGCGGCGGGCTGCTCTACAATCTCTGGAAGGATGCGCAGAATCCGCGCGGCTTGTGGCGGCGCACGACGCTTGACGAATTCCGCAAAGCCGATCCCGACTGGGAAATCCTGCTGGACGTCGACCAGCTTGCCGCCGACGAAGGCGAGGATTGGCTTCTGAACTGGACGTCGATGCGGCCGGGAAATGATCGGCGCGCGATGCTCAGCCTGTCGCGCGGCGGCAGCGATGCGGTGACGCTGCGCGAGTTCGACATGGAGGCGAAGCGCTTCGTCGCCGACGGCTTCGTGCTGCCCGAGGCCAAGGGCGGCGTCGATTGGGTCGACGACGATACGCTGCTGCTGTCGAGCGCCTATGGCGAGGGCATGGCGACCCATTCGGGCTATGCGCGGACCGTCAGGCTGTGGCGCCGCGGCGAGGTCGTGGAGCGCGCGCCTGTCGTGTTCGACGTGCCGGCGGATCATATGAGCGCGTCCGCTCAGGTCGATGATTCCGGACCGGTCCCACGGGTTTGGTTCGTCGATCGGCTCGATTTCTTCAACTTGAGCGCCTGGCTCGGCGACGAGACGGGCGCGAAGACGAAGCTCGATCTGCCCACCAGCATCTGGCTGCTCGCCGATCAGGACTGGTTCGTCGTCAAGCTGCGCGAGCCGTGGACGGTCGGTGGCAAGACCTATGCGCCCGATACCGTGCTCGGCGTGTCGTTGTCGGCCTTCCTCGTGGGCAGCCGCGATTTCACCGTCGTGTTCGAGCCGGAGCCGCGGCGAGCGCTGCAAGGCTTCTTCTGGACCGCGGGCCGGCTGGTGCTATCGATCCTCGATGAACTGCGGCCGGTGTTCGAGATCTGCATGCCATCGGCCGCCGGCTGGACGCGCGCGCGGCTCGAAGGGCTGCCCGGGATCGGCGTCGTCGATGTCTGGCGCCTCGACAGCCATGTTTCCGAAAGCAGGGGCGACCTGTTCGCCAATGTGCAGGACCCGCTGACGCCATCTTCGCTGATGCTGATGGAGAAGGTCGGGGCGCCCACGGTGCTGAAGCAGGCACCGAGGACGTTCAGCGCGGATGGACTCGTGGTGACCCAGCACGAGGCGATCTCCGTCGATGGCGAACGCATCCCCTATGTGCAGACCGGCCCGGCGACGGAGACCGGCGATGCGCCGGTCCATCTGACCGCCTATGGCGGCTTTGGTCTGGCGATGAAGCCATATTACAACCCGGCGCTCGGCAAGCTGTGGCTGGAGCGCGGCGGCACCATCGTGGAGGCCAATATCCGCGGCGGCGGCGAGTTCGGCACAAGCTGGCACGACGCCGGCCGCTACGCAGGCAAGCGATTGGCGCATGACGACTTTGCCGCCGTCGCCGCCGATCTGGTGAAGCGCGGCGTCACGCGGCCCGGGCGGATCGCGGCCGAGGGCGGATCGAACGGCGGCATCCTGATCACCAACATGCTGGTGCGCTACCCCGAACGCTTCGGCGCGCTGTTCTGCACCATCCCGCTGATCGACATGCGCCGCTACACCAAGCTGCTCGCCGGCGCGAGCTGGATCGCCGAATATGGCGATCCCGACAAACCTGAAGAATGGGCGTGGCTGCAGACCTACTCCGCCTATCACATGGCGACGCCCGGCCAAAAATATCCACCGATCCTGATCGCGACCACGCGCCGCGACGACCGCGTGCATCCCGGCCACGCCCGCAAGATGACTGCCAAGCTGCAGGCAATGGGATATGAAGCCCATCTCTACGAGCCCGCGGCAGGCGGCCACGGCTATGGCAAGGACAACAAGGAACGCGCCGCCTTCATGGCGCTGGGGCTTGGGTTCCTGAGGGAGAAGATCGGGTGGGTGGATGGTGAGGCGTGATCATTCTCCGCCGTCATTCCGGGGCGATGCGACAGCATCGAGCCCGGAATCCATTTCTCCGCCTGGCTATGTGGCGCAATGGAGTCCGGGTTCACGCTTCGCGTGCCCCGGAATGACGAACGGGAATCAGCCGCGCGCGAAGGCCAAGATCATGTTGTTCGCGGGCATTTCAATAGTCGCGCCCAGTGACAGGCCGACGCGCGCCGCCAGCTTCTCGACGTCGGCGATGTCGCGCACGCCCCAATCGGGATCCTGATTGCGCAAGGACGTGTCGAACACGGCATTGCTGAGCGCGGTGTGCTTGCCGTCGCGCTTGAAGGGGCCGTAGAGGAACAGCCGGCCGTCGTCGCGCAGGCGGCGTGCGGCGCCTTCGAACAGGCCCTCGGTGACGGACCAGGGCGCGATGTGGATCACATTGGCGCAGAACACCGCGAGCAGCTTTGGCAGCTCGCCGCCCTCGGGCGCAGCACCGGGCCAGGCTGGATCGGAGAGATCGATCCGCAGCGGCGGACGGATATTCGGAAGGGCGGCGAACGCGCGCCAGGCCGCGATGCTCTTCAGATGGGCGTCGTTGAGATCGCTCGGCCACCAGGTGATATCGGGGGTCTGTCCAGCGAAATACACGACATGCTGGCCGGTGCCGCTGCCGGCCTCCAGCACGTCGCCGGAACGCCCTGCGAGGAATTTCTCCAGCACCGCCCAGATCGGCTGATGGTTGCGATGAAAGGCCGCCGCATCGAGCCGGCCGTCGGCCTCGACCCGCCCGCCGTCTTTGCCGAATTCAACCACGAACTCTGCCACGATGCTCTCCTGTTCCTATCGTACATAACGCAACACCGTAGCGATCCTGCTATTCCGTGCGCGTCGTCGCAATGCGCGATTTGAGCGCGGCTCCGTCATAATGGTTACGTCGGTAGCGCGGATGAAGCGCAGCGAAATCCGGGCGGGCGCCCCCATCTCTCCGCTCGTCATTCCGGGATGCGCCGAAGGCGCAGGCCCGGAATCCATTGCGCCCCATGCGCCCCTGGAGAAATGGATTCCGGGTTCTCGCTGACGCGAGCCCCGGAATGACGAGGGGAGAGTCCGTAGCCCGGAGCAGCGAAGCGTAATCCGGGAACGGTGGAGCAAGTGGCACGAATCCCGGATTACGCTTCGCTTCATCCGGGCTACGACTTCGTCATTGCGAGCTATCGTGCCACGCGTTGCAATTCCTTCGTCAGCACATCCAGCGCATCGGCGAGCATCACGCCACCGCAGACGGTGAGACGTTCGGGAAGCACGATGCGCCTCGCTGGCGGGTAGAAGTGCTCCAGCGCCGGATGCAGCAGGAAGGCGCGACCGTTGTCTTCGGCGCGGTCGCCGGCCTCCGACACCAGGATGAAATCCGGCCTCAGTTGCACGAGCGCCTCCAGCGAGGCGTAGCCGCCGGCAGCGACGCCGAGGTCGCCGGCGGGATTGAGCAGGCCGGCTTCGGTCAGAAGCGAGGAGACCAGACTGTCGCTGCCGGATACCCAGCCGCGGCGCGCCAGCGGCAGCACGCGATAGTGCTTGCCGGTCGCGGCCTGGCGCGCTCGGGCGATCGCGGCATCTAATCTTGCAATCGCGACCTTCGCGCGGTCCGGATGCTGCACGATCTCGCCCATCTCGCGGATCTGGTCCTTCACCTCGTCCAGCGTGCGCGGCACGCTGAACTCGACGAGATGGAGGCCGTTTGCCTTCAGAAGCTCGCGCGTTGCGCGCTTGTCGAACAGGCTGGCGACGACGATGTCGGGCTTGAGCACCAGCACGTCCTCCGCGCCGCCGGAAAGGATCGGGAAACGGCGCGCCTGATCGGCGGCAAAGGATTGCCAGGCGTCGCGGGAGTAGCGGCTGAGGCCCAGGATCTGCTGGGGATCGGCGAGCGAGAGCAGCAATTGATCGCTGCAGACATTCATCGAGACGATCCGCGGCGGGCTCGCCGCATGCGCGACAGTGGTGGACAAGACGAGCGCTGCAAGGCATGCCGCGAGCCGGCCCATCAGATCTCCGCCCAGGGCACGATCACCGTCTCGCGCTGATGCTCGGCGCGGAAGGCGCTGACGCGGAACACATCGGCCATGACCGTTTCCGAGAGCGCATCCGCCGGCGCGCCCTGCGATGCGAGGCGGCCCTGCGCCAGCACCAGCGCATGGTCGGCAAAGCGCGCGGCAAGGCCAAGGTCGTGCGTCACCACGATCACCAGCACGCCCTGATCGGCTGCGGCACGCAAACCCTTCATGACGTCGATCTGGTGGCGCGGATCGAGCGAGGCGGTCGGCTCGTCCGCCAGGATGATCGGCGCCTCCACCGCGAACACGCGCGCCAGCGCAACGCGGCTGCGCTCGCCGCCGGAAAGCTCGGTGACACGCCGCTCCGCGAACTCCATGACATCGGCCGCCTGCATCGCCCGCACCACCGCCTCAGTGTCGCGCGGGGACAGCCGCGCCGGATCGGTCGCGCCATGCGGATAGCGGCCGAGCGCGACGATGTCGCGCGCCGGCAGCGGCCAATGCACCATGTGCCCTTGCGGAAGATAGCCGAAGCGCTTGGCCCGTTCGCGCAGCGGCAGCGCGGCAAGCGCCTCGCCTCCCACCTTGATGACGCCGTCGGAGGGAATGAGGCCGGCGAGCGCGCGCAGCAGCGTGGTTTTGCCGGCGCCGTTCGGACCGACCAGCGCGACGAGATGACCGGAGGCGAGTTGCAGCGACACATCGTTGAGCACGCGGCGGCCGGCGAGCACGACGTTGAGGTGTTCTACAACAAGCGCCGTCATGCGACGCCTCCGCCGAGCGCGCGACGCTCGCGCATGATGAGATAGAGGAAGAACGGCACGCCGATGATCGAGGTCAACACGCCCACCTTGATGTCCGACGTCGACGGGATGATGCGCACCGCGATGTCGGCCGCGAGCAACAGCGCCGAGCCGGCAAGCGCGCTCGGCACCAACAGCCGCGCCGGATCGTGGCCGATGACGGGCCGCATCAGATGCGGCGCGACCAGGCCGATGAAGCCGATGGTGCCGGTGACCGCCACCGCGCCACCGACGCCGAGCGCAACGCCTGCGATCACGAACAGGCGCAGGCGGCCGACATCGACGCCGAGGCTTTGCGCGGTCTCTTCGCCGAGCGTGAGCGCGCGGAAGGCGCTGGCTTGCGACAGCAGGATGGCCGCGCCGGCGACGATGAACGGCAGCGCCAGCGCGACATGCTGGAAGCTGCGGTCCTCCAGCGAGCCGAGCAGCCAGAACGCGATCTCGAGCGCCAGGAACGGATTGCTCGCGAGGTTCATCACCAGCGCCGTCGCAGCGCCCGCAAGGCTCGAGATCGCAAGCCCGGCGAGGATCAGGATCAAGAGGCCCGCATTGCGGCCTGCGATCGCGAGCAGCACGAAGACCGAGCCGAATGCGGCGATGATGGCGGCGACCGGCAGCGCATAGGAGCGGACGTCAGCCAACCCCAGCGCGATCACCAGCACCGCACCGAACGCCGCCGATTGCGGCGCGCCGAACAGCGAGGGCGAGGCTAAGGGATTGCGCAACAGGCCTTGCAGCGCCGCGCCTGACAGACCGAGGATGGCGCCGATCGCAAACGCCAGGATGGTGCGCGGCAGGCGAATCTCGCGCACGATCACCTGCGTGACATCGCTGCCGCCACCGAACAGCGCCTCGATCACCGTCAGCGGCGACAGCCGCACCGGGCCGGTGCCGAGCGAGATCAGCATCAGCAAGGCAACCAACGCAATCATTGCAACGGTCGCCCCCAACCGCCGCCGCGCGGCCAGACCCGCCGCTATCGTGAAATCCTGTGCACTCATCGCGCCCTGCTTCTTGCAGCGAATTCGGTGGCAGACAAGCGACACCGGAACAAAAAAACGTATGGGAGCCAGGGAGCCGCAGTTTCGCCGGGATTGACTCACGTGCCGCCGAAATCCTAGATGGCCCCGACGGTTCCTATCGGGATCAAAAGGGAATGCGGTACCGGGAAACTTCCCGTAAAGCCGCGGCTGCCCCCGCAACTGTATGCGGTGAATCCTTCGTCATATGCCACTGGGAGTCTCGGTCCTGGGAAGGCGACGAAGGGTAACGACCCGCGAGCCAGGAGACCTGCCGTCATACGTGGTCACACGCGACGATGTCGGTCGGGGAGTACAGGCATTTGCTTCACCTGAAGCGCGAAACGCGATGGTGAGCCTTGGTTCGCTGTGACGTGCCACTGACGTCATACCGAGGTCTCGCCGATGTTCTCTGCTACCACAGCCACCAAGCAACGCCGCGCGCTGCTGCTCGCGTCGAGCATGCTGGCGCCCGCTTTGTATGTTTCCGCCGCGCAGGCGCAGGAAGCGCCCTCCGAGCAATTGCCGCCGGTCGAGGTCAGGGCGCCCGGCGACCACAACCGCACCCGTGCCAAGCCCGCTTCCGACGGCACTCCAGGTCCCCGGCGTCCCGCGCCGGGCCAGGTGCCGACCAACGCGCAGCCGGCCGGCGGCGCGGGCGCTGGCGGCGCCGCCGCTGGCGGAGCTTCATCCGGTGGCGGTGGCGGCGGCCCGCAATTTGCCGGCATTGTCGGGACGTCCTCGACCGTGATCACCGCCGACGACATCGCGCATTCGCCGACCCAGGTTCTGGCCGAGATCATCGCGCAGGCCCCCGGCGTGCAGCTTCAATCGCTCTATGGCGGCGTGAACGGCGCCAAGACCTCGGTCGACCTGCGCGGCTTCGGCGCGTTCGCCACCGCCAACACGCTGTTCCTGCTCAACGGGCGACGGCTCAACGACATCGACATGGCGCAGGTGGATCTGTCGACCATCCCACTCGATTCGATCGAGCGCGTCGAGATCACCCGCGGCAACAGCGGCGCCGTGCTCTACGGCGACAATGCGATAGGCGGCGTGATCAACATCGTCACCAAGACCGGTGTCGGCGGCCCGCCGGTCTCGATCCGCGGCGAAGCCGGCTATGGCTCCTTCAACCAGCGCATGGCCGCGATCTCGATCGCGATGAATTCGGGACCATGGTCGGCGTCGTTCTACGGCAACGGCATCAAGTCCGACGGCTACCGCGTGAACAATGCGCTCGACCAGCGCAACGGCGTCGGCAATCTCAACTACACGACGCCGGACCTGAAAGCCTTCCTGACGGTGACCGGCGACGACCAGAAGCTGGGCTTTCCCGGCGGCAGGCTGGTCGATCCTTCGATCGGCGTCAATCAGCTCGTCACCGATCGCAAGGGCGCCGCCACGCCGTTCGACTATGGCAACCAGCAGGGCGCGAGCGCGACGACGGGCTTCACCAAGACGCTCCTGAACGGTGTCGACCTGATCGTCGATGGCGGCTACCGCCAGAAGGACACGCAAGGCGCGTTCTTCGGCACCTCGCCATTCATCAGCGCGGCATCCACCTACAATGACGCCGCGTTGCAGACCTGGTCGATCACGCCGCGGCTGAGCATCAGCAATTCGATCTTCGGGATTCCCTCGTCGATCCTGACCGGCATCGACTATTACGATGCAACGTTCCACCAGCAGCGCGGCGCGTTCCGGGGCGTGCCACCGATCCATACCTACGACCTGTCGCAGCAGTCGCTCGCCGGCTATTGGCAGCACACGGTTGGCCTCTTGCCCACCACCGATTTCTCCTATGGCGCGCGGGTGCAGAACACCTGGCTCAGCGCGCGCGACCGCTACGATCCGAACGCGCCGTTCGCCTTCGACGCGCAGGCGACGCCGCTCGACCAGAGCGAGACCAATTACGCGCTGCATGTCGGCGTCGAGCATCGCTTCACCGAAATGTTCTCGGTGTTCGCCCGCGCCGCGCACGCGTTTCGCACGCCCGATGTCGACGAGCGCACGTCCACCGGACCCGCGTTCGATGCGGACTTCAACCCGTTGCCGCAGAATTTCCAGTTGAAGACGCAGACCTCGCACGACGTCGAAGCCGGCTTCCGCGTCAAGACGGGCCGCTTCCAGGTGCAAACCAGCATCTACAACATGGACCTCGAGAACGAGATCCATTTCAATCCGGTGCTGTTCTACAACATCAACCTCGATCCGACCCGGCGTTATGGCTCCGAGACGCAGGCCTCGCTGCGCGTCAGCGATACCGTGTCGCTGCGCGGCGGCATGGCTTACACGCGCGCGGTGTTCCGCGAGGGACAGTTCGCCGGCAACGACGTGCCGCTGGTGTCGCGCTACACCGGCAATCTCGGCGTGACCTGGAATGTCTGGGACAACTATCTCGTGTTCGATGCCACGCTGCGCGCCTGGAGCTCGCGCGTCATGGACAATGATCAGGCCAATACGCAAACGCGCATTCCGGGCGATGCGACGATCGACCTCAAGCTCAGCGGCGCCTATGAGCATTTCTTCTGGTCGGTCAGCGTCAACAACGTCCTGAATGCGCTCTATTACGACTACGCCATTGCCTCGAACTTCACGCCCGGCCGCTTCAGCGCCTATCCGCTGCCGGGTCGGACTTTCCTGGTGAAGGCCGGCGCCACGTTCTGAAGCGATCGGCCGGTCCGCGAGCCACGCGCGGACCGGCTTGTTCCGCCCGAATCAGCCATTATGTCGTGATGGCGGGAGATCGACATGGGCGGGATCGGGAAGAGAAGCCAACCTCCGAAGCAGGAAGGCGGCAAGCCAAGGCCGCCGCCTCCACCTGCGCGTCACGAGGAGGACGACGACTACGAAGACGGCGACATCGCCACACCGAAGCGCGATCGCTACGGCCCCGACGACGAACCGTTGTGAGACGCGAGATTTGCAGGTTGATGCAGTCCCGCGAAATCGTCGCGCTCGATCTTGCGGATGCTCTTCACATCGAGCAGATGCGCGCCGAAGCCGCCGCGGGCGACCGTCTTTGCCAGTTTCGGCGAGACCAGAGTGAGGCCGACCGTCATCGTCAGCGGCACGGCGCTGAGCCAGTCGAGCCGCACCGGCGTCAGCTCCTCGGTGCTGGCGTTGTAGGGCCCCGAGGTCTTCAAGAGATCGCCGCACTCGACCAGAATGTCGCGCCTGGTGCCGCCGCGGGAGGCGTGGCCGAGCAGCGCCTGCATCGCCAAATGCGTCCGCACGCCGGCGCGACTCTCAGGCAAGGGTTGTGGCGTCTCGCCGAGCGATACGCGCAGCAGGAGATCGACCAGATCGGTGCCGGCGCGGAAGGCATTGAGCGGCTCGACCAAACGCGGATTGCAGTCGATCAGGAGCGGCACGGGGCTGTCGATCGGCATCACGTAGTCGACCGACAGCGCGCCGTGCCAAGCCAGCGCTCCCCCGATCGCTTCCAGATAGGCGCGCACCTGCGGACGGCTGACGCTTTCCTTGATCGCCTCGCCGCCGCCGACGCCGGGCGCGATCTGCCGATAGGCATGGAAACCGACCAGCCTGCCCTCGCAAAATACCGACTGCGCCTTTTCGGTGGTGCCGGTGACGAGATCCTGCACCAGAAGCTCGTCGGCGAAGGTGTCGGCCGCGCCGAGCTCGTACAGCGCGATGTTGAAATCGGCTTCGTCGCGCACGAACCAGATGCCGCGACTCGCGGTGCCGACCGAGGTCTTGATCACGGAAGGAAAGCGGATGGCGTCGCGCAGCTCGCTCTCCGACGTCACGATCCGAGTCGGCGGCTGCGGCAGGCCCAATTGGCCAAGCAGACGGCTGAAGCCGGCCTTGCCGTGCGCCATCCGGTAGCTGCCAAACCGCGGCAGCGCCAGGCCGACGCGGCCCTTCAGCCGCGCCTCGGCGCGCGCGAACAGAAAGCCCTGCTCATGGGTCGGCAGCAGCACGTCGAACGGCGCCTCCAGCAGCCGCTCGATGAAGCCGAGGAATCCCTCGGGATCGTGGCGCAACCCCGGACAGCGATGGAATTTGCGCACGAAGCGCGAATAGCGCGACAGGCACCAGGGCGAGGGATCGCAGACTTCGACATGGTGCCCGGCAAGGCCGAGGATCGTGATCGCCTCGCGCGCCGAGGTGCTCGCCCCCTCGGGGATCAGGACGCGCAGCTTTGTTGCCGGATCGGTCATGCCAGATCATTGCTGCAATGCGAGTTGCTTGTCTTGCCGCTTTAATGCCGCATGTCGCTCGGTCGCGGTTCGCCGGGGCAGCCATGCAGTGGCCTTCATGGACAAATAACGCTCAGCCGATATTTTCGAGACAAGCCCCGCCGGGCGTCACATTTAGGGGCTTCTCACGGATATGGCTGATGTTCTCGCCGCACTGCAGCAATTGAAGACCGATAGCGCGGTGCGCACGCTGACGGGGATTTCGATCGCCCATTGGGTTAGCCATTTCCATATCTTCGTGCTGCCGATGCTGTTCCCGTTCCTGAAAGAGCGGCTCGGTGTCGGCTATATCGAGCTCGGCTTCGCGCTGACCGTATTCGCGCTGGTCTCCGGCCTGACGCAGGCGCCGATCGGCTATCTCGCTGACCATATCGGCGCGCGCAAAATTCTCCTGATCGGTCTCTGCCTCGGCGGCCTTGCCCTGATCGGGCTCGGTGCGCATTTGAGCTATCCGGCGCTGATCGCAAGCGCGATCGCGCTCGGGCTCGCCAACAGCGTCTATCACCCTGCCAACTACGCGATCCTGTCGGCGCATATGGACGAGGCGCGGATGGGCCGGGCGTTCTCGGTCCATACCTTTGCCGGCTTCCTCGGCGGCGCGGTGGCGCCGGCGATCATGGCGGCGCTGGTCGCGGCAATCGGCGGGCTCGGCGCGCTGATGGTGGCCGGCGCTATCGGCCCGCTGGTGGCGCTATTGCTCGTCGTCATGGGCATCCCCGACGCGGGCGCCGCGAAGGACAGGCCCGAGGGCAGTGAGAAGGTGAAAACCAGCGTGATGACGCCGGCGATCATGGTGCTGACCGTGTTCTTCACGCTGCTCAGCCTGTCGAGCGCGGGGATCAATAATTTCGGCGTGGTGGCGCTGATGGGCGGCTATGGCGTGTCGTTCTCGTCGGCCAATATCGCGCTGACCGCGTTCCTCGGCGCCAGCGCGGCGGGCGTGCTCGCCGGAGGCTATCTCGCCGACCGCACCCACCGTCATAGCCAGGTGGCGGCGGCCTGCTTTGTGGTCAATGCCGCGATCGTGCTGCTGATAGCGCTGGTCAACCCGCCATCGGCAGTGCTGACCGCAGCGCTCGGCCTGGCCGGCTTCCTCGGCGGCGTGATCACGCCCTCGCGGGACATGCTGGTGCGCAACGCGGCGCCTCCCGGTGCGGCTGGCCGCGCCTTCGGCATCGTCTCCACCGGTTTCAACTTCGGCGGCATCGCAAGCCCGCTGCTGTTCGGCTGGATCATGGACCACAACCTGCCGCATTGGGTGTTCGGCGCGTCCGCCGCGTTCATGGTGCTGACGGTGCTGCTCGCGCTCGTCACCGACCGCAAGCCGCAGGGATCGGAAGCGCGCGCCGCGGCCTGACGACCTATTTTTCAGGTGTCCTCGCGGGCGATTGCTTCCAGACGATCCGCGCAATCGTTCAGGCCGACATAACAGGCGATACCGAGATAGATGGTCTGAAGCGCGCGAACGCTCCGGTCTCGACGTGTCGGCACGCGCGTGGCGCCGATAGCGTGATCGCCGGCCTCGGCTGGCTGCATGGAAAGCGCGCTCGTTGGCTATGGTGGTCGCGGTCACGAGAGGTCTCCGCAGTGATACGAGGGGACTCTGCGGTGCGCCTGTTACGGTCCGATCACTGCCTCGAACTAAATGCTTACGGCTGTAACCGATCGCGATAATCTGACAGGGAGGCGAGCCAACGCGGCTTGATGCGATCCTGAGCTGGCAACAGAAGAGGAGACATCTCAATGCAGGAGTACGATCTCTATATTAATCCGCAAAAGCCGACGTTAGGCCTTTATGTGCGCAAAGGGGCCGGTCTTCCTGATCTGGCCGATCCCAAGCAATGGGCATTTGACGGCACGGCGGCACAAGCCGAATTGCCGCCAGATCTTGTGAAAAGGATCGAAACCAACGGTCACGCTTTCCGCGACATGGACTAGGCTTTGACGTCACCGCATATTTCCAGGTTGCGGCGCCATAGCGCATTGCAGAGCCCCACCACTGCCGGTTGACAGCCTCGGAGGGCGATCCATGATGCGCGGCAACAACAACAAATCGGGATGAAGCGCCATGACCTCAGCGCCTGATATCGTGATCCGCGGCGGCACCATTGCGGACGGCAGCGGCGGGGACCTCTATGAAGCCGATGTGGCGATCACGGACGGCAAGATCACCGAGGTCGGCAAGGTCGCGAGCAAAGGCAAGGAGGAGATCGACGCCCGCGGCAAGCTGGTGGCGCCAGGCTTCGTCGATGTTCACACCCACTATGATGGCCAGGTGACCTGGAGCCAGGACATCACGCCCTCCTCGCAGAACGGCGTCACCACGGCGATCATGGGCAATTGCGGCGTCGGCTTTGCGCCGTGCCGGCCCAGCGACCACACCAGGCTGATCCAGCTCATGGAAGGCGTCGAGGACATTCCCGAGCCGGTCCTGAGCGCCGGCATTCCCTGGGAATGGGAGAGCTTTCCCGACTACATGAACTGGCTGTCGAAGCGCAGCTTCGACGTCGACATCGGCGCGCAACTGCCGCATGCGGCGCTGCGTGTCTATGTGATGGGCGAACGCGGCGCGCGGCGCGATCCTTCCACGGTGGAGGATAACAGGCAGATGGCGGCGCTGGCGGGCGACGCGGTACGCGCCGGCGCACTCGGCTTCTCCACCTCGCGCACCCTCAACCACCGCACCTCGACCGGCGACTTCACGCCGACCTTGAAGGCGGGCGAGGACGAATTGACCGCGATCGCCGGCGCGATGCATGGCGTCGGCCGCAGCGTGCTGCAATTCGTGCTCGATCTCTCCACCGTCCACGAAGACCTGCCGATGATGCTGCGGGTGGCGGAGAACACGAAATGCCCGATCTCGTTCTCGATCACCCAGAACGACAAGTCGCCGCGGCGCTGGCGCCAGACGCTCGACACCATCAACGAGGCAAGCCGCCGCGGGCTGTCGATCACCGCGCAGATCGCCGCGCGTCCGGTCGGGCTGATGCTCGGGCTTGAATTGTCGCGCAACCCGTTCCAGACCCATGCGAGCTACAAGGCGATCGCGCACCTGCCGCTCAAGGAGCGGGTGGCGCGGTTGCGCCAACCTGAAGTGCGCGCCGCGATCCTCGCCGAGAATGCCAGCGACACCGACGATCCGCTGTTCTTCCGGCCGAACTACGACAAGATGTATCTGCTCGGAAATCCGCCCGACTACGAGCAGCCGCCGGAGAACACGCTGGGCGCGCAGGCGCGCCGGCTCGGCAAACGCCCGGAAGAACTCGCCTATGACGCGATGCTGACCGACGAGGGCCGCGGCATGCTCTACGTGCCGTTCCTCAACTATTCCGACGGCAATCTCGACGCGACCCGCGAGATGCTGCTGGACCCGAATTCGGTGCCCGGCCTCTCCGACGGCGGTGCGCATTGCGGCATCATCTGCGATGCCTCTTTCCCGACTTATCTGCTGACGCACTGGACCCGCGACCGCACCCGCGGCGAGAAGCTCTCGATCCCCTTCGTGATCGCGGTGCAATCGCGCAAGACCGCGCTCTCGGTCGGCCTCGCCGATCGCGGCCTGATCGCGCCCGGCTACAAAGCCGACGTCAACGTGATCGATTACGACCGGCTGCATCTGCATCCGCCAAAGGTGCATTACGATCTCCCCGTAGGCGGCCGCCGATTGTTGCAGCAGGTCGACGGCTATGACGCGACGATCGTCTCCGGCGTAGTGACGCAGCGCGGCGGCGCGGCCACCGGCGCAAGGCCAGGCCGGCTTATTCGCGGTACGCAGGCGATGCATTAGGTGCGTAGCGGCGTAGAGTGGGCAAGGAGCGCAGCGACGTGCCCACCATCACGCGCTGTGCTCGCGATGGTGGGCACGCTTTCGCTGTTCGAGCTACGGCGGACAAGTCGCTTTGCCCACCCTACAAGGACGAAATATTGCTTACCCGATCAGGCACACTGCCGCAGAACTTTGGCAGCGCCGACTATGGTTGGCTCATGAGGGTCTTCGACGTGCGGGCGGCGCGGCCGGCCGTAGCTCCATGTTGGATATACCCGCCGCGACATTCAGACCGGTCTGGGCCTCGACCGACACCGGCTGCAAGCTGACAGTGCGGTCTGAACCTCCGACCAGGACATTGGCCCCCAGTCCGACGCCAATCGTACCGTCGACGGTGGCGCCACCATAGCTTCCTGCCAGCGCTCCCCGGCGCAGCGTGGTCGGCGCAAAGACGGCCCACGCAAGTTGACCGCCGGACGTTGCACCGATGTCCAGCCCAAACGTGCTGATAGTGCCCTGGTAGGCGTCACGCGTCCTGCCTCGTGCAGATGCATAGATGCAGCTCAGTTGCTGCTGTCCCCCGATAACCATGCCGACGCTAGGGGCGATATTGCAGGAAAGCGTTCCGACCCTCACTCGCCCCGGTTGCTGAGCCGTAGCCGGAACGGCTACCAACCCGAGTGCCAAGGCTCCCCCGATTGCAAGGCCATTCAGCGTTCTGAATATCACTTTCTTGTTCACTGCGACACTCCATCTGACATTTCAACGCTCGCTTGTAACTCGGGGAAACCTCGGCAGACATCCACAATCGGGTGATGATGCTGACTTTGCCTTCGCTGTTCGAGTTACGGCGGACAAGTCGCTTTGCCTGCCCCACGAAAACGGCGCGAAGAAAGCGCGAGAACGGCGCTGCGCGCTCCCGCCTCTCCCCTTGTGGGAGAGGCGGTTCGAGTGTGCGGATGCTGTGTTAGCCTCACTACACCGAAACTATGTCGGGGATACCGCGCTCTTCAATTCGCTTGAGGGCACCACTTCGCCGCGCAGCCTTGCGCGTTCGGTGTTGGGCCAGAGCAAGAGCAGGCCGAGCAATCCGGATGTGATCATGATCGCGGCGTTGATGGTGAAGCCGGTCATGTAGCCGTCGAACAGATTCCCCGCGTGCTGGATCACGCTGCCCATGACCGCCGGCGCCACGACGCCGGCAAGCGTGTAGAGCGCGCCATAGATCGAGATCACGGCGCCGCGCTGCGACACCGGGGTGAACTCGCCGATCATCGGTGCACAGACCACATAGATCGACCCGCAGAGACCGGAGCCGAAGACGAGCAGCGCGATCGTCATTCCGCCCGGCGCGACATGGGGCATGATGGCCATGATGATGCCGCCGACGATCAGCGGCACCGAGCCGAGCACGCCGCGCGCGCCGCGGGTGGTGAAACCGCGCGCCAGCAACGACTGCGAAACCCAGCCCGTGAGCATGACGACGACGGCGCCGAACACCCATGGCAGGATCGAAACGAAGCCGGCCTGATGCTGCGAATAGCCGAGTCCCTTGACGATGAAGGGCGTGAACCAGGTGAGCCCAAGCGATAGCGCCCAGTACGCGCCGAAGGTGGCGGCAACGCAGCCGACGAAGGTCCGCGAGGTGAGAAGCCGCGAATAGGGAATGCGCTGCTCGCTGGCCGCCGTCGCCGCGCTCTCCACCAGCGGGCCTTCCTTGCCGAGGATCGCCCACGCCACCACCCACATCAGCCCGACGATCCCGAGGGCGCCGAACGCATAGTGCCAGTCGTGATTGACGATGATCCAGTTCAGCGCCGGGACCGCCAGGATCACGCCGAACGCCGAGCCCTGCGACAGGATCGCAATCGGCAAGGTTCGCTTCTCGTCGGGGAACCATTTGAAGATGGCATGCGCCGCCACCGACGCCGCGGGCCCCTCGCCCGCACCGAGGATGATGCGGCAGATCAGAAGCGTGGCGAAGCCGACGGTGCCGACCATCGGGAACTGCGCCAGCGCCCAGATCAGCGCCAGCACCAGCAGCACCCAGCGGGTCTCGACGCGGTTGACGATGAAGCCGACCACGATGGCCGAGATCGAGAAGAGGAAGAAGAAGGAGGAGCCGAGCAGGCCGAACTGCTCCGGATCGAGTTTCAGTTCGGTCATGATCGGCACGCCGGCGAGGCCGACCACGATCTTATCCGCGAAGTTCACCAGCATGAACAGGAACAGGAGGAAGGTGATCTTCCAGGCGCCTTTCGGCGTCGGCTGTGCGGTCATGCTTGGTTCTCCCCGTGGTTTTCTCGCTTGCTCGGCTCGGTTGTTCGGCTCTGTCGGCCAGGTTGTGCCCCATGCTAGCCTTGGGTTTCCTGACAAGGCAACCGTGGATTTTGACCTGCCGGCCCTGCCGTGGCATCGACAGCGCATGCCAAGTGGAAATCGTCCCGTGCTCGAGGTCACCGGCCTGAGGAAAAGCTATCGTTCGGCCGGCGAGGACATTGCGGTGCTGCGCGGCGTCAACCTTGCGGTTGCCGCGGGCGAAAGCGTGGCGCTGACCGGCGAATCCGGCAGCGGCAAGAGCACGCTGTTACACCTGATCGCCGGGCTCGATGCCGCCGATGGCGGCGAGATCGTTCTCGACGGCGTCAGCCTTTCCAACCTCGGCGAGGCCGGTCGTGCTGCACTGCGTCGCGACCGGCTGGGATTGGTGTTCCAGCAATTCAACCTGATCCCGAGCCTGATGGTTTCGGACAATCTTACCTTTCAGTCGCGGATCGCCGGACGGCATGATCCGAAATGGCACGACGAACTGGTGCAGCGGCTTGGACTGGCGCAGCTCTTGAAGCGATATCCGGAGCAATTGTCCGGCGGCCAGCAGCAGCGCGTCGCGATCGGCCGCGCGCTGGCGCCCAAGCCGCTGCTGCTGCTCGCAGACGAGCCGACCGGCAATCTCGACGAAGAGACCGCCGACGAGGTGCTGGCGCTGGCGCGCGATCTGGTGGCGCGGACCGGGTGCGGCTTCCTGATGGTGACGCATAGCGCGCGGCTCGCAGCATTGCTCGACCGCCGGGTCAATTTGCATGCGGGGGTGATCGCATGAGCCGGGCGCTGTGGACGCTGGCAGTTCTGCTCAGCCATTGGCGTCGGCATCCGATGCAGCTTGCGACGCTGCTGATCGGATTGATCTCCGCGACCGCGCTGTGGAGCGGCGTGCAGGCGCTGAACCAGCAGGCGCGCAACGCCTATGATCGGGCGGCGGCGACCTTCGGCGGCACCCGCACCGCGATGCTCGTCAGTCGCGACAGCACCAGTTTTCCGCAACACCTCTTCGTCGATCTGCGCCGCGCCGGCTGGCCGGTCTCGCCCGTGGTCGAGGGGCGCCCGCAGATCGGCGGACGATCGTTCCGGCTGCTCGGCATCGAGCCGGTGACGCTGCCGGGCGAAGTCAGCACTGCGCCCGTGATCGGCCGGACCGATCTGCAGTCCTTTGTCACGCCGCCCGGTGAAATGCTGGTGGCGCCGGAGACACTGGCAGACCTCGGCCTCAAAGAGGGCGAGCGGCCATCGTCGAATGGCGGCGTGCTGCTGCCGCCACTCCGCGTGCAGGCGCAGCTCGTGCCCGGCGTGCTCGTCGTCGATATCGGGATCGCGCAGCAGATCCTGAAGATGCCGGATCAAATCTCGCGCGTGCTGATCGGCAAATCCAGCGCCAGGCGCGCGCCGCTCGAAAGCATCGCAGGCGACCGGCTGCGCCTGGTCGAGCCCAACGCGGAAACCGATCTCGAGCGCCTCACCGACAGCTTCCATCTCAACCTGACCGCGTTCGGGCTGTTGTCGTTCTTCGTTGGCCTCTTCATCGTCAACTCCGCGATCGGGCTTGCCTTCGAGCAGCGGCTGCCGATGCTGCGCACCTTGCGCGCCTGCGGCGTGTCGGCGCGGATGCTGAACAGCGTGCTGGTAGCCGAGCTGGTATCGCTCGCGCTGGTCGCGGGCCTGGTGGGACTGGTGTGCGGGTATTTCATCGCCGCGGCGCTGCTACCCGACGTCGCGGCCTCGTTGCGCGGGCTGTATGGCGCGCAGATTCCGGGACAACTGACATTGAAGGGCGAGTGGTGGCTCGCCGGCATCGCGATCAGCATCCTCGGCGCGCTGGCGGCCGCCGCCGCGAGCCTTGCCAAGGCGATCCGCATGCCGGTGCTATCATCGGCGCAGCCGCAGGCCTGGCAGCAGGCGCAGCGGCGCTGGCTGGTGTTTCAGAGCGCTGCCGCGCTTGCCGCCTTTGCCGTGGCCGGCGGCTTTCTCTGGTTCGGCGATTCCCTGCTCTCGGGCTTTGCCGTGCTCGCCGCGCTGATGCTCGGCGCCGCGCTGATCCTGCCGATGATTCTGGAGATCGCACTTGCGCTCGGCCAACGCAGCGCCGGGCGGCCGGTCAGTATCTGGTTCTGGGCCGACAGCCGCCAGCAGCTCTCGGGATTGTCACTGGCGCTGATGGCGCTGTTGCTAGCGCTCGCGGTCAATGTCGGTGTCGGTACCATGGTGGAAAGTTTCAGCCGCACTTTCCTGGTCTGGCTCGACGGACGGCTCGCCGCCGACGTCTATGTCAATGCGGCCAGCGATGCGCAGGCAAGTGAGATCAAGGCCTGGCTGCGCGGGCGGAGCGAGGTGCAGGCGATCCTGCCCGGTGGCCGCGCGGATGCGCAGCTTGCAGGCATGCCGATCGAGGTGCTCGGCCTGCCCGATCAGGCCACCTTTCGCGACAACTGGCCGCTGCTGGAGTCGCGGTCGGATGGATGGGACCGCCTGCGCGCCGGCGACACCTGCTTTGCCAGCGAGCAATTGTCGCGGCGGCTGAAGCTTGCGATCGGCGACCGGATCGAGGTGCCCGCGCCGGGCGGCAACTGGCCGCTCGAGATCGTCGGCATCTATGCCGACTACGGCAATCCCAAGGGCCAGGTGGCGGTGAACTTTGCCGCGCTGACGCGGCACTTTCCGGAAGTGCCGCAGACACGGTTCGGCCTCCGCGTCCCACCGCCCGCCGTGCCCGCGCTGATTGCCGAGCTGCAGCAGAAGTTCGGCCTCGATGACCGCAGCGTCGCTGATCAGACGACGGTGAAGGCGGAGTCGAAACGCATCTTCAACCGCACCTTCTCGGTTACGTCAGCACTCAACACCTTCACGCTCGGCGTCGCCGGCGTCGCGCTGCTCACGAGCCTCCTGACGCTGGCGAATTCCCGCCTACCGCAACTTGCGCCGCTGTGGGCGATCGGGCTGACGCGCGAGAGGCTCGCGCGGATCGAATTGCTGAAGACAATGGCGGTGGCGCTGATCACCTCGCTGTTTGCGCTGCCGCTCGGCCTTCTGGTGGCTTGGTGCCTGCTTGCGGTCGTGAACGTGAAGGCTTTCGGCTGGCGCTTGCCGTTCCAGGTGTTTCCGTTGCAACTGGTGGAGCTGCTCGGCGTTGCCCTGGCGGCGGCGCTGTTGGCTGCGCTATTGCCTGTCATCCGGCTGGCGCGGATGCAGCCGGCCAATCTGATCCGCATCTTCGTCAATGAGCGCTAAATGAGACTGGGCCGAATTGCATCCGCAATGGTGGCTGCGCTCCCTCCCCCGCTTGCGGGGGAGGGCTGGGGTGAGGGTGTCTCCACGATGGGACTGTCCGTGTGGAGAGAGCCCTCACGCGGCGCTTCGCGCCGACCTCTCCCGCAAGCGGGAGAGGTGAAAATCTCGCGCCGCGCATTTGTCGGCGGCGCGCTTGCAGTTGGCCTTGGAGGCCATGCCCGTGCGCAAGGCTTCGCGGGGCTCGGCGAGACCGCCGACGGGTTTGCGCCTGTCACGCCTGGTAAGAGTTTCGTCTTTCCGCTCGATCACGGCCCGCATCCGGAATTCCGCATCGAATGGTGGTATGTGACCGCGAACCTCGTCGATGCGGCGGGCACCGCCCACGGGTTGCAATGGACGCTGTTCCGGCAGGCGATGCGCGCGGGCGCGCAGCTTGAAGGCTGGGCCAACCAGCAAATCTGGATGGGACATGCCGCGGTCACGCGCGCCGACACGCACCGTTATTCCGAGACATTTGCGCGCGGCGGCGTCGGGCAGGCCGGCGTCGAGACGAGTCCGTTTGTCGGCTGGATCGATGCCTGGGAGATGCGTGGGCTCGACGGCTTCAATGCGGACAAAGTGGCGCCGCTGAAACTCAGCGCGACGGGCGCGGATTTCAGTTACGAGCTCCGGCTCGATGCGGAGCGGGCGCTGGTGCTGCAGGGCGACCGCGGCTACAGCATGAAGTCCGATCGCGGACAGGCGTCCTATTACTACAGCCAGCCCTTCTTCAAGGCGGCCGGCCGCATCGTCATCGACGACAAGCCTGTCGACGTCACCGGGCAGGCCTGGATGGACCGCGAATGGAGCAGCCAGCCGCTCGCGTCCGACCAGACCGGCTGGGACTGGTTCTCGCTGCATCTGCCCAACGACGAAAAGCTGATGCTCTACCGGCTGCGCCAGAAGGACGGCAAGAGCAACCTATTCGGCAACTGGATCGAGCCGGACGGCCGTTCCAGCGAGATCGCTTCAAGCGACAACAGCATCATGCCGATCGCCTTCACCGAGATCGGCGGCCGCAAGGTGCCGACGTCATGGCGTATCGAAATCCCTGCGCGCGGGGTAAAGATCGAAACCAGGCCGCTCAACGCGCGAAGCTGGATGGGAACGGGTTTTTCCTACTGGGAGGGCCCGATCAGCTTTGCCGGCAGCCATGCCGGCGTCGGCTATCTCGAACTGACCGGCTATTGAGCGGCGACTTCAAGGGAGGCTCTCCATGTATCACGACACGGCGATCGTCACCTGCCTTGCGATCGCGTTCTATTTCTTCACCTCGGCGACCGTTGCGCGGGCGCGTTACACATTCGCCGTCAAGCTGCCGGCGATCTCGGGGGATCCAGATTTCGAGCGCATCTTCCGGGTGCAGATGAACACGCTGGAATGGATGCCGATCTTCCTGCCCTCGCTGTGGCTGTTTGCGATCTACATCAGCGACGCGATCGCAGCCGCGCTCGGCGTGGTCTGGATCATCGGCCGCATCGTCTATTTCATCGGCTATCGCCAAGCCGTCGAAAAGCGCGGCCCCGGCTTCGGCATCCAGGCGCTGGTGTGCATCGTGCTGTGGGGTGGCGCGTTGGGGGCCGCGACGTGGAAGGTGATTTCCTGAGAGGGTTATTTGAGATTGACGGCTATTCAAACTCCAATGTCGTCCCGGGCTTGACCCGGGACCCATAACCGCAAGCGCTCGTGGTGTGCTCCGCCGCAACCGCTTGCGCGCACCACAACGACCGACTGTGGTTATGGATCCCCGCTTTCGCGGGGATGACGACCGAGTGGTTGCTAAAGCATCACTTCGTCAGCGGGCAGCCGCTTTCCTTGGCGGTGAAGAAGGCCTTGTCGCCGGGCACCACGGCGAGCTGCTTGTAATAGTCCCACGGCTTCTTCGATTCCGAGGGCTTCTTGACCTCGAACAGGTAAAGGTCGTGCACCATGCGGCCGTTCTCCTGCACCTTGCCCTTGGCGAAGGCGTCGTCGACCGGCAACTCCTTCAGCTTTTTCGCCACCTTATCGCTGTCCTTGGTTCCGGCGGCCTTCACGGCCTTCAGATAGGACAGCGTCGCCGAATAGGTGCCGGCGTGGATCATGCTCGGCATGTGGCCGGTGCGCTTGATGAAGCGTTCGCTGAAGGCGCGCGAAGCGTCGTCGTGGTCCCAATAAAACCCTTCGGTGAGCACAAGACCCTGCGCGGCTTCCAGCCCGAGACCGTGGACCTCGGACAGCGTCATCAGCAGGCCAGCAAGCTTCTGCCCGCTCTTGACGATGCCGAACTCGGCCGCCTGCTTGATCGAGTTGGTGGTGTCGAGGCCGGCATTGGCAAGGCCTACGATCTTCGCCTTCGAGCTCTGCGCCTGCAGCAGGAAGGACGAGAAATCCGACGAGTTCAGGGGCACGCGCACCGAGCCCAGCACCTTGCCGCCCTTTTCCTTGACGATGTCGCTGGTGTCCTTTTCCAGCGCGTAGCCGAAGGCGTAGTCGGCGGTCAGGAAAAACCAGGTATCGCCGCCCGCCTGCACCAGCGCGCCGCCGGTGCCCACCGCCAGGGCGCGGGTGTCATAGGCCCAGTGGAAACCGTAGGGCGTGCAGGCATCGCCTGTGATGCGGGAGGTCGCCGCGCCCACGACGATGTCGATCTTCTTCTTCTCGTTGGAGAGTTCCTGGACCGCGAGCGCCACCGAAGAGGTGGTCAGCTCGGTGATCATGTCGACGCCTTCGGTATCGTACCAGCGCCGCGCGATCGCAGAGGCGAGATCGGGCTTGTTCTGGTGATCGGCGGTGACGAGCTCGATCTTGTGCCCCAGCACCTCGCCGCCGAAATCTTCGATCGCCATCCTGGCGGCCTCGAGCGAATACTTGCCGCCGTAATCGGCATAGACGCCGGACTGGTCGTTCAGGATGCCGATCTTGACGCCCTGGGCAAAACTCGGAGTTGACAGCAAAAGGCCGCCAAGGGCGACGGCGGCGAGCAATCCCGATTTCATAAATGATCTCCCTGCAGTTTCTGTTCGGAATATAAGCGAATGATATTTTATAACCCTGCGGCTGCCCATCACTTTCGGCTCAGCCATTAGTGGGGCTTGCGGCCCTCGTCATTCCGGGGCATCGCCAACGGGTCCGCGCGAAGCGCGGCCCGATGACAGGCTCCGCGATGAGCCCGGAATCCATCGGGCCGCATACGCTGGCGGAGAAATGGATTCCGGGCTGGCGCTGCGCGCGCCCCGGAATGACGGCGGGGTGAGACCGCGGCCCCCGCCTCAAGCTTCCACCGGCTTCTTCGGATGCCTGGGATCGGCGAGCCCGCGCACCACCATGTAGAAGATCGGCGTGAAGATCAGGCCGAACAGGGTGACGCCGAGCATGCCGAAGAACACGGCGACCCCGACCGCCTGGCGCATCTCCGAGCCCGAGCCGGTCGAGACCACCAATGGCAGCACGCCGAGGATGAAGGCGAACGACGTCATCAGGATCGGCCGCAGCCGCAGGCGGCAGGCCTCGATCACCGCCTCCAGCCGCGGCTTGCCCTCGGCCTCGATGTCGCGCGCGAACTCGACGATCAGGATCGCGTTCTTGGCGGCGAGGCCGACCAGCACGACGAAACCGATCTGAGTCAGGATGTTGACGTCCTGCCCCATGATGCGCACGCCGATGGTCGCAGCCAGCAGGCACATCGGCACGATCAGGATCACCGCAAACGGCAGGCTCCAGCTGCCATATTGCGCGGCGAGCACGAGATAGACGAACAGCACGCAGATCGGGAACACGTAGAGCCCGGCATTGCCGCCGGTGATCTGCTGATACGACAGGTCGGTCCACTCGAACGCAAAACCGCTCGGCAGCGTTGCATCGGCGAGCTGTTTGATGGTGTCGAGTGCGGTCTGCGAACTCGTGCCGGGCGCCGGCTCGCCCTGCAGCTCGGATGCCGAATAGAGGTTGTAGCGCGCGACGCGGTCGGGCCCGGAGACGTCGCGGAATTCGACCACGCTGCCGAGCAGCACCATGTCGCCCGCGGCATTGCGTGTCCGCAGCCGCGCGAGATCGGAGGTTTCCTTGCGGAACGGCAGGTCAGCCTGCGCGGTGACGTGATAGGTGCGGCCGAACAGGTTGAAGTCGTTGACGTAGGTCGAGCCGAAATAGGTCTGGATGGTGTCGTTGATGCTTGCGATCGGCACGCCGAGCTTCTGCGCCTTGATGCGGTCGATGTCGACGAACACTTGCGGCGTATTGGCGGTGAACGGCGAGAACACCGAGGTGAGATATGGCGACTTGCGCGCGGCAGCGACAAGTTCGTCGGTCGCGGCAGCCAGCAGCTCGGGGCCGCGGCCCTGGCGATCCTGGATGCGGATGGTGAAGCCGCCGCCGGTGCCGATGCCCGGCACCGCAGGCGGCGGGATCACGATGATGAAGGCCCCCTGGATCACAGACAGGCGCTTGCGCAGCTCGGCCGTGATCGCGGTCGCCGACAACCCTTTCTTCTGGCGCGCCTCCGGCTCATCGAACACGGGGAACAGCGCCGCGGCATTGCCCGACTGCGTGCGCGTTGCGCCCGAGAAGCCGGCAAAGGCCGCGACGCGCACGATGCCCGGCGTGTCGAGCGCGATCCGCTCGATCTCGCGCACCACCGCCGTGGTGCGAGCCAGCGATGCCGCCCCCGGCAATTGCACCGACACGATGATGTAGCCCCGATCCTGCGCCGGAATGAAGCCCTGTGCCGTGGTCGCGAGCAACCAGCCGGCGCTGCCGATCAGCGCGACATAGATCAGCAGCATCACCGCCGTATGGCGGATCACGAAGTCGGCCGCTGCGGCATAGCCATGCGACAGCCGGTCGAACAGGCGGTTGAAGACGCCCGTGAACTTCTCCCAGCCACGGGCAATGATATTCCAGCGCGCCGCCGGCCGCTTCTCCTCATGCGGCACCAGGATCAGCGAGGCCAGCGCCGGCGACAGCGTCAGCGAGCAGAAGCAGGAGATCGCGGTTGCGACCGCAATGGTGACGGCGAATTGCTGGAAGAACTGGCCCGAGATGCCGCCGAGGAATGCGGTCGGCACGAACACCGCACACAGCACCAGCGCGATCGAGACCAGCGCTCCGCCGACCTCCTCCATCGTCTTGAGCGCGGCATCGCGCCGGCTCATTCCGTGCTCGAGATGCCGCTCGACATTCTCGACCACCACGATGGCGTCGTCGACCACGATGCCGACCGCCAGCACCAGGCCGAACAGCGTCAGATTGTTGATCGAGAAGCCGAGCGCAGCCATCACCGCGAAGGTGCCGACCAGCGACACCGGGATCGCGATGATCGGAATGATCGCCGGCCGCCAGCCCTGCAGGAACACCAGCACCACGATGACGACGAGCAGCATCGCCTCGTAGATGGTCTTGATCAGCTCGTGGATGGATTGTGCGATGAATTCGGTCGGGTTGTAGCCGATATTGTAGTCGAGCCCTTTCGGGAAGCTCGCCTTGAGCTTGACCATCGTATCGGAGATTTCCTTGGCGGTGGCGAGCGCGTTCGAGCCGGGCCGCTGCGTCACCAGCATGCCGACCGCCGATTTCTTGAGCAGGAAGCTGTTGGTGCTATAGGACAGCGCGCCAAGTTCGACGCGGGCAACGTCGCGCAGGCGCACGGTGCGGCCGCCGGCGCCGGCCCTGACCACGATATCCTCGAACTGCCTGGGATCCTTGAGACGGCCGGTAAAGACAAGGTTGGGCTGGAACGCGCGATCCGCAATCGGCGGCTCCGCGATCTGTCCGCCCGCGATCTGCAGGTTCTGCGCGCGGATCGCCGCCAGCACCTCGGTTGAGGTCAAGCCGAGATTGGCGAGGCGGTCGGGATCCAGCCACAGCCGCATCGAGTAATCGCGCGCGCCGAAGATCTGGATGTCGCCGACGCCGTCGAGCCGGAGCAACTGGTCGCGGACCTGCAGCAGCGCATAGTTGGAGATGTAGAGCTGGTCGAAGCTGTCATCGGGCGACAGCATGAATACGACCATCAGGATATCAGGGCTGTTCTTGCGCGTGGTCACGCCGTTGCGCTGCACCTCTTCGGGCAGTCGCGGCTGCGCGATCGCGACACGGTTCTGCACCAGCACCTGGGCGGTGTCGAGGTTGGTGCCAAGCTTGAAGGTGACGGTGATGGTGAGCTGGCCGTTCGAGGTGGCCTGGCTGTAGAGATACAGCATGTCCTCGACGCCGTTGATCTCCTGCTCGATCGGGGCAGCGACGGTGTCGGAGACGGTCTGCGCGGAGGCGCCGGGATAATTGGTGGTGACTACCACGGTGGGTGGCACCACTTGCGGATATTCCGAGACCGGCAGCGTGGTGTAGGCGATCGCGCCGACGATCAGGAGCACGATCGACAGCACCATCGCCAGGATGGGCTGGTTGATGGAAAGCCGCCCGAGGTTCATGATTTGCCACCGCTCGCGGCTTGTGCGGGATGCGGGCTCACCTTGGCGCCGACGCGAGCGCGCTGCAGGCCATCGACGATCACGCGGTCGTCCGCCTTGAGGCCTTCGCGGATTACGCGCAGACCTTCGTCGAGCGGGCCGAGCGTCACGGGCTTTGCCTCCACCGTGTCGTCGTCCTTGACCACGAACACGATCTTGCGCGACTGGTCGGTGGCGACAGCCGTGTCGGGCACGAGCAGCGCCTCATAAGGCGAGCTGCCGATGATCCGCACGCGGCCGAACTGTCCGGGCAGGATCGAGAGATCCTTGTTCGGAATCACCGCGCGGCTCCGCAGGGTGGCGGTCGAGACATCCAGCCGGTTGTCGAGGAAATCCATCTTGCCTTCGTGCGAGGGCCTGGTTTCGCCGGTCAGCGTCACCTGGACCGGATTGGGCGTATCGCGCGAACTCGGCCGTTTGCCCTCGAACCAGAGCCGGTTGTTCCGCAGATAGGTCGCCTCGTCGACGTCGAAATAGATGTAGATCGGGTCGAGCGACACGATCGAGGTGAGCAGGGTCGCGCCGCCCTCGCTGCCCTGCACAAGATTGCCGACGCTGACGAGATGGCGGCTGACGCGGCCGGTGAGCGGCGCCAGCACATGGGTGAATTCGATGTTGAGCTGGGCTGCCTTGAGCGCGCCCTCGGCCTGCGTCTCGGCGGCATGGGCTGCCTGCAAGGCCTGACGGCGCTGGTCGACGACCTGTTCGGAGACTGCACTGGTCTGAACCAGGTTCAGGCCGCGGTCGAGCTCGCGCTTGGCGAGCTCCGCCTTGGCCCGCGCGTCCGCAAGTTGTCCCTCAGCCTGCTTGGCGACGGCCTCGAACGGGCGCGGATCGATCACGTAAAGCAGGTCGCCGGCGCGGACGATGGCGCCATCGCGAAACTCGACGCTGGTGACGAAGCCGCCGACGCGGGCGCGAACCTGGACCTCCTCGATCGCTTCGAACCGCCCGGTGAATTCGTCCCAATCCGTGACCGTGCGCTTGGTCGGCTGCGCCACCGTGACCGCAGGGGCCGGCGCCGCCGCCTGTGGCTGCTGCTTGTCGCCACAGCCCGACAATGCCAAGGCAGACGTTGCCAAGGCAATGAGCAAGCCAAGCGCGCTGACGCCGCGCCGTGAGTTGGCCGTGAGGTTCCCCGTCCTGTCGTTCGCGCCCAAGTCGATCTCCCCCTGAACAGCACAGGCGGCGCGGGTAACGCCGCTCGGATCCGCAGCTTGCGCGCAGCGGAGGTCACAGATGTGACCGGAGGACAGTCTGTTCAAGAGAGGGACGGGATCAAGCAAAATCGCTGTCCATTTTTCGTGGCCGCACGCCAACACAGGCGGCAATCACCTCCGCAAAGCCCACCCGCGGACGCCGATGGCGCATCTAAGGGCATGACGAGCCGTTCCGGCTCCGTTAGATTGCCGTCAAAGAAAATAAATCTTTCAGGGAGGGTCGGCTCGTGCACCGAGGACGTGTCGTATTTGGCGCAATGGAGGAGGTCGTGTTCGGCCGCCAGGCGGCTGAGGCGATCGTCGAGCAGGTGGCGCGTGTGGCCGCGCAGCGCGCCTTCCTGATGGTCAGCGGAACGCTCAACCGCACGACCGACGAAATCGAGCGAATCCGCGCCGCGCTGGGCGCAGCTTGCGCCGGCACCTTCGATGCGATGCCGCCGCATACGCCGCGCTCCGCCGTGGTCGCGGCAGCCGAGCAGGCGCGCGCCGCGAAAGCCGACCTTATCGTCACGATCGGCGGCGGCTCGATCACCGACGGCGCCAAGGCGGTGCAGCTATGCCTCGCCAATGGTATCCGCAAGGCCGACGACATCGAGAAAGTCCGCACCAGCCACGGCGTAACGCCTCAAATCAATGCACCCATCGTACGCCAGATCAGCGTGCCGACGACGATCGCGGGCGGCGAGTTCACCGCGATCGCCGGCGTCACCAACGAGAAGAAACGGGTCAAGGAGCTGCTGACGCATCCCCTGGTGATGCCGCGCGCCGTCATCCTCGATCCCTGGCTTTCGTTGCATACGCCGGAATGGCTGTGGCTCTCGACCGGCATCCGCGCGGTCGATCATTGCGTCGAGGGCATCTGCTCGAACGAATCGCATCCCTATGCCGATGCACAGGCGCTGAAGGGACTGTCGATGCTGGCGCAAGCCCTGCCGCAGGTCAAAGCCGATGCAACCGACATCGACGCGCGGCTGGACTGCCAGATCGGCACCTGGCTGTCGACGGGGCCGCTCGCCTCCGGCGTGCCGATGGGCGCGAGCCATGGCATCGGCTATGTGCTCGGCGCCGAATTCGACGTGCCGCACGGCTACACGTCCTGCGTGATGCTGCCGGCGGTGATGCGCTGGAACAAGTCGGCCAATGCGGAGCGGCAGGCGCAGGTCGCCGCCGCCATGGGCCATCCCGGTCAGGACGCCGGCGACGTGCTCGACAACTTCATCCGCGGACTGGGCCTGCCGCGCAGCCTTCAGGACGTGCGGATCGGCCCCGAACATTTCGACCATATCGCGGCGCAGGCGATGAAGACGCCGTGGGTTCCGCGCAATCCGCGCGCTATCGCAGGGCCCGAGCAGGTCCGCGAGATTCTTCTGCTGGCAGCATGAGGGACATTTTCCACTGATGTATACCGGAAAGCACGCTTATCTGCGCCCGTTGCAACCGGCCTTCATCATGGCTGCGACGGGCGAGACCGTCACCTATCGCGAGCTCGAGGTGCGCAGCAACCGCCTGGCGCACCTGTTTCGAAAATGCGGCCTGAAGCGGCTGGAGCACTATGCGATCTTCATGGAGAACAACAATCGCTATCTGGAGGCCTGCGGTGCCGGCGAGCGCTCCGGCCTCTATTTCACCTGCGTGAATTCCTATCTGACCCCAAGCGAGCTCGCCTACATCCTCACCAACAGCCAGTCGCGCATCCTGATCACGTCGAGGGCAAAACTCGACGTCGCGCGCGAGGCGCTGAAGGAATGTCCTGAGGTCGAGCTCTGCATCGTCGCCGACGGCGAGGGCGAAAGCGATCGCATCGTCGGGCTACAGCAGATGACTGCGGGCCTTCCTGCGACGCCGATCGAGGATGAAGCGATCGGCACCGCGATGCTCTATTCGTCCGGCACCACAGGTCGGCCCAAAGGCATCCTGCGGCCGCTGCCGGAGCAAGCGCCGTCACAGCAACTGCCGCTGTTCGATTTCCTACAGAAACTCTGGCACTACCGCGAGGGAATGATCTATCTGTCGCCCGCGCCGCTCTATCATTCGGCGCCGCAGGCGGCCGTCAATCTCACCATCCGCGTCGGCGGCACCGTCGTTATCATGGAGAGCTTCGATCCCGAGCGTTATCTACAGCTCGTCGAGCAATGGGGCATCACGCATAGCCAATTGGTGCCAACGATGTTCTCGCGCATGCTGAAGCTGCCGGAGGAGGTGCGCAAACGCTACGACCTGTCGTCGCTGGAGATCGCGATCCACGCCGCCGCTCCCTGCCCTGCCCTCGTCAAGGAGGACATCATCAACTGGTGGGGGCCGATCATCCACGAATATTACGGCGCGACCGAGGGTCTCGGCTTCACCGCCTGCAATACCGAGGAGTGGCTGTCCCATCGCGGCACTGTCGGCAAGGTGCTGCTCGGCGACCTGCATATCCTCGACGAGAACATGCAGCCGAGCCCCAAGGGGACGCCGGGCACGGTGTGGTTCAAGACCGCCTCGGCCTTTGAATATTTCAACGATCCCGCCAGGACGCGTGAGGCACGCTCGGCGGACGGCAGCATGAGCACGGTCGGCGACGTCGGCTATGTTGACGATGACGGCTATCTCTATCTCACCGACCGTTCGACCTTCATGATCATCTCCGGCGGAGTGAACATCTATCCGCAGGAATGCGAGAACCTCCTGATCACCCATCCCAAGGTCGCGGACGCCGCCGTGTTCGGCGTGCCCAACGCCGATCTCGGCGAGGAGGTGAAAGCGGTGGTGCAGCCGATGCATGACGTGGTGCCGGGACCCGATCTTGCCGAGGAATTGATCGCGTTCTGCGCGCAATCGCTGTCGCGCCAGAAAGTGCCGCGCTCGATCGATTTCGAGGCGGAACTGCCGCGGCTGCCGACCGGCAAGCTCTACAAACGCCTGTTGCGCGACCGCTATTGGGGCAACAAGACCTCGCGTATCGTGTGAGCTGGCCTATCTGCGCTCGCGCTGCGACGAAGGCGTGGACGTGTGCGCCGAGGCTGGACTCGCTCGGTGGGGCGTGTCTGCGCTATAGTGCCTGCCCGTCTGCCAGCTTCGTCGGGAGGCACGCCATGGCATTGCCCGAGCCACGCGAGCCCACGCCGCTACCGGCCCCAAGGCTCGAATTCACCGCCGCAGAGATTGGCGCCCTCGCCCACCTCTATCGCGGCGAGGTTTACCGAAGCACAGTCTGGCGCACGCGCCTCGACAGTTCGACCAACTGGGCGGTGGTCACAACGGGCATTGCCTTGTCGGCCACCTACAGCAGCGCCGACGCGTCGCCTTTGCCGATGGTCCTCGTCGGCCTGCTTGTCACCGTGTTCCTGCTGTTCGAGGCCCGGCGCTACCGCTACTTCAATGTCTGGCGCGCCCGCGCGCGCCTGCTCGAAACCGATTTCTACGCGCCGATGATCCGCGGCGAACGGCTTGACCCGAATTCGACCTGGACCGAGCTGCTCGCCAATGATTATCGCAATCCGAGCTATCACATCAGCTATGCGCGCGCGATCGGCCGAAGGCTGCGCCGCACCTATGGCTGGATCTTCGCCATCCAGGCCATCGCCTATTACGGCAAGCTCGCGATCCATCCGGCGCCGCTGACCACCCTTGCCGAAGTTTGGGAGCGGGCCGCGATCGGCCCCATTCCGGGGATCCTGGTCGTTCTTGCGGGAGTCCTCTTTCATGCAAGCTGGGTGATCTTCGCTTTTGTCACGTATCGCGTCGAAACCACCAGCCGACGCGAGCGGCAGAGCCTGATCGCGATGGGTTGATACGTCGCCGCGTTGCCCGGCTGCAGCTTTTGCCCTAAGTCTTGAGCAACAAAAAGACTAGGGAGGATGGCCGATGGACGTGGTCCGGGTAGGTCCGGGATTCGCTGCGGAAATTCGCGGTGTGACGCTGGGCGATGTCGCCAGAAGCAAGGCCGCTTATGCTGCAGTGCGTGCAGCATTTGAAGCGCACTCAGTCCTAGTGTTTCGCGACCAGGACGTGTCAGATGAAAAGCAACTGGCATTCTCGCGCCGCTTCGGCCCGCCGGAAGTGACAAAAATCGGTTCCATAGGAACGGGATCGCATTTCGTGATCCTCACGACCATCGGCCCCGACGGCCAGGTGGTGCCAACAGATCATCGTCAGGCTCTGCGCAGCAAGGCCAACCAGCTCTGGCACACCGATTCCTCGTTCAAGCGCGTGCCGGCGCTGACCTCGATCCTGTCGGCACGAGTGATTCCCGATCATGGCGGCGAGACCGAATTCGTCTCCACCCGTCTTGCGTTCGAACTGCTGGACGAGGGACTCGCAAAGCAGCTCGAAAACTCCTTCGCCTGGCATTCCTACGCGCATTCGCGCGACCAGATCGCGCCCGGCCTTGCGACGCCTGAGGAGATGGCGGTGCTGCCGCCGGTGTGCTGGCGCATGGTGTGGCGCAACCCCGCCAACGGCCGCGGCGCACTCTATCTCGCATCGCACGCCTATGCGATCGAAGGCATGGCGGCCGCCGCGGGCAAGAAGCTGATCGATGAACTGATGGCGGCAGCCACCGCGCCGGGAACAACCTACTTGCACAAATGGCGGCAGGGCGATGTCGTGATGTGGGACAACCGCGCCACCATGCATCGCGGGCGGCCGTGGCCGGCGCATGAGCCGCGGCTGATGATCCGCACCACGATCTCGGCGACAGAGGCCGACGGTCTCGCCAGCATGGGCCTGCCCTCGCCACAAGCGGCAGAATAGCGGCCCGCATTGCAGCGCCTAATGTCGCAGGCTCGGCATTTCATCCGAATTGCCGATCCTCATGCATACGACGCTGGTTGCTCAGACCTCACACCATGGTATCCTCCATGCCAAATCGGCCATAGAGACCGAACGTCGGGAGGAAATGATGCGGAGCGTGCGAGCGCTTGCCGTGGCAGCGCTGTGTTGGCTTGCGGCTTGCGATGTTTCGCTGGCGGAGACACCGAAGTCCGGCGGCATTCTCAGGATGTATCACCGCGACAGTCCAGGCAGCGCCTCGATCCACGAAGGCGCAAGCTATTCGTTCAACGTTCCCTTCATGCCGATCTTCAACAACCTGGTGATCTTCAACCAGCATATTCCGCAGAACAGCGTCGATACGATCGTGCCGGAACTCGCGGAGAGCTGGGCCTGGAGCGATGACAAGAAGAAATTGACATTCAAGCTTCGCAACGGCGTCAAATGGCATGACGGCAAGCCGTTCACCTCGGCCGACGTCAAATGCACCTTCGACCTGTTGATGGGCAAGTCGCAACAGAAGTTCCGCCAGAACCCGCGGAAATCCTGGTACGATCAGGTCAATGACGTCACCATCAATGGCGATTACGAGGCCTCATTCAACCTGAAGCGGCCGCAGCCCGCGCTATTGTCGCTGCTCGCATCCGGCTATAGTCCGATCTATCCCTGCCATGTCTCGCCGGCGGAAATGCGCACCAAGCCGATCGGCACGGGTCCGTTCAAGTTCGTCGAGTTCAAGGCCAACGAGTCGATCAAGCTGACGAAGAACCCGGACTACTTCAGGAAGGGCCTGCCCTATCTCGACGGCATCGAGTTCACCATTGTGCCGAACCGCTCGACGGCGATCCTTGGCTTCGTCTCCGGCAAGTTCGACATGACGTTCCCGACTGAAGTATCGATCCCGCTCTTGAAGGATGTCAAATCGCAGGCGCCCAATGCGATCTGCGTGGTGGAACCGAGCAACGTTGCCACCAACATCATCATCAATTCGTCGGCGCCGCCGTTCGACAATCTCGACATCCGCCGCGCGCTGGCGCTCGCCCTTGACCGCAAGGCGTTCATCTCGATCCTGTTCGAGGGACAGGCCGACATCGGCGGCACCATGCAGCCCGCGCCGGCGGGATTGTGGGCGATGCCGAAGGAGATGCTGGAGACGATCCCGGGCTATGGGCCCGACGTCAACGCCAACCGCGAGCAGGCGCGCAAGTTGATGCAGAAGGCGGGCTACGCCCCCGACAAGCATCTGCAGATCAAGGTTTCGACTCGCAACATCCCGGTCTACCGCGACCCCGCCATCATCCTGATCGACCAGCTCAAGACCATCTATATCGACGCCGAGCTCGATGTCGTCGACACCGCGCAATGGTTCCCGAAGGTCGCGCGCAAGGACTATTCGCTGGGCCTGAACCTCACCGGCAACGCGGTCGACGAGCCCGACCAGTCGTTCTACGAGAACTATTCCTGCGACTCCGAACGGAACTACACCAACTACTGCAATCGCGAGATCGAAAAGCTGTTCGACCAGCAGTCGGCCGAGACCGACCCCGAAAAGCGCAAGAAGCTGGTGTGGGAGATCGACAAGAAACTACAGGAAGACGTGGCGCGGCCGATCATCCTGCATAGCCGCACCGGAACCTGCTGGCAGCCTTACGTCAAGAACGTGACGGTGATGTCCAACAGCTCCTACAACGGCTACCGTTACGAAGACGTCTGGATGGACAAGTAGCGTCCGCGAGGTGACGAGATGGAATCGAGTCAGCCTCCGCGTCGGGAGTCCCCACCTCTCCCAAAGGGAGAGGTCGCGCTGAAGGCGCGGGTGAGGGGTTACGCTCTATCGAGGGCGCCGCGGCCCCTCACCCGGCGCGTTGCGCCGACCTCTCCCCGCTGGGGGGAGGTAGTAACCGCGACCGTCCTGCTGTAGCGGCGCAGACGACAAGAGGAGAGCGGCCAGGTGCTAGCCTATATCGTCCGGCGCCTCTTCCTGATGCTCGTGACCCTGTTCGGGATCTCGGTCATCATCTTCGTGCTGCTGCGCATCGTGCCCGGCAACATCGTCGATATCCTGTTCGACGCCGCCGGCTATGTCGATCCCGCCGACAAGGCCAACCTGGAGAAGGAACTCGGCCTCAGCGACCCGATCGTGCTGCAATATCTCAAGTGGATCGGCGGCCTGCTGCACGGCGATCTCGGCTATTCCTATGTCTCGGAAAAGCCGGCGCTGCAGGAGATCCTGCCGCGGATCCCGATCACCGCAAGACTCGCCGGCCTGGCGCTGTTGTTCTCGGCCTCGATCGGCATTCCCTTGGGCGTGCTCAGCGCGGTGCATCAGGGCACGCGGCTCGACTATGCCTTGCGCGTGGTCAGCCTGAGCGGGCTGTCGCTGCCGTCGTTCTGGCTGGGACTGCTGATCCTGATGGCGTCAGTGTCGATGCTCGGCTGGATGCCGATCTACAACCCGAACCCGCAGACCTGGGCCGAGGCGTTCGCGATCTACTGCATTCCGGCGATGGCGGTTGGCTTCCGCAGTGCGGCGCTGACCATGCGCATCACCCGCTCCTCGATGCTGGAGATCCTGCGGCAGGATTACATCCGCACCGCCCGCGCCAAGGGCGCATCGGACGCCTCCGTCAACTATCACCATGCGCTGAAGAACGCGGTGCTGCCTGTGATCACCGTGATCGGCATCGAGGCGGCATTTCTGATCGGCGGATTGATCGTCACCGAGACGGTCTTCAACATCCCCGGCGTCGCGCGCTTCCTGGTCGAGGCATTGCGCTGGCGCGACTATCCGATCGTGCAGAATCTCGTGATGTTCATCGCCGTGGTCGTGGTCGTCGTCAACTTCACGGTCGACATGCTCTACGCCGCGATCGACCCGCGCATTCGCTACGGAGACTAGCTCTTGGCTGTCATCAACTTCGATGCCGAACTGAAGCGCGCCGGCGCTGACGCCACCCACGGCTGGCGACGGCTGACGTTCCTTGCGCAGCGTTACCTGCTCGGCACGATCGGCCTCGTCATCATGGTGCTGTTCGTCGCGATGGCGCTCTCGGCCGACCTGATCAGCCGTTACGATCCGCTTGCCGTCGATTCGGCGCACCGCCTGGCCGCGCCCAATGCGCTGCACTGGTTCGGAACCGATTCGTTCGGCCGCGACGTCTGGAGCCGCATCATCCATGGCGCACGCATCTCGCTCGCGGTCGGTCTCGGCTCGACCGCGCTCGGCGCGTCGATCGGCGTCATCGTCGGGCTCGCCTCCGGCTATCTCTCCGGCTGGGTCGATCTGTTGTTCCAGCGCATCACCGACATCCTGCAGTCGCTGCCGCTGTTGGTGCTGGCGCTTGTGATGACGGCCGCGCTCGGCCCGTCGCTGCCGAACGTCATCATCGCGATCGCGATCCCGTTGATCCCGACGGTGGCGCGCGTGATCCGCGCCAACACGTTGGCGCTGCGCGAACTGCCGTTCGTGGAGGCAGCGAAATCGATCGGCATGAGCGAGATGCGGATCGCGTTCCGCCACGTGCTGCCGAACACGCTGGCCCCCCTGATCGTGCTCGCGACCGCGCAGCTCGGCTCCACCATCCTGACGGAGGCATCCTTGTCGTTTCTCGGCCTTGGCATTCCCGAACCCTATCCGTCCTGGGGCCGCATGCTCTCGGAATCGGCTGCAGAATATGTGCGCGTCGCGCCGTGGCTCGTGATCTTTCCGGGGATCGCGATCAGCCTCGCGGTGTTCGGCACCAATCTGTTCGGCGACGCCCTGCGCGACATCCTCGATCCAAGGCAGCGCGGCTGATGAGCGGAGCAGGCAAGGCAGAAGCGGTGCTCGAGGTGAAGAACCTAAAAACGGTGTTCTTCACCAATTCGGGATTATTCAGGGCGGTCGACGATGTCTCCTTCAGCGTCCGCCGCGGCGAGACGCTGGCGATCGTCGGCGAATCCGGCTGCGGCAAGAGCGTGACCGCGCTCTCGGTGATGCGGCTGGTGCCGGACCCGCCCGGCAAGATCGTTGGCGGCGAGATCGTGCTCGAAGGCCAGAACCTGCTCGCGCTCGATGACGAAGCGATGCGCAGGATCCGCGGCAATCGCATCTCCATGATCTTCCAGGAGCCGATGACCTCGCTCAATCCGGTGATGCGGATCGGCGACCAGATCACGGAAGCCTTGCGCCTGCACCAGGAGATCAGCGGCAAGGAGGCCTGGAAGCAGGCGGTCGACATGCTGCGCCTCGTTCGCATCCCCGAGCCGGAGCGGCGCGCGCAGGAATATCCGCACCAGCTTTCGGGCGGCATGCGCCAGCGCGCGATGATCGCGATGGCGCTGGCCTGCCGGCCGGCGCTCTTGATCGCGGACGAGCCGACCACTGCACTTGACGTCACGATCCAGGCGCAAATCCTGGCGCTGATGGTCGATCTGCAGAAGAAGCTCGGCACCGGGCTGATCCTGATCACGCATGATCTCGGCGTGGTCGCGCAGACGGCGCAGCGCGTGATCGTGATGTATGCCGGCAGGAAGGTCGAGGAAGCCAGCGTCGAGGCGCTGTTCGAGAATCCGCTGCACCCGTATACGCGCGGCCTGATGGCCTCGATCCCGGCCGTGCCGTCGCTCGACGCAAAAGCCGATGTGCGGCTGGTCGAAATCCCCGGCATGGTGCCGTCGCTAACGAAGCTGCCGACGGGCTGCGCGTTCGCGCCGCGCTGCCGGTTCGCGATCCCGCGCTGCCGGGAGGAATATCCGCCGCTCGGCGATTTCGGCGGCAGGCACCTTGCCGCCTGCTGGCGCGCGGGCGAGATGGCGGAGGCCTCATGAGCGAAGCGCGGCCGCTGCTGGAGGTCACCGACCTCGTGAAGCATTACCCGGTGCGCGGCGGCGTGCTGCGCCGGCAGGTCGGCACCGTGCATGCGGTCGATGGTGTCAGCTTTTCACTGGCTCCCGGCGAGACGCTGGGGCTGGTCGGCGAATCCGGCTGCGGCAAGTCGACGGTGGCGCGTAGCGTGCTGCGGCTGGTCGAGCCGTCGAGCGGCGAGATCCGGCTGAACGGCGAGGCGATCACGCATCTGAGCAAAGCGGAGCTGCGTGCCCACCGCCGCTCGATGCAGATCGTGTTCCAGGATCCGTTTGCCTCGCTCAACCCGCGCATGACCGCGGGCGACATCGTCGGCGAACCCCTAAGCGTGCACGGGCTGGCTTCGGGCGAGCGGAAGCAGGAACGCGTCGCGGAACTGTTCCAGCAGGTGGGCCTGCGGCCCGACCAGATGAAGAACTATCCGCACCAGTTCTCCGGCGGCCAGCGCCAGCGCATCTGCATCGCACGCGCGCTGTCGCTCGGGCCGAGCCTGATCGTCTGCGACGAGCCGGTCTCCGCGCTCGACGTCTCGATCCAGGCGCAGGTGATCAATCTGCTGATCGACCTGCAGCGCCAGCGCAACTTCTCCTATCTGTTCATCGCCCACGACCTCGCCGTCGTCGCCCATATCAGCCACCGCGTCGCCGTGATGTATCTCGGCCGCATCGTCGAGATCGCAGACAAAGCCGAGCTGTTCGCCAACCCGCGCCATCCCTACACCCAGGCATTGCTGGCCTCCGTGCCGGTCGCCAATCCACGGGTCAAGCGGCTGACGCCGCTGGTCGAGGGCGACGTGCCGAGCCCGATCAACCCGCCCTCCGGCTGCGCGTTTCATACGCGCTGCCGCTACGCAATGGATCGCTGCAAGCTTGAACGCCCACCGCTGGTGGAAGCGGGTGCCAGACATCAGGTGGCGTGCTGGCTGAATGAGGGAACGGGGCGGGTCAACGCGCCGTAGGGTGGGCAAAGCGCAGCGTGCCCACCATCAAGTGTCGTGCTCGTGATGGTGGGCACGCCGCGCTTTGCCCACCCTACGCGTTGAGGCTAAGCCGCCGCCTCGATCTCGACGACAATCCTGCCCGTCGTCACCTGTTCGCCCTCGGCAACGTCGATGGCCGACACCGTACCGGCGACACTAGCGGTGTGCACGTGCTCCATCTTCATCGCTTCCAAAGTCATCACGGGCTGGCCGGCGGCAACCTGCTCGCCCGGCTTGACCAGCACCGCGACGACGCGGCCGTTCATGGCGGCGCGGACCTTGCCGTCGCCATTGGCCCCCGAGGCGGCCTCGGGCGGCGCCAGCGTCAGATCGCGGACCGAGAGTGTGACGTCGTGATTGAGGATGTAGAGACGATCGCCGTCGCGCAGGAATTTCGCGCGGGCCATGAGGCTGTTGGTGCGATAGCGGATCGCGTCCAGACCGAGTTCATCGATCTCGAAGCGATGCTTGTGTCCCGCGACATCGGCGACGTAAGAGCCGTCGCGCTCGCGCACGATCTCGACCTCGCGGAGGCCGCGGCCGAGATCGATGCGCAATCCGAGCGGGAACGTCGCAGCGAGCGAGCGGCCGCTCCGCCACGACGGCGCGTGCGGATTGGTGACGTAGAGCAGCAGCGCCGCGAGCGCCGCATCCGCGCTCCCGTCGGCGCGCGGCGCCAGCAGTTCGCTCCGATGCGCTGAGATGAACGACGTCGTTGCCTCGCCCCTGCCGAAGGCTGGATGGCGCAGGCAGGAGATCAGAAAGCCCTGGTTGGTGGTGACGCCGAAGGCTTCGACCTGCTCCAGCGCAACGATCAGTTTGCTGCGGGCTTCGCGCCGGTCGGCGCCATGGCTGATGATCTTGGCGATCATGGAGTCATAAAACGGCGGGATCTCAGAACCTGACTGCAGCGCATGCTCGACGCGGACGCCTTCCGGCATCTGCCAGCGCGCCATCCTGCCGGATTGCGGCACGAAGTCATGGTCCGCGTCCTCCGAGCACAGCCGCACCTCGATCGCGTGGCCGGAGAATGTGATGTCCTCCTGCTTCACGCCGAGCGGCTCGCCGCGGGCGACACGCAACTGCAGCTCGACCAGATCGAGCCCGGTGATCGCCTCGGTGACGGGATGCTCGACCTGCAGGCGCGTGTTCATCTCCATGAAATAGAAGTCGCCGTTGCCGTCGAGCAAAAATTCCAGCGTGCCGGCGCCCTCGTAGCGAAGCGCCTTCACCGCCTGGACCGCGACGGCGCCCATCCGCGCCCGCAACTCGGGCGACACCGCCGGAGACGGCGCCTCCTCGATCAGCTTCTGGTGCCGGCGCTGCACCGAGCAGTCGCGCTCGCCGAGATGGATCGCGTTGCCATGGCGGTCGCCGAACACCTGGATCTCGATGTGGCGGGGATCGACGATCGCGCGCTCCAGGATAACCGTCGCATCGCCGAAGGCGCCCAGCGCCTCCGAGCGCGCGCTGCGCAGCGCATCCGGGAACGACGCCGCGTCGGAAACCAGTTGCATGCCGCGCCCGCCGCCGCCAGCGACCGCCTTGATCATCACGGGAAAGCCGATCCGCCTGGCTTCCGCCAGCATGACCTCGTCACTCTGGTCGGCGCCCTGATAGCCGGGCACGCAGGGCACACCGGCCTTTTGCATGATCTCCTTGGCGCCCGCCTTGTTGCCCATCGCGCGGACCGCTTCCGGCGACGGGCCGATGAAGACGAGGCCGGCGTCGCGACAGGCTTGCGCAAAATGCTCGTTCTCGGCGAGGAAGCCGTAGCCGGGATGCACGGCGCCGGCGCCGCTGGCCTTGGCGGCGGCGATGATCGCATCGATGTTGAGATAGGATTGCGACGGTTGCGCCTCGCCAATGCGGACCGCGTGATCGGCCTCGCCTACGTGCAGGGCATCACGGTCGGCATCGGAATAAACGGCGACGACGCCGTAGCCGAGTCGGCGCGCGGTGCGCATGATCCGCAGCGCGATCTCGCCGCGATTGGCAATCAGGACCCGATAGAACATCCCGCCCCCTTCACGACTCATGGCCGCGCCACCGAGAACTGCATGCGCTGAGGATTGCGGGCTTCCGCCTCGCGGCAGATCGCAAGCACCTCGCTGAGGACGCTGCGGGTGTCGCGCGGATCGATCACGCCGTCGTCGAGCACGCGCGCGCTGGTGGAGAACACGTCCATCTGGCCGTCGAACACGCCGATGATCTCGGCTTTCATCGCGTCCAGCTTCTCCTTCGGGACCGGCTTGCCGCGGCGGGCGGCGGCGGCTTCGGTGACGATCGCCATGGTCTCGGCGGCCTGCTCGCCGCCCATCACGGCGGTCTTGGCATTGGGCCATGAGAAGCAGAAGCGCGGATGGAAGCCGCGGCCGCACATGCCGTAATTGCCGGCACCGAACGAGGCGCCGCAATAGATCGTGATCTGCGGTACCGTCGCCGAGGTCACCGCCTGGATCATCTTGGAGCCGCGCTTGATCATGCCGGCTTCCTCATAGGCCTTGCCGACCATGTAGCCGGTGGTGTTGTTCAGATAGAGCAGCGGCGTGCGCGACTGGCAGCAGGCCTGGATGAAATGCGTCGCCTTGTTAGCGCCAGGCACATCGAGCGGGCCGTTATTAGTGATGATGCCGATCGCCTGCCCTTCGATGCGGGCATGGCCGCAAATCGTGGCCGAACCATAATTGGCGCCGAACTCGGTAAAATCGGAATCGTCGATGAAGCGCGCGATCGCCTGACGTATGTCGACGGGACGCTTGTGATCCATCGGCATGATGCCGAGCAATTCTTCCGCATCGTAGCGCGGCGGCTTGAACGACGCGCTCGCGGGCTGGCGCCGGTCCCATTCGAGGCTGGACATGATGTCCCGCGCGATCCGGATGGCGTCGCGGTCGTCCTCAGCGAGGTAATCGCCGAGACCGGAGATCGAGGTGTGCATCTCGGCGCCGCCGAGTTCCTCCTCGGTCGCGATCTCGCCGGTAGCGGCTTTGAGCAGCGGTGGACCGGCGAGGAAGGCGCGGGTGCGGCCGCGCACCATCACGATGTAATCGGATAATCCTGTCTGATAGGCGCCCCCGGCGGTGGACGAGCCATGCGTCACCGTGACCACCGGCAAGCCGGCTGCCGAGAGCCGCGCCAGGTTGCGAAAGATGTTGCCGCCCCTGACAAAATCCTCGACGCGGTAGCGCAACAGATTGGCGCCGGCGCTCTCGACGAGCTGCACATAAGGCAGCTTGTTCTCGAGTGCCAGTTCCTGCACCCGCAGCGTCTTGTCGAGGCCATAGGGCTGCAGCGCACCGGCATCGATGCCGGCATCATTGGCGCTGACCATGCAGCGGATGCCGGAGACGAAGCCGATGCCGGCGATCAGCCCGCCGCCAGGCACGCTTCTGTCCGCGTCCGCGACGTCGAACATGTAGCCGGCGAGCGTCGACAGTTCGAGGAAGGGCGAGCCGGGATCGAGCACCAGCGCCACGCGCTCACGCGGCAGGAGCTGCCCGCGCTTGTGGAAGCGGTCCTTTGCAGCAGCGGATACCGCGCGGGTGCGCTCTTCCAGCGCCCGCATCCGGGAGATCAGCGCCAGCATGCCGTCGCGATTGGCCTGGAAGGCGGCGCTGGAGGGCGAGATGGTGTTTTCGATGATGGCCATAGCTCAGCCTATTCCGTCATTCCGGGGCGTCCGAAGGACGAGCTATGATGTGCAATTGCACATCAGAGAATCCATCGGGCCGCGGACGCTCATGGAGAAATGGATTCTGGGCTCGCGCTGCGCGCGCCCCGGAATGACAGGGGTGTTCTTGGTAAGCATCATGCGCTTTTCGCTTCCGAGAAATACTCACTATACGCCTGCCGCAGTTCGACCTTGCGCAGCTTGCCGGTTGCCGTCATCGGCATTTCGTCGAGGATACGCACCAGCTTCGGCACCTGGAAGCCACCGAGATGCTTTCGGCAATGCTCGATGATGTCAGCTTCGCCAGCCGCAGCATTCGGCTTCAGCTTGACGAAGGCGGAGACGGCTTCGCCCCATTGCGGGTGCGGCAGGCCGACCACCGCGGCGTTCTGCACCGCGGGGTGTGCGAGCAGCGTCTCCTCGATCTTCACGGAAGCCACGTTCTCGCCGCCGGACTTGATCATGTCCTTCTTGCGATCGAGGAACAGCACCTCGCCATTGTCGTCGATCAGCGCGAGGTCGCCGGTGTGGTGCCAGCCGAACTTGCGCGCCTCTTCGGTCGCCTTCGGGTCCTTGTAATAGCCCATCATTACATTCGGCCCGCGATGCACGAGCTCGCCGATCTCGCCGCGCGGCAAGAGATTGCCGTTGTCGTCCATGATCGCGGTCTCGTTAACAACAAGCGATTCGCCCCAGTAATTGCCGAAGCGATTGAGCTGCACTTCGGGCCGCGACATCGTGGTCGCCGGATACATCTCGGTCTGGCCGCTGGAGAGCACGAAGTTTGGACACAGGTCGGCGATGGCGCGTTCGAGCAGCGGCTTGCCCATCGGTGCCATGGTGTAGATGCAGCAGCGCAAGCCCGAAAGATCGAATTCCCGCCGCCGCGGATGGTCGAGGATCGCCTGATACATCAGCGACAGCCCGACAAAGACGGTGAGCTTGTCGCGGACGATCGCCTCCATGCAGACGACAGGATCAAAGCCGCGCATCAGCGCCATGCGGCCGCCGACCGAGAGATAGCTGAGCAGCAGCACATGGCCGGCACAATGGAACAGCGGGAATTGTCCAGTGATGCCGTCATCGCGGGAGAGCTGCATCTCGATGCAATTGCTCATCACCGCCATTACCACGGCGAGGTGGCAGTGCATCGCGCCCTTCGGCCGCGACGTCGTGCCGGAGGTGTAGATGATCATGGCGAGATCGCGGTCGTTGATCTCGATCTCGGGTTCGATGTCGGATTGACCCTTAATGAGATCGTTGAAATTCTCAAGGCCGGTTGCCGCGACTTTTCCGGCAAGATCGATCGCGACCATCCCGATGCCGCGCTGTTCCAGCGTCGCGCGCCGGTCCGCTTGCGCATGCAGATTGTCGTCGATCAGCGCGAAGCGGACCTCGGCATGGCCGAGGATGTAATCCATATCGGCAGGCCCGAGCATGGTGTTGATCGGGACCCAGACGAGGCCCGCGCGGTGAATGCCGAACAGCGCTTTGACGAATTCGACCGAGTTGTTGCAGATGGTCGAGATTTTTTCGCCCGGCTTTAGACCCCGCTGCACGAGGTAGTTGGCAAATCGGTTAGCGTCACGCTCGAGCTCGGTGAAGGTGACGCGACGCGCGCCGTCGGTGAGCGCGACGCGATCAGGAAAGCGCCGCGCCGCGCGCTTGAGCAGATCGCCGATCGCCACCCGGCCGATCTGTCCCGGACCCGACACGCCGCCGGTTGCTGCGAGATCATCCATTGATTTGATTCCCTCCCCTCCACCCGCCGTCGTCATTCCGGGGCGCGCGTAGCGCGAGCCCGGAATCCATTTCGCCACAGGTCCATGCGGCCCGATGGATTCCGGGCTCATCGCTTCGCGATGCCCCGGAATGACAGCGGAGCAGCCCTAGTGCCTCACCCCGAAAATCTGCCGCGCTTCGGCGGGGCTGGCGATCTCGCGGCCAGCTCTGCGCGCGCAGGCGGCGATCGCCTCGATCAACTGGCCGTTGGAGGTCACCTTCGTGCCATCAGCCAGATAGAAGGTGTCTTCCAACCCGGTGCGCAAGTGCCCGCCGAGATCGGCGGCGCGCTGGTGCAATGGCCAGATCTCGGCGCGGCCGATCGCGGTGACCTGCCAATGCGCGTCCGGCGCCTTCAGCTTGAGCAGGATCGGCAGCAATTCCGGATCGGCCGGCATGCCCGAGGCAACGCCCATCACGAAATTATATTCGAGCGGACCGGAATACATGCCGGTCTGCCGGTACATGCCGACGCAGCGCACGATGCCGACGTCGAAACATTCGAATTCGGGAATCGTGCCGGCGTCCTTCATCACGTCGAGATAATCCTGCACCTTCTCAACCGCGTTATCGAACAGCATCGGCGGCCAGGCCCAAGTGTTGTCGGCCTTGACCTTCAGATAATTCAGCGAGCCGGCATTGCAGGCGGCGATCTCGGGCCTGGTTTCACGGACGCAATCGAGCGCGCCCTGATAGTTCGGGCCGGAGGTGCCCGTGGTGTGATTGATGATGACACCGGGGCAGGCCTCGCGGATCGCCTGCTGGATCTCCTTGCTGACGCCGACCTCCCAGGACGGCAGATGGCCCTTGCCAGGTGCCTGCTGGCGCAGATGGATATGCATGATGCTGGCGCCGGCGTTGAAGGCCGCCTTGGCCTCGCGCGCCATATGTTCCGGCGTCACCGGCACATTGTGCTGTTTTGGATCGGTCAGCACGCCGTTCAGCGCGCAGGTGATAACGGCCTTGTCGCTCATGCATCCAGTCCAAGGTGTTTGAATGGCTCAGTTTTTTGCATGATGCGCGATTTGGCCAGAGCCCTCTTGCGTTGACTGGCTATTGCCGCGGCGGCAGGCAGGTCGCCGTGGCAATAGCGCGCATGGAGGTTTGCTCTGAATCAAACCCGGACGCCGCGACAGGGCTATGAGTTTCCCTGGATTCTGGGAGACACGACATGGCCTACAAAGACCTCCTCTTGACGCTCGCGAGCTACCCCGAAACGACGCCGCCGGCGGCGATCGATCTTGCGACCGATTTCGCCGCCGCCGTCGGTGCCAAGATTTCCGCGATCGCCTGCGAGATCCGCGTCGCCGTGCCCGGCAGCTTCCTGAGCCCGGCGCTGCTCGACGTTCCCGGAATCGCCGCGACCGATGAAAAGAAATCACGCTTTCGGGCCGAGGCCGCGCTCGCAGCGTTCCAGGCCGCCGCGGAAAAGCGCGGCGTCTTCGAGGAACGCATCCTGGAACGCTGCCTGACCTCCGAGCAGCGCGAGCTATTGATCGAGTATGCGCGGCTTCGCGACCTCACCATCATTCCGGTCCAGGACAATGCCCTGTTCGGCGCCTGGAATGCCGAGCCGATCATTTTCGAATCCGGACGCCCCGTCCTGCTGCTGCCGCAAAGCAGCCGCAAGCCGTTCATCCTGAATACGGCAACGGTGGCCTGGGATTTCAGCCGTCCGGCCGCACGCGCAGTCGCGGATGCGCTGCCGCTGCTCAAGCAGGCCAAGCGCGTCCACATCGTGACGGTGACCAATGAGAAGCGCATCGACACCAAGCGGTCCGGGCCGGAACTTGCCAAGCATCTCGCCCGTCACGGCGTCGAGGTGATCCTCGACACCGTCGATGCCGCGGGCCGCTCGGTCGCGCACGCGCTGGAGGCTGCGCTGACGAGCCATGACAGCGACCTTTTGGTCATGGGCGCGTTCGGCCATTCCCGCTTCCGCCAATTCGTGCTCGGCGGCGCCACGCTCAGCATGATGTCACACCCGCCGCTGCCCGTGCTGCTGTCGCACTGATGGCGGAAGGCGGCCAGCGACCGGCTGGACCCAGGAGTGAATTGTAGACGCTCTCTCCGTCATGGCCGGGCTTGTCCCGGCCATCCACGTGCCGGCGACACCAAAGGAAGACGTGGATGCCCGGGACAAGCCCGGGCATGACGATTAGGGGACCACCGCTTCCGTGAACGATCCGCTGCTGCGATAGATCGCGAGATCGCGCGAGCCGGAGAAGATCGCGCGCGGCTTCAGGCCGTAGAAGCGGCGGATCGAGTGGCTGAAATGGGTCGAGTCGGGATAGCCGATGTCCTGCGCCAGATGCGCCAGATTGATGTCCTGGTTGGCGAAATGCAACAGATGCCGCGCCCGCTTCCAGGCACGGAAGGAGCGGAACGAGATCCCGGTCTCCTCCTTGAACAGATGCAGGAAGCGCGAGGGCGACAGCGCGGCATCCGCCGCGCAATCCGCCGCCGTCACCGGCTCGCCGGAGAATTTGCCGATGCGCATGATGGCCCGCACCACGCGCGGATCAAGCACACGCTGCGGCAGCCCCTCTCCGAAGCACATGATGTCGAACTCGGCGTTCGAGAGGTTGTCGCTATATTGGCGACGTCCGAGCGCGGCATAGGCGGCGCGGATGCGGTCGGCGAAGATTTGGCTTTCCGAGCCCGTCAACAGCCTTGAGAACGACTCGAGCGCGCCGACGCGAACGCTCTCAGGCTCGATGGCGACGCAGATCGCCGAGCGATAGTCGCTCGCGATCGTGTGGCGCAGGTTCGGCATGGTCACGACGAGATCACCATAGGACTCGCGGCCATCGCTGGTCGCAAGGTGCAGGCGGCCTTTGATCGCGACATAGACATGGAATGCGCCCGGACAGCGCTCGCGCGGGCGGCCGAGCAGTCCGGCGTAAAACACCCGCTCCGGCGTGATCAGCATCAGATGGCCTACTTCGCGGGCCTGGTCGTCCATGGTGGTTCCTCCTCGCACGGCTCTTCCCGGCCGTTGCGGCGCCAACCATAGCCGAAATCTGGCTGAAGTCACCGTTACAATTGGGGCGAGGAAACGGCTCTCTCCGTCATTGCGAGCGAAGCGGAGCAATCCATGCCACCACGAGTGGAGAAATGGATTGCTTCGTCGCTGTCGCTCCTCGCAGTGACGGCCGGGGCGGGCGCTTTACCCACGCACCCGCGGCGCGACGTTTTGCTCCACGCCGGCCTTGCGTTCCGCCGCGACGGCCCGCTGGTATGCCTCGCGCTGCTGCAGCCGCGCCCAATAGGCTGCGACATTGGGACCGAAATCCTTGGCGAGCCCGATATTGTCGGCGAGCCGGAGTGCGTAGCCGATGGCGATGTCGGCGGCGGTGAAGCGGCCGGCGCACAACGTCTCGGCCTTGCCGGTTGCGGCCTCCACCGCCCGCAGACGGCCGAAGAACCATTTGGCGTAGTCGCCGGCCACTTGCGGATTGCGCCGCTCCTCCGGCTCGAGCTGGGCGTAACGCAGCACCAGAGTCTGCGGAAAGGTTAGCGTCGCATCGGAAAAATACATCCAGTTGAGGAAGGCACCGTAGGCGGGCTCGTCGGGTCCGACGATCAGCGGTGTCGGGCCATATTTGGTACCAAGGTAATGGCAGATGCCTGAAGACTCCGTCATCCGCGTCTCGCCATCGATCAGCAAGGGAATCGTGCCGAGCGGGTTGAGCGCCAGATAGTCCTTCGCGAACACCCGTGGCGGAAACGGCAGCATCTTGAGCTCGTAGGCCAATCCCATTTCCTCGAGCATCCAGAGCGGCCGGAACGAACGCGCGGCTTCGCAGTGATAAAGCGTGACCATCTCAGGCGCTTCCCTTCATGCTGGGCAACATACCCATCATCTTGCATAACACCATCAGCATCACCTCGTCGGCGCCTCCGCCGATCGAGGTCAGGCGGCTGTCGCGATAGGCGCGGCTGACTGGGGTTTCGTTCATGAAACCCATGCCGCCCCAATATTGCAGGCAGGCGTCGGTCAGTTCGCGCCCGAGCCGGCCCGCCTTCAGCTTCGCCATGGTGGCGAGACGGGTGACGTCCTCGCCCGCGACCAGCGCTTCGCCGGCACGATAGATCAGCGAGCGCAACAGCTCGACCTCGGTCTGCATCTCCGCGAGCTTGAAGTGCACCACCTGGTTGTCGAGGATCGAGCCGCCGAACGCCTTGCGGCCCCGGGTATATTCGATGGTCTCGTTGATGATGAATTCATGCGCCTTCAGGCAGGCGGCGGCGCCCCACAGACGCTCCTCCTGGAACTGGATCATCTGGTAGGTGAAACCCTTGCCCTCCTCGCCGATTCGGTTGCGCTTGGGCACCCGGACATTGTCGAAGAAGATCTGCGCGGTGTCGGAGGAGCGCATGCCCATCTTGTCGAGCTTGCGCGCGATGGTGACGCCCTTGCTCTTCATCGGCACGCAGATCAGCGACTTGTTGCGATGGACCTGGCCGTCGCTGGTGTTGGCGAGCAGGCAGATCCAATCGGCCTGCGTGCCATTGGTGATCCACATCTTGCCGCCATTGATGACGTAATCGTCGCCGTGGGAACGTGCATTGGTTTTAATCGAGGCGACATCGGAGCCGGCGCCCGGCTCGGAGACGCCGATACAGGCGACTTGATCGCCCGCGATCGCCGGCACCAGGAACTCGCGCCGCACCTCGTCGGAGCCGAACCGCGCCAGCGCGGGCGTGGCCATATCCGTCTGCACCCCGATCGCCATCGGCACGCCGCCGCATCTGATGGCCCCTAACTCTTCTGCCATCATCAGCGCAAAGCTGTAGTCGAGCCCCTGGCCGCCGAATTCGATGGGCTTGTTGAGGCCGAGGAAGCCGAGCGAGCCGAGCTTCTTGAACAGCTCATGCGCGGGGAAGATGCCGGCGTCTTCCCAGTCGTCAACATAGGGGTTGATCTCGGCCGCGATGAATTTCTGCAAGGCGCGGCGGGGTTCGTCATGGTCGGCGGTGAAGATCATGGTCCCTCTTGAGCTCCAATCAGCATTGTCTTGTCATTCCGGGGCGTCCGAAGGACGAACCCGGAATCCATTTCTCCGCCGGCGTATACGGCCCGATGGATTCCGGGCTCGCGCTGCGCGCGCCCCGGAATGACGGAGCGTGTTTAGTCACAATCCCATCTGCCGGCTGGCGAGGTCCTTCATGATTTCCTCGGTGCCGCCGCCGATGGCGTTGACCTTGACCTCGCGGTAGATGCGCTCAACCTTGATGCCGCGCATGAAGCCGGCGCCGCCGAAGATCTGCACCGCCTCGGAGGCGCAGAATGCCATGGTCTGGGTCGCCTGGTTCTTCATCATGCAGATTTCGGCGACCGGGCTTTCGCCCTGCTCCAGCCGCCAGGCCAGCATCTCCAGCATCGCCTGGGAGGCGGCGACCTTCTGCGCCATGTCGACGATCTTGTGGCGGATCACCTGGTGCTGTGCGATCGGCTTGCCGAAGGTCTGGCGCTCCTTGGCGTAGGCGATCGCCTCGTCGAGGCAGACGCGCGCGTAAGCCGTGCAGCTCGCCGCCATGCCCATGCGCTCGCTGTTGAAATTCTGCATGATGATCTTGAAGCCCTGACCCTCCTCGCCGATCAGGTTCTCGGCCGGCACCCGGCACTCGTCGAAATGCAATGTTGCAGTGTCGGAGGCCCACCAGCCCATCTTCTTCAGCTTGGTGCGCGACAGGCCGGGCGTATCGCCCTCGATCAGCAGCAGGCTGACGCCACCGGGCCCCTCGCCGCCGGTACGCACGGCGACCGTGAGATAATCCGCGCGTACGCCCGAGGTGATGAACGTCTTCTCGCCGCTGACGATGTAATAATCGCCGTCGCGGCTCGCCTTGGTGCGCAAGTTCGCGACATCGGAGCCGCCGCTCGGCTCGGTGATCGCGAGCGCGGAAATCTTCTCGCCCCGCAGCACTTCCGGCAGCACACGCGCCCTGACCTCGGGACGGGCAGCGCGCGCGACCGGCGGCGAGCCGATGGTGTGGCTCATCAGGCTCGCACTGATGCCGCCGGCGCCCGCCCGCGCCAGTTCCTGCGAGGCCACGATCTTCATGAACTGGTCGGCGGGAATGCCGCCATATTCCTCCGGGAAGCCCAGCCCGAGCAGACCGATCTCGGAAGCCTTGCGATAGAGCTCGCGCGGAAACTCGCCCGCTTCGTCCCACTCATGGGCGTAAGGCTCGATCTCCTTCTGCACGAAACGGCGCACCGCCTCGCGAAAGGCCTCGTGTTCGCTGCTGTAGAATGGGCTCGCCATCCCTCTGCTCCGTCGATTCCTGTGTCCGGAACGATGTCCGGAAATCGCCGCGCCAACTTGCGTCAAGTGGCTGCCGGCGGCGAATGGACGCCGATCCTACCCTCGGTCCAGCCACTAAACGCAAGACAGATTCCAGCCTCGGCCCGTCCACTGGTACCCTGCGGATCATGATCAGGCGGCGCCAGACCGCTTACCGTGGGAGGGACATGTGCCGGTTCGTTACTACGACTGGATCGCTCATCATGGCCTGAGGACACCTGACAAGGTCGCGATGGTCGACCTCGGCAGCGACCGACGCTTCACCTATGCGCAATCCGATGCGCGGATCTCGAGGCTGGCTGCGCATCTGCGCGATCAGCTCAAGGTCGCGCGCGGCGACCGGGTCGCGGTGCTGGCGCTGAACACATCAGACACGCTGGAAGTGCAGTTCGCCTGTGGGCGCCTGGGTGCCGTATTCCTGCCGCTTAACACCCGCCTCACGGTACCGGAACTGCAGTTCATTGTCGGCGACGCCTCGCCGAAAGTCATGATCCATGATGGCGACCTCGCCGAGACCGCGCTCAGTGTCGCCAGGCTCTGCAATGTGTCTTCGACCCTGCGGCTCGGCCCCGATGGCTCCTACGAGGCAGGCATCGCAGCGGCGCAGCCGATCGAGACATTCGAGCCCGTCACGCTCGATGACATCTCGACCATCATGTACACCTCGGGCACGACCGGGCAGCCGAAGGGCGCGATCATCACCCACGGCATGACGTTCTTCAATTGCGTCAATCTCGGCGGCCTCGCCTACATCTCGCCATCCTCGGTGTTCCTCTGCGTGCTGCCGCTGTTCCACACCGGCGGGCTCAATTGCTACACCAACCCGGTGCTGCATGCCGGCGGCACCGTCTTGATCATGCGCGCCTTCGATCCTGGCGAAGCCTTGCGGCTGATCAGCGATCCCACTGAGCGCATCAACGCCTTCTTCGGTGTGCCCGCGATCTACCAGTTCATGGCGCAGCATCCGTCGTTTGCGAGCGCCGATTTCGGCCGGCTGATCATCGGCGGCGTCGGCGGCGCACCGATGCCGGTGCCGCTCTTGAAGGTATGGGAAGCGCGCGGCGTGGCGCTGCAGCAGGGCTATGGCATGACCGAGACCTCGCCCGCGGTGATGGCGCTCGACCGCGAGGATGCCGCGCGCAAGGCGGGCTCCGCCGGCAAGCCGGTGCTACACACGGAAGTGCGGATCGTGCGTCCCGATGGCACCGACGCTGCCGTGGGCGAACTCGGCGAGCTCTGGGTCAGGGGGCCGAACATCACGCCGGGATACTGGAACCGGCCCGACGCCAACGCCTCCTCCTTCACCGACGGCTGGCTGCATACGGGCGATGCGACGCGCGTCGACGAGGAGGGCTTCTACTACATCGTCGACCGCTGGAAGGACATGTACATCTCCGGCGGCGAGAACGTCTATCCGGCCGAAGTCGAGAACGTGCTGCACCAGATTCCGGCGCTCGCCGAGGCCGCGGTGATCGGCATTCCCGATGAGCAATGGGGTGAGGTCGGCATGGCGATCGTCGCAGTGAAGCCGGGGCAGACGCTGACGCCGGCGGATATCCACGCCCATTGCACGGCCAATCTGGCGCGCTTCAAATGCCCGCGCATCATCGAATTCGTCGAGGCACTGCCGCGCAATGCGACCGGCAAGATCCACAAGCCGACGCTGCGCAAGCAATTCGCCGAGCAGAAGCCGACCGGTCTGGCGCAAGCTTCGTGACGTGACACGCTGACAGGTTTCGCCGCCGCCTGCCGGGACCGGTGGCGATTTTCGTGCGTTCGTCCCCAACCACAAAAAGCCCGAGGAAATTGCTTTATGCAGAACAAGAAAATCGCTTTGCTTGCTGCCGTCGCGGCCTTCTCCCTGCTCTCGACCCAAGCCGCATTCGCGCAAAAGAAATACGACACCGGCGCCTCCGACACCGAAATCAAGATCGGCAATGTCGAAGCCTATAGCGGCCCGGCTTCGGCCTACGGCATCATCGGCAAGACCGAGGAAGCCTATTTCAAGATGATCAACGACCAGGGCGGCGTGAACGGTCGCAAGATCAACTGGATCTCCTACGACGACGGCTATTCGCCGCCGAAGACGGTGGAGCAGGTCCGCAAATTGATCGAAGGCGACGAGGTGTTTTTGGTATTCAACGCGCTGGGCACGCCGACCCAGACCGCGGTGCAGAAATATCACAACGCCAAGAAGGTGCCGCAGCTCTTCCTCGCCACCGGCGCCAGCAAGTGGAACGATCCGAAGGATTTTCCATGGACCATGGGCTTCCAGCCCAGCTACCGGGTCGAAGCAAGGATCTTCGCGAAATATATTCTCAAGAACAAGCCCGATGCCAAGGTCGCGATTTTCTATGCCAATGACGATTTCGGCAAAGACTATCTTGCTGGAATCAAGGAGATCTTCGGCGACAAAGCCGCAAAACTCATCGTGGCCGAGGAGAGTTACGAGACCACCGAGCCCTCGATCGATTCCCACATCGTCAAGCTGAAGGGCACCGGCGCCGACGTCTTCGTCAACATCGCGACGCCGAAATTCGCAGCACAAGCGATCAAGAAGATCGCCGAACTGGACTGGAAGCCGATGCACCTGATGACCGACGTCTCGATCTCGATCGGCGCTGTCATGAAGCCGGCCGGTCTCGATGCATCCGAAGGCGTGCTGTCGGCGGGCTATCTCAAGGATGCGTCCGACCCGCAATGGAAGGACGATGAGGGCATGAAGAAGTTCATGGCGTTCATCGATAAATACATGCCGGGCGCCAACGTCACCGACACCAACACCGTTTATGGCTACGCCGCGGCGCAAACACTGGTGCAGGTGCTGAAACAGTGCGGCGACAATCTCACCCGCGAAAATGTGATGAAGCAGGCCGCCAGCCTGAAGGATTTCGCACCGGATACGCTGATCCCCGGCATCAAGATCAACACCGGCCCGAATGACTTCGCCCCCATCGAGCAGCTCAAGATGATGCGGTTCACCAAGGGGCAGTGGGAATTGTTCGGCGACATCATCAGCGCCGAGACGGGTGGTTAGTCGTGAATCGATGACGTCAGTCCTCCCTCTCCCCGTTCTTACGGGGAGAGGGTCGGGGTGAGGGGCGCCTCTCTCCGCGAGCACGCTAACAGATGAGTTCGCGGAGGCTCCCCCTCACCCGAAATTCAAGCTGCGCTTGAATTTCGACCTCCCCCCGCAAGCGGGCGAGGTGGGCCGGAGTGCGTGTCGTCCTTGAGATCGTGCGGACGGCTCCCCACTTGAACGAGTGGCCCAACAAAGCGAGCCGCCGATCGTGGAAAGCCAGATGCATTATCTGCCGATGACACCGGGATCGTTCTCGATCCTGGTGTTCCTGGCCCTGGTGCTGGTGATCCTGATCCAGCTCCGTATTCTCCGCTATGCCTATCTGAGCCTCGGTGTCAGTCCAGGAGCTGCGTTCCTTTTGCTGTTCGGCTCGCTGATCGGCAGCTATGTCAATATTCCGATCACGGAATTGTCGGGACCGCCGGTGAGATCCGGCGAGATCGTCGACTTCTTCGGCATGCGTTATGTCGTGCCGCTGGTGACCGCGCCCAGCACGATCCTGGCCGTGAATGTCGGCGGCGCGGTGATTCCGACATTCATGTCGATCTACCTGGTCGTCAGATACGAGCTCTGGGTCAGGGCCGCGATCGGCACCGCCATCATCGCCTTCATCGTCCATTGGCTGGCGACGCCGGTGCCGGGCATCGGCATCGCCGTGCCGGTGTTCGTGCCCGTTGTCAGCGTCGCGATCATCGCGCTCCTGCTCTCGCGTATCTATGCCGCGCCGCTCGCCTATATCGCAGGTTCAGTCGGAACGCTGATCGGCGCCGATATCCTCAACCTGGACAAGATCGGCAGCCTGGGCGCGCCCATCGCCTCGATCGGCGGCGCCGGCACGTTTGATGGCGTGTTCCTGACCGGCATCCTCGCGGTGTTGCTCGCCGCCATCGTTTCACCCTCGCCGCTGCACCGCACTTCGTAGCGCGTCGCTAACCCGGCAGGAAGATCGCGAACGGTTCGTCGACGGTGCGGCGCAGATGCTCGCGATAGAGCGCGTAGTTCTCGTCATCGGGCGAGACCCGCCCGACCGAGGGATTGGCGATACTCCTGATCGGCACGAATGCGATCGGAGCTGCGATCGGCGTCAACAGCGAGCCGCGGCCGGCGAGCAGGGTGGTGATGATGCCGTACATCTCGCCGGTGTTACGCGGCCTGGACACCGTGATCAGGCGATGCTGGCCGTGCCGGTTGGTGACGAGATAGACGAAGCCGGACTGGTTGGGGACGGCGACTTCGCCGAACTGGGTGTAGGCGGCATCCAGCCGCTCGCCCTCGCGAAAAATCAGCGACGAGACGGCGTCATCCCAGGCGATCTCGGTGCGATAGGCGTAGACCGCGTCCTTGGCCCCGAACGAGGGCCGGACGGTGAGATAGGTGCCCTCGATCCACTGCACCGCCCGCCGCGAATAGGCCCCCAGCCCGTCGGGCGCGACTTCGCCATTGACCACCGGCATCGCCGGCGCCGGCTGGACCTTGCGCAAGGAGACGCCGAGTGCCTGTTCGAGCCGCACCGTGGTCTGCAGCGTGAACGGGCGGCGCCCGCCCAGCACCTTTTCCAGCGTCGACAGGCTGAGCTTGGCCTGCTCGGCCAGCGCCTGCCGCGAGATGCGCCGGCGCGCCAATTCCTCGCGGATCAGCTCCGCGATCTGCCGACTTTGTTCCTCGGAAAGCTGCTTGTCCGGCGTCGGCATCGTCACCCCATGCTGATTCACGCCAACTCTACCAGACCGTACATTTCAGCACAAAACCGCACAAAGCCGCCGACGGCGCGGCGTACGGCGCCTGCCGCGGCTGAACAATGCCGATCATTCTGCTCGCGCCTCGACGCACTTTCCCGAAGATTTTGCGTATCCAAGACGTCCCTCGGGAGAAGGAAATGACGACGTGCGATTGTATCGCGACCGGCCGCCCGCGCCTGTCGCGCAGGATGCGAATAGCGCTATTCTTTCTGGCGGAAGGCATTGTCGCGCTCATGATCGGGTTCGCAGCACTCTTTGTGAACTTCGCGCCCGCCCGGTCGGCAGAGATCAAGCCACCGGCAGCGTACATCAAGCCGGGCGATGCCCGTTCCGGGTCGCTGCTGCTGAAGACCGACGAGGGTTATGACGACGCCGTCAGGCTCGGCACGGATGTCGACCTCACGGTGTCGGGCCCCACCATCCGCGCCCGCGTCACGCAAATTTTCCGCAACCCAACCAAGGATTGGGTCGAAGCGGTCTACGTCTATCCGCTACCGACGGGCGGCGCAGTCGACACGCTGAAGATGGTGGTCGGCGATCGCATCGTGGTCGGCGACATCAAGGAGCGCCGCCAAGCGCGCGTGATCTATGAGCAGGCCAAACGGAACGGCCAGAAGGCCGCGCTGACCGAACAGGAGCGGCCGAACATCTTCACCAACTCGGTCGCCAATATCGGCCCGGGCGAGACCGTGCTGGTGCAGATCGAATATCAGGAGCCGGTGCAGCAGTCCGGCAACGAATTCTCGCTGCGCGTGCCGATGGTGGTAGCACCACGCTACAATCCCGCGCCGATCGTGCAGAGCGTCGACCTCCGCCCCGATGGCGGCGGCTGGGGTGCAACGAAGTCCGATCCCGTTCCCGATCGCGACCGCATCACGCCGACGGTGCTCGACCCGGCCAAGCATGCGCCGGTCAATCCAACCAACATCACCGTTCGCCTGCAGGCTGGCTTTCCGCTCGGCGAGGTGAAAAGCCATCATCACATCGTGAAGATCGAAGACGTCGACGATGCGACGCGGCTCATCAAGCTCGCCGAGGGGCTCGTGCCGGCGGACCGCGATTTCGAACTGACCTGGAAGCCTGCCGCCGAAAAGGCGCCATCAGTCGGCCTGTTCCGCGAGCATGTCGGCGACGCCGACTATCTGCTCGCTTTCGTCACCCCGCCTGCCGTCATTGAGGCCGAGCAGAAGCCGCGACCGCGCGAAGTGATCTTCGTCATCGACAATTCCGGCTCGATGGGCGGCACCTCGATCGTGCAGGCAAAAGCGAGCCTGATTTACGCGCTCGGACGGCTGCAGCCGAACGACCGCTTCAACGTGATCCGTTTCGACGACACCATGGACGCGCTGTTTCCATCAGCGGTGCCGGCCGACAGCGAGCATCTCGGCCGCGCCACCGCCTTCGTGAGCGCGCTGCGGGCCAATGGTGGCACGGAAATGGTGCCGGCGATGCGGGCGGCGCTGACAGACCGTTCGGATGGTGATTCCGATCATGTCCGCCAGGTCGTGTTCCTGACCGACGGCGCTGTTGGCAACGAGCAGCAATTGTTCGAGACGATCACGGCGATGCGCGGCCGCTCGCGTATCTTCATGGTTGGCATCGGCTCGGCGCCCAACACCTATCTGATGACGCGCGCCGCCGAGCTTGGCCGCGGCGCCTTTACCCACATCGGCTCCACCGACCAGGTCGAGGAGCGCATGCGCGCGCTGTTCGCCAAGCTCGAGAATCCCGCGGTGACCAATCTTTCGGCCAAATTCTCCGAGGCGCATGCCGAGATCACGCCGGCGATCCTTCCCGACCTCTATCGCGGCGAGCCGCTGGTGCTGGCGGCTAGGCTCGACAAGCTCGCAGGCTCGGTCGAGATCAAGGGCCGCATCGGCGATCGCCCCTGGCTCGTGACGCTGCCGCTGGCGAACGTCGCCGAAGGCAAGGGCCTGTCGAAGCTGTGGGCGCGGCGCAAGATCGACGATGCCGAGGTTGCGCGCACCACGCGGCAGGCGAGTCCTGACGATGCCGACAAGACCATCCTCGCACTGGCGCTCGAGCATCAGCTCGTGACCCGGCTCACCAGCCTGGTTGCGGTCGACAAGACTCCGAGCCGGCCCGATGGCGAGCCGCTGAAAGTGAGCGAATTGCCGCTCAACCTGCCCGCCGGCTGGGATTTCGCAAAGGTCTTCGGCGATGGCCCGCAATTGCCCGTGGCACCGATCGAGCGGCGCGCGGAAGGCGATGGCCGGGTGCAGCTCGCGGCCCTGAAACGCCCGGCAGTGGTGCAGGCGCCCGACACGGTCAAGCTGCCGAAGACCGCGACCGACGCCGAGTTGAAGATGATCGCGGGCGCGATCCTGCTCACGCTCAGCCTGCTCCTGTTCGCATTCATCCGGCGTCAGAACTTCGCCCACTGACGCCGAATGCCAAGAGGAGGCGCCCCCACCTCCTCTTGGCGCGCGCGGCCTCCCGTCCCGAAGGCCGCGCGCGGGACTTTATCCACACTCGTCATTGCGAGCGCAGCGAAGCAATCCATGCCACCACTTGCGGAGAGATGGATTGCTTCGTCGCTGCGCTCCTCGCAATGACGACGGAGTATCGGTCAAATGTCGCGTTTCCTTGCCCCCTTCCTCCTCGCCCTTCCCGGCCTTATCCTGTTCGGCCAGGGCGCCTACATCCACGCCAAAGCCCTCCTCGCTCAGGTCCTGCTCGAACGCGCCTTCACCAAAACCATCGCGACCGGGCATCCGACGAAACCATGGTCATGGGCCGATACCTGGCCGGTCGCACGCATCGAGGTGAAGCGGCTCGATGCCAGCACCATCGTGCTGGCGGGCTCCAGCGGTCAGGCGCTCGCCTTCGGCCCGGGCCATGTCGAACTCACACCCGACGCCGGCGAACGCGGCGTTGCCGTCTACTCCGCGCATCGCGACACCCATTTTCGTTTCCTGAAAGATGTCGTCATCGGGGACGCGATCGATATCACCCGCAGCGACGGCAAGACCTTCCGCTATCGCGCCGACAGAAGCTCCGTGGTGCGCTTCGATGCCTTCGGCATCGATCCGCTCTCGAACGAATACGAGCTGGTGCTCTCGACCTGTTGGCCATTCGACGCGCTGACATCGGGGCCGGAACGCTATCTCCTGCACGCGACGATGATCGAATCCGGCTCCTCGCGGATGACAACACCGTGAATATTGTCCGCGCGGTGGGATATCGCATCAAAGCGTAGCGGCATGCAGCCAAGGTGAGTTGCCACGCCGCGCAGGGCTCAATAGAAATAGCAAAAAAACATGGCGCACAGTGTTCGCTGCAGCGCCACAGGAAACGACAAGGCAGAGTCCATGGAAGCTCAATTCAGCCCCGCGTCTGCTCCGACTGAGAAATGGTCGCCGTCGCGTGATGCCAGCGACGTGGTCAAGCAGATTCATGCGATGCTGCACCCGCGCAACATCGTGCTGGTCGGCGCCACCGACAAGCCCGGCAATTACGCCGAGCGGATCTGGAACAACCTGATCAAATACGGATACCGCGGCGGGCTCTATCCGGTTAACGCCAAGCGCGAGACGATCTGGGGCGTCACCTGCTACAAGGATTTTGCGAGCCTCCCCGACAAGCCAGATCATGTGCTGGTGCTGGTGCCGGCGCGCTTTGCGGTGCAGGTGATCCGCGATGCGGCTGCCGCCGGCGCGCGCTCGGCGACCATCGTCACCTCCGGCTTCAGCGAGTTGCAGGACGAAGAAAGTCAACGCCTCGCGGTGGACTTGAAGAAGGCGGTGCACGAGACCGGGCTTGCCGTTACCGGACCAAATTGTCTTGGGAACCTGAGCGCCGGTGAAAACCTCTTCACCAATATCGACGACCGCATCGTCACGATGGAAGCCGGGCCGGTGGCGATCGCCGGCCAATCCGGCGCGATCGTGATGGCGATCCGCCAGACGTTGGAGGATCGTGGCGTCGGTGTCGGCTACATGGTGACGACCGGCAACGAGAGCGGGCTGACCACGCCCGACCTGATGACCTATTTCGCCACTGACCCGAGCATCCGCGTCATCGTGGTGTACCTGGAGGGCGTGCGGAACACGAAGGCGTTCCGCGATGCCTGCAAGGCCGCGCGTGCCGCCGGCAAGCCGGTGATCGCGCTCAAGCTCGGCGCCTCCGAGGGTGGCCGCGCCGCGGCGATGGCGCATACCGGCGCACTCGCCGGCTCGATCGAAACCTTTGACGCGATCTCGACCCGCGAAGGCGTGATCCGCGTCCGTGGCCTCGATGAATTGATCGAGACCACCGAATGCTTCGTGCATGCCGACCTGCCGAAGGGCAACCGGCTCGCCGCGGTATCGCTGTCCGGCGGCAAGCGCGGACTGCTGATCGATGCGTTCTATGCGGCCGGATTGAACTTCGCGCCGCTCAGCCCGAACGCGACCGAGCAACTCGCCAAGATGCTCGGTCCCGGCAGCATTGTCGGCAATCCGCTGGACGCCGGCTTTGCCGCCGTGGTCGATCCCTCCGTCTACATCAAGTCGATCAAGATCATGATCGATGACCCTGATACCGACATCGTCATCATCGACGCCGAACTGCCGAAGGCGCCGCATGAATTGCGTGAACGCAATCTTCGCATCGTCAACGAGATGGCTGCCAAGGCGGGCAAGCCCGTGATCTATATCAGCGCGATGTCGATCGGCTTCACCGAGCACACCAAGGCGCTGCGCAAGACGCTGCAGAGCGTCGCCGTGCTGCAGGGGCTCGACCGCGCGGTCGGCGCGATCAAGTCGCTGATCGAATACGCGCAGCTTCGCAAGGAAGTACCTGATATCGTCTCGAGCTCGTCAGCATCCGCGCGCGCGATGCTGGAGAAGGCGCTGAACGGCGCCAACGGCACGGCTGCGCTCGACGAGGTCGCGTCGAAGAAGCTGCTCAAGGCGTACGGCATTCCGATCTCGAAGGAGGAGATCGCGCAGACGGCAACTGAAGCTGCGACGATCGCCAGGAAGATCGGCTTCCCTGTGGTCGCCAAGGTGGTCAGCCCTGATATCCTGCACAAGTCCGATATCGGCGGCGTGGTGCTGAACCTCAACAGCGCGACCGAGGTGAAGAAGGCGTTCAACGACATCACGGCGCGGGTCAGAAAGCTGAAGAACAAGCCGAAGCTCGAGGGCATCCTGATCGCACAGCAGGTCAAGGCCGATCTGGAGCTCGTGGTCGGTGCCTCACTCGACGCCGAGATGGGCCCCGTGGTGCTGTTCGGCACCGGCGGCATCGACATCGAACTATTGAAGGACGTCGCGCTTGCCGGCGCGCCGCTCGACGCGGAAGAAGCAAAACAGCTCATCGCGAAGACAAAAGCCGGCATCAAGCTGAAGGGCTATCGCGGCAGGCCGGCACTGCACGAAGCCTCCGCCGTGAAGGCGCTGGTCGGGCTCTCCAACCTGATCGCGGATGCCGGCAACCGCATCGCCTCGATCGACATCAATCCGTTCCTGATCAACACGAAGCTGGGCGTTGCGGTGGATGCGCTGATCGTGCTGAACAACGCCGCGGCAAATAAAGCGGCGGGGCATTGATCTCTTCTCGTCATGCGCGGGCTTGACCCGCGCATCCATCGAGAAATGAGTCTTGTGGGAAGGATGGATTGCCGGGTCAAGCCCGGCAATGACGCCAGGAGCTAGAACCCCGCGCCCCACTGCCTTGCGGTCTGCAAGATCCAGTCGCGATACAGCGTCAGTGGCGTGACGCCGGTGATGCCGCCGCAGCCGGCGGCACTGTTCGGCCCCGTCGACCAGCTGATGACGCCGATGATCGCAGGCCCGGTCTGCTTATCCTCGAATACCGGGCCGCCGGAATCGCCGGTGCAGGCCCCCAGCCCGTCGTGCGCGCCCTTGGCGAGCGGATCAACTAGGCGGATCTGCAGCGTGCCCGGCTGGCCGGTCGCGATCAGGCCTGCGACGCGGACCATGCCGCCGCTTTTGCCATCGCCGCGCACGGTGACGCCGATCCCTGCGATGGTGAAGCGGCTGCCGACGACAACCGGAATGTTGGGCGCGCCGAGCGCGGCGGGCGCTTTGCCGGCGGCGGACGCGGCAAGCTGCAGCAGCGCGACGTCAGCCGTGGCGCGATGGGACGTCATGGCGTCCATCCTGAACGCGGGATGGATCGCGATGCTCTTCACATCCTTCAATTGCGGTTGCCGGTCCGGGCCATATTCGACGATCTTGTAGTCCGCGCCGGGCTGCACGCAATGCGCCGCCGTCAGCACCACCTTCGGTGCGATCAGCGCGCCGGTGCAGAAATTGCCGCGCGAGCCGACGATGGTGATGACGGAGCGGCCGACGCCTTCGGCAGACGGCACGCCGCCGCCGACAATGGCGGAGGCCGGCGTGGAGGCGAGCAGCGCGAGCGCTGCCGATATCGCGAGCAAGGCTTTCATGGGCACAGCAATAGCTTGCGCCGCGCGCATCGCCAAGCCGGCGGATTCTGGCTGGCTCCGTAAATCGATCCGTGTTAGCGGCTCGGTCAACACACATAACGGCAGGCAGCAGGAAATGATCGAGGCAGTGATCTGGGATTTCGGCGGCGTCTTGACCACCTCGCCGTTCGAGGCATTCACCCGGTTCGAGACCGAACGCGGCCTGCCCGCCGACATCGTCCGCCGCACCAACGCCGCCAACCACCTCGAAAACGCCTGGGCGAAATTCGAGCGCGCCGAGATCGATATCGAAACCTTCGATATGCTGTTCGCCGCCGAATCGCTGGCGCTCGGCGCCGAGGTGCGCGGCAGGGACGTGCTGCCGCTGCTGCAGGGCGACCTACGCCCTGAAATGGTAGAAGCGCTGAAGCGCATCAATGCCAAATTCAAGACCGGCTGCATCACCAACAATCTGCCGGCGAACGCGATCGGAAGCAGAAGCGGCCGCACACTCTATGTCGCCGAGGTGATGGCGCTGTTCGATCACGTGATCGAGTCCGCCAAGATCGGCCTGCGCAAGCCCGATCCGCGCATCTACAAGCTGATGGTAGAAACGCTGAAGGTCGATCCGAGCAATTGCGTCTATCTCGACGATCTCGGCGTCAACCTGAAGCCCGCGCGCGAAATGGGCATGACCACAATCAAGGTGGTCAGCGCGGACCAGGCGATTTCCGAGCTTGAGGCGGCAACCGGGCTGGTATTGCGCTAGGCACGGACTTCTCCCTCTCTCCGCCCTGTTCTTACGGGGGAGGGTTGGGGTGAAAGACAGCCTGCGCAAACACCGTGACAGATGGACTCGCGGAGAGTTCCCCTCACCCGAAATTCAAGCTGCGCTTGAATGTCGACCGCTCCCCGCAAGCGGAGCGAGGTGAGACCGAGCGCGCTTGCAACGCCAACGAGTCATTCGGCCTTGATCTTGGCGGCGCGGATGATGTTGCCCCAGCGTTCGGTCTCGGACTTGATGAAGGCGCGGAAGTCCTCGGGCGAACCGCCTTTGACTACGGCGCCCATCTCGCGAAGGCTGTCCTTCACCTTCTGATCGGCGAGCGCGAGATCGATTTCCTTGTTCAGCCGCGACACGATCTCCTTGGGCGTGCCGGCCGGAACCAGGAAGCCCCACCAGACGGTGGCCTCGACACCGGGGAAACCGGCCTCGGTGACGGTCGGGACATCCGGCAACAGCACCCGTCGCTCGCGCGAGCTGACGGCGACGGGACGGAGCTGGTTGGCGCGGATCTGCGGCATGCCCTGCACGGGATCGACGAACATGAAGGAGACGCGGCCGGCTATGATATCGACCATCGCCTGCGCGCCGCCCTTGTACGGCACATGCAGCGCCTGGATGCCGGTCACCTGCTTGAAGATCTCCGCCGCAAGATGGCCCGAGGTGCCGGTGCCGGCGGAGGCAAAGGTGAGCTTGTCCGGCGTCGCCTTGGCCATGTCGACGAGGTCCTTGACCGTCTTGGCCACGAATTGCGGCTGCACCACCAGGATCAACGGCGAATAGCCGACCAGGGCGACCGGCTCCAGGTCCTTCTCCGCGTTGAACGGCATGCTGTCGAACAATGCTTCATTGGTCGCGAGGTTGTTGGCAGCGATCAAGACGTTGTAGCCGTCGGGATCGGACTTGGCGACGAAGCCGGTCGCGATATTGCCGCGCCGGTTCACGGCAACTCCCACATGCTGATGCAGGACAAGAACAATCTGCAGGTCGCCGACTGGCTGATCGACTGGCTCGCGACGCACGTCGAGAAGCGCGCCGCGAAATGACGCTCGCTTTAGAGGAGAAAGGGCATCGCTTTTTCCCGCACAAAGTGACGTAAGGCTCGGCGCGGCTATGCCAATTGTTGCGGGCTCAGGCTGCCGAGCCACATGCGGGCCGAGTGGATGTTGTGAAAGTCCTTGATCGCAATTTCCCGAGCCAGCTTCGAATGAATGCTTCCGATCGAGACCTTGCCGAAGAATGTCAGCGACACGGCAGTGGCAACGGCCTTGAGACCCGCCGCGCGCGCCCGCGGCAGCCAATTTTCCACGATCCACTTCTGATCTTCCGCGTGGACGATCGACAGGTCCGAATCATCGCCCAGGATCCTGTCGGCGGCATGCTGCGTGAGCATGCCAAGGATGATCTCATGAACGAAGCGAAGCTGGGCGCTGGTCGCGTATTTCCGCCACACCACTGCGATGCAGGGTATGCTTTCGTCATATGAGAGCGAACAAATCGGGTTGTCGTGCGGACTGTTCAACAAGTGGATCCCATCGATGGATTCGGTTTCGATGATCCGCTTCAGCTCCGCCAGCGCGCCCATTCTGTCCCTCTTCTGTCGGCTGCGTTCCCACGCGAGACAGCGGCATACTAGCGATCTGCCGGGGCATTTGGAACACCGTGCAGAGCGATCATGGTCGCGGCGTGCTGCGGTTCCATCTGCCGCATGTCGGGCACACGCTGCAGGCTTTCGATCATCGCCCGTGCGATCTCGCGCTCGCCCATGATGACGGTATCGGCGCCCAGTCGCGTGAGATGATCGACCTCGGCATCCGAATGGGCGCGGGCAATGATCCGGATTTGTGGATTGGCGACGCGCGCCTGCTGAACGATCTGTCCGGCTTCGAACGCTTCGGGAATCGCGACCACCAGATATCGGGCGGCGGACGGATTGGCGGCGGCGAGCACGTCGGCGCGGACCGCATTGCCCATGATCGCCTCGATATTGTTCTGCTTGAGCCCGGCGACGACCGCATCGGCATCTTCGATGACGAGGAACGGCTGGCCCGCCTCCTTCATGGCACTGCCGACGATGTTCCCGACCCTGCCGTAGCCGACCAGGATCGCGTGATCGGTCAGGCTCGTGACCGGGATCGGTTCGCGGGCGGCAGGAGCGGCTGTCTCCCCCGATGACCGGTCCCGATCATGGCGCGCTATCAGCCAGTCCACGCCTGCGAAGATCAGCGGATTGAGCATGATCGAGAGGATCGCTCCGGCCAGGATCAGGTCGCGACCTTCCTTGGGAAGCAGATTGGTTACAACGCCGATCTCCGCCAGGATGAAGGAGAACTCACCGATCTGGGCAAGACTGGCCGAGATCGTCAACGCCGTAGAGACCGGGTGCCGGAACGCCAGCACGATCAGGAAGGCTGCTACCGACTTGCCGATGGTGATGATGAAGAGCGTGGCGATCAGCGGCCACGGCTCGCGGATTACGCTCATCGGATCGAACAGCATGCCGACGGAAACGAAGAACAGCACCGCAAAAGCGTCCCGCAGCGGCAGCGACTCCTGCGCGGCGCGCTGGCTGAGCGGGGATTCCGTCAGCATCATCCCGGCGAAGAAGGCGCCGAGCGCGAGCGAAACGTCGAACAGCTTGGTCGCACCGAATGCAACGCCGAGCGCGATCGCCAGCACGGCGAGCCGGAACAGCTCGCGGGAGCCGGTGTGCGCAACATAGTGGAGGATCCAGGGGATGAGCCTGCGCCCCACCACCAGCATCAGGGCGATGAACAGGCCGACCTTGGCGACTGTGAGCAACAATGTGCCCGTGAGTCCAAGACCAAGGCGCGCCGCGAGCGGACCGGCGGTCTGCGCATCGCCGTTGCCACCGAGCACGCTCGCAAGCGCGGGCAGCAGCACGAGCGCGAGCACCATCGCCAGATCTTCGACAATCAGCCAGCCGACGGCGATCTTGCCGCGATCGGTATCCATCAACCGCCGCTCTTGCATCGCGCGAAGCAGCACGACGGTGCTGGCGACCGACAATGCCAGCCCGAACACGAGGCCCGCTCCAACTGACCATTCCATGGCCAGGGCGAGTCCGAGCCCCATCAGCGTCGCGACGGCGATCTGGACGACGGCACCGGGCAGCGCGATGGCGCGGACAGACAGGAGATCGTTGAGAGAGAAGTGCAGGCCCACCCCGAACATCAGCAGGATGATGCCTAGTTCCGCCAGCTCCGTTGCCAGCGACTGGTCCGCCACGAAGCCGGGCGTAAACGGACCGGCCGCAACTCCCGCGAGCAGATAGCCAACCAATGGTGGAAGTCGGAACCGCTGGGCGAGGGCACCGAACACAAAAGCGAGCCCAAGCCCTGCGACAATGGTCGCGATAAGTGGCGTATCATGCAGCATTTTGGGCTTTTCGCACAATCTGCCGCCGATGTCTCGCGGACCATTTGTGGCGGCGTGTCGCACGTGCTGCTCGTGTTGATTGGCCCCGTAGCCCGGGTGGAGCGCAGCGCAACCCGGGACCTCTGCATCAACGTTTACGAGCGTCCCGGGTTACGCTGACGCTCCACCCGGGCTACATACCACCCCGATGGAAACCGATGCGCAGTCCCTCAGGATCGAAGTCGAACATGCCGGCGCGGTCTCGGCGCTGCTGCTTCGTCCGCCGCAGGCGCGCGCCACTTACGTGTTTGCCCACGGTGCCGGTGCCGGCATGACGCATGCCTCGATGGAGGCGATTGCCGCAGGCCTTGCCGCGCGCGGCATCGCGACGTTGCGTTACCAGTTCCCCTACATGGAGAAAGGCAGCAAGCGCCCCGATCCGCCCGCGATTGCGCATGCCACCGTGCGCGCCGCGGTGGCGGAAGCTGCAGAGCGGTGCGCCGGGCTGCCGATCTTTGCCGGCGGTAAATCCTTCGGCGGACGGATGACCTCGCAGGCTCAGGCAATCAAGCCGCTTGCCGGTGTGCGCGGCCTGGTGTTTCTCGCCTTCCCGCTGCATACAGCCGGAAAGCCATCCACCGAGCGGGCAAAGCATCTCGCGGATATCAAAATCCCGATGCTGTTCCTGCAGGGCACGCGCGATGCGTTGGCGGAATTGAAGCTGCTCGAGCCGGTGGTCAAGGAGCTCGGATCATTGGCGACGCTGCATCTGGTGAAGGAAGCCGATCATTCCTTCCATGTGCTGGTCCGTTCAGGCCGCAACGACCGCGAGGTGATGGACGAGGTGCTCGATGCATTCGCAGCGTGGGTGGATTCGGTCCTTTGAAGGCGCCTTCCGTTCAGTGAGCGCTCCCCTCACGCCTCTCCCAGATCGATCTGCGTCAATATCCCCTGCCGCAGCGCCAGCCGTACCAGCTCGATATCCGAGCCGACGCCGAGCTTGTCCTTGATGAGGGAGTGCAGGTTCGCCACCGTCTTGGGACTGATGTGAAGCGCCGCGGCAATTTCCTCGGTCGTCCTCTCGGCCAGCAGCATGCGCAGCACTTCGAATTCGCGCGCGGAGAGAACATCCGCGGCAGCGGCTTCGCCAGCAAGCCGGCTGAGCGCCAGTTCATGGTCGATGTCAGGACTGATGGCGATCTTTCCGGCCAGAACGTCCATCACGGCGTGCACCAGCGTCTCGGGCGGGCTTGTCTTGGTGACATAGCCGCTGGCGCCGGCACGGATCGCCTGCACCGCGAAGGCCGCGTTCTGGTGCATCGTGAACACGAGGATCCTGGCGCGCTTGTCCCATTGCCGGATGCGCCTGATTGCTTCGATGCCGCCGATGCCGGGCATGCTCAGATCCATGATGACCAGGTCGGGCTCGGTGGCCTTGAACAGCCGATAGGCCTCGGCGCCATCGGAGGCTTCGGCAACGACGCGCAATCCCGGCTGCTTCTGCAGCACCGAGCGATAGCCCTCGCGAACGACGGCGTGATCGTCGACCAGCATGATGGCGTGGCCGCTGCCATTCATGCCGCACGCTCCAGGCTGGCGCCATGCTGTCCGGACGGCGCGACGGGAATAACGACGCGCAAGGCGGAGCCGCCGTTTTGCCCGGCTTCAAAGCTCAGCCGCCCTCCGAGGGCGGCGACGCGCTCGCGCATCCCGAGCAAACCCATTCCGGATTTGACGGCGGGATCGCCGAGCCGGCCATCATCCTCGATGTCGAGCTCGATTGTAGCGCCCTCATTCGAGGGAGCCTCCGCCTCACGCATGCTCAGTCGTAGCATGACCCGCGTCGCGCCCGCATGCTTGGCCGCGTTGGTGAGCGCTTCCTGCACGATGCGGTAGAGATTGGCGCTGACCGCCGCAGGCGTATTCTCCAACCGACCGAAAAAAATGATTTCGAAGCGGGGCTGTCCCCGGCTGCGCCCGTTCCAGCCGGCGACCAGACCTTCCAGGCTTGCCGCCAGTCCAAGTTCCTCGACGTCGGGCGGACGCAATCTGAACAGCGCGCCGCGCAGGGTCTCCATCATGTCGGTCGCAATGCGCGCAATGCCGTCGCATTCGGCGAGCATGGCGGGACAATCCTGTCCCGCGGTATGGCGGGCCGATGCCGCCAGCGCGCGGATCGCGGCGAGCGACTGCCCGAATTCATCGTGCAACTCCCGCGCCAGATGTCGGCGCTCCTCGTCCTGCAGCGCGATCAGCCTGCGGGTCAATTCGCTGCGCTCGGACAGCGCCGTGCCGAGGCTCTCCGCGAGGTGATTGAACACGTCGCGGATGGTCGAAAGCTCGGCAAGATCGAACGGCGGCAGGCGCGCGGTGAGGTCGCCTGCGGCGATCCGCTCGAGACCGCTCCGGATCAACCGCGTCGGACGCAGCGCGCGTGCAAGGGCCGCATAGACCAGCGCGCACAATAACGGCAGCGCGAGCGCGAGCACGGTCATCAGACGGCCCGCTTCGTGCCAGGCCCCGGCCGTGAGCACGGCCGGATCAACCCAGACGACGGCTTCGCCGATGATGGCGCCGCGAGACATCACGGGCCGCGTGGCCTCGCGGCCGGGATCGAACAGGCTGCGATAGAACGCAGCGAATATTTGTGGCGGAGCGCTGTCCTCGTTCGGCGCGCCGCCGCAGAAGCGCTGCCGGATATCGCCATCGCTGGCGCGAAACGCAAGACAGAGACCGGGCGTTATGACCGCCGTCGCGACATTGTCGAGGTCGGGAAATTCGGGCCGCGGATTGTTCACCCACTGGATCTTGTTTTGCTGCAGCTCCAGCGTCTTTGCCGCGACGTCGGCGATCGCATTGGTCCTGGCCCGCACGGACCTATCGGCGTCGATGAGGAAATAGGCCGAGATGGCCGCAAAGCAGAGGGCAGATACGGCTGCAACGCGCAGCATCAACCGTACCTTCAGATCGCTCCTGTGGTCCCACATCTTGCGGATCCCCCTCGCGCGGACAACTTTGGACTCCCGCTCTACGAGCGGGACCCATACATTTAACGGCAGAATGCAAGCGGCGGAAAGCGCTGCTCGCAACCCGAGAATGACGTCGTGAAGTTTTCCCGGTTACCGTCGGGAGGGCTCAGCTTCAGCGGTGGGCCTGGTCGGCATAGCCTGGACGCCCGCATGATCACTGAAAGGTCCGCCGATGCGCCGATCCCGTCTTGGTTTGCTCACCGTTGCCGTGCTTGGGCTCTTGCTGGGGTTCGGTTCCGCCAATGCCGATACCGGAGCGCCCGCAGCCCGGACTCTGGGCGTCACGATTGAAGACTTCGGCTATCTCGACACCTCGGGCGAGCCTATCGATCAGACCGCCGCCCATCAAAAGCGCGTGCAGGCGTTCATGGCCGGGCTGAGACGCGACGTCGAGGCGGACGGACACTACCGCCTCGTCCCGCCCTCGACGGACGATCGGGCGACGTCCGCCGAGCGCATGCAGGCCGCGGCGCAAGGCGGCGCCAACGTCCTGATCACAGGCGCGGTGCAGAAGATGAGCACCCTGGTCCAGTTCGCAAGCGCGGCGGTCATCGACGTCGGCACCAACCGTATCCTGTTCGAAAGGCGCTACACGTTTCGGGGCGACAATGACGAGGCGTGGGATCGCGCCGAGACCTTCCTGTCCCGCGACATTCGTGCGGCACTTGCGGCGCAGCTAGCTGCATCTGCGGCAATTGCGTCTGCGCCTATCGCGCTTGCGGTGTTCGACTTCGAGCTGGAAGATACCACTGCCGCCGCTCAGGCAAGCGGTGTCGCGGCTTCGGATGCGGCACAATTGGCCGATGCCACCAATGGCGTTCGCGAACTGCTCGCGCAATCGGGCCGCTACCGGGTGATCGAGAGCAGCGGCACGAACGCGGAAGCGGTCAAGACGCATACGCTGCGCGACTGCGGCGGCTGCGAAGCCGGCATCGCCCTGAAACTCGGCGCGGATCAATCGCTGATCGGCGTGGTGCGGCGGGTCAGCCGCACCGAATACACGATCGGATTTCAAGTCCGCGACATCAGGACCGGCGCCGTCGTTTCGCGGGCCGACAGCGGGCTTCGCATGGGCGCCGACTATTCGTGGCGGCGGGGCGCCGTGCGCCTGGTCAAGGATCACCTGCTCGAGAGGCAGGCTCAGCAGTAAGCGGCTGCACACGACGCGCCACCTCGGAGCGCCGGCCGGCGGCGGCCCGAACAACCGCGTTGGCAACAGCAGTGATGTCAGAGCATGTTGCCGATGATCTTCGTCATCTCGGCCGCCGAATACGCCCGCAGTGTCTCGCTGCGAACATTGCCGAGGGCGCCAAGGCTGAGACTGAGCGACATGGCGGACGACTCATCCGGCGCCTCGAGGAAGGTCACGACGTCATATCGCCCCTGGGTCCAGCAGATCTCCTTCACCGTCACGCCGAACGTCTTCGCCATTTCCTTGAAAGCTTCCGCTCGCTTCGGAGAGTCCTTGGCGTTGCGGATTCCCTGATCGGTGAACTTCGCCAACACGACATAAGTTACCATGGCCGTCCTCCCTAGGTTAGGACCCTGTGCAACTTGGCATGAGGAAGTCGCGCTGAGCATGCCACAGCGGCCCGCAAGCGGCCACAGGCTCCTTGAGGAAGGTCATGGGACGTGACCAATTTTGCCAGGCGGCTTCAATTTGGCTACGATGACGCCATGGCACCGACAAGAATCCTGATCGTCAATCCCAACACCACCGTCACGATGACCGAGACCATCGCCGCCGCGGCGCGCGCGGTGGCATCTCCCGGCACTGAGATTGCTGCCGTGACCTCGGCGATGGGACCGGTCTCGATCGAAGGATATTACGACGAGGCCTTCGCGGTCCCCGGCTTGATCCAGGCGCTACTCGGCGCGCAGCACGCTGATGCCGGCATCATCGCCTGCTTCGACGACACCGGATTGGATGCGGCGCGATCGGCGGCGCCATTCCCGGTGGTCGGCATTTGCGAGGCGGCGCTGGTCACCGCCGGCCAACTCGCAAAGCGCATCGCGATCGTCACCACGCTGCCGCGCTCGGTCGTGCCGCTGCAAGAGCTGGTGCGCCGCTATGGATTTGCCGAACGGGTCTCGGTGACAGCATGCAACGTCGCGGTGCTCGATCTGGAAAAACCGGGCTCGGGCGCGGAGGAAAAGCTTCGCGCCGAGATCGAGCAGGCGCTGGACCGCGGCGCGGAGGCGATCGTGCTGGGCTGCGCAGGCATGGCCGATCTTGCGGCCGCACTGTCGCAGAAATTCGGCGTCCCCGTCATCGATGGCGTGGCCGCCGCGGTGAAGCAGGCCGAGGCGCTGGTCGGCCTCAAGCTCACGACCTCGCGCCGCGGCGCCTACGCGCTTCCAGCCGCGAAGGGCTACATGGGCCTACTCAAACAATTCGCGCCGAAGGGTGTGTGAGCCCGTCATTGCGAGGAGCGACAGCGACGAAGCAATCCATATCTCCGCAAGCGGCACCATGGATTGCTTCGCTTCGCTCGCAATGACGGAAAGAGTGTCTACGCTGCTGGCGGCGCGCCGTAGATGCGGTCGCGCAAGCGGCGCATGCCGGCGAGCCAGCGGTCACGATTGGACGCTTTTCGCTGTATGTACTCCTGCACCTGCGGGTGCGAGAGGATCAGGAAGCGTTCTTCCGCCATCGCCTCGATCACGATGCGCGCGACTTCGGCCGGCTGCATGACGCCATCGACCCGCGCCGCGCTCGGGCCCGGCGTGGTCATGCCCGTCTGCACCGATTGCGGGCACAGCACGGAGACGCGGATGCCGCGGTCGCTATACTGGATGGCAAGATGCTCGGCGAGCGCGACCGCGGCATTCTTGGTCACGCCATACGGCATCGAGTTCAGCGACGCCAAGAGACCCGCGGCGGACGCCGTGTTGAGCAGATAGCCGGAGCCGCGCGCGAGCATGCCGGGCACCAGCGCCCGCGCCGCGAACACGTGGCTCATCACGTGCACGCGCCAGCTCACATCCCAGTCAGCATCGGAGGCGGTCTCCTGTCCCTTGCGCGACAGCCCGGCATTGGAGAAGAAGATGTCGACCGGACCATATTTGGCTTCCGCCGCCGCGACCAGCGCCTTGATGTCCTCTTCCAGCCCGACATCGGCGGTCACCGCCAGCCCGTCGATATCGCCGGCGACGCTCGCGAGCCGCTCGCGCGTGGTCTTGAGATCGGCGACGACAACGCCGCGGGCCCCAGCCTCAGCATAGGCCCGCGCCACGGCCTCGCCGATACCGCCAGCCGCTCCGGTCACGACGCAGACTTTGTCTTTCACATGCACGACGGAGCACTCCCTCTTCGGTTTGACTCCATCTTTTCGCCACCTAGCGGGGCTGGCAACCGCTTTCTGGATGGCGCTTCTAGCGCTTCGGTTCTGATTGAATCAGAACCGAAACGCTAGATTCTTGTTTTGACGCGTCTTCTTCACGCGAACCGGTGCCCACTTCGCTCGAAAACACTCTAGTCCCGATTCGGACGCAATCGGGACCCGCGGAACCGCCCATCCATGGCTTGACTCGGGTTTGAAATCTGATTTCATATATGCAAATAAGAAGACATATATGAAATGAGGAAACCATGGCCGTCCTGCCCGAAGCTGCCATCAACCACTACCGTGAGCACGGCTACTACGCGCCGATCAGGGTCCTGTCGGCGGGCGAGGTCGAAGGCATTCGCACGAAACTGGAGGCGCATGAGGCCGCGTACGGCCTGCTCAAGGGATCGATGCGCCACAAGAGCCATCTGCTGTTCACTTGGCTTGATGGCCTGATCCGCCATCCGGCCATTCTCGATGCAGTCGAAAGCGTGATCGGCCCCGACATCCTCTGCTGGAGTTCCACCTTCTTCATCAAGGAGGCCCGCGATCCCGGCTTCGTCTCCTGGCATCAGGACTCGACCTATTGGGGACTCGACCCCGCCGATATCGTCACCGCATGGGTCGCGCTGTCCGAAAGCACCGCCGAGAATGGCGCCATGCGCGTCATTCCCGATACCCAGACGCTGGAGCAGGTCGCCCACCGCGACACCTTTGCGACCGACAACCTGCTGACGCGCGGGCAGGAGATCGCGGTCGACGTCGATGAGAGCAAGGCGGTGATGCTGCAGCTTCAGCCCGGCGAGATGTCGCTGCATCACGTCCGCCTGATCCATGGCAGCGACCCGAACCCATCGGGCAAGCGCCGGATCGGCTTTGCCATCCGCTATCTGCCGACCCATGTGCGGCAGGTGGTGGGAACGAACGACAGCGCCACGCTGGTGCGTGGCGTCGATCGCTACAGCAACTTCGCGCCGGAATATGCTCCGGAGAGCGACCTGTCCGAGGCCGCGATAGCCTTCCACGCCCACGTCATGGGCGACCAGCAGAAGGTCTTGATGCGGAACACGCAAGCGAGCGCCATGCGATGAGCATGCCGCCGATGGAGAGCAAGCCCAGATGACCGACCTGATTACCGATCCCAACGATCCCCGGCGCCGTATGTTCGGCGATTACCGGTTGAAGCCGAACAGCGGGGTCAATCCACCCTACTCGCCGGCCTATCCCGTGGAGTGGGGCTGCACGTTGCGGACGGTCGAGATCATGACGCGCGTCGCGCCGGGCAAGGTGGCGAGCCTGCTTGCGGATACCCCATTCGAGATCGCGAGCGACCGCGTCGCTTTCCGTTTCATGGTGTCGCCGGGCCATTCGCTGGCGGTGCATGCCGGGCAGATGTTCGATCTGATGATCACCGTTCCCGTGCGCTACAAGGGCCTGTTCACCGAGACGCATATCTTCATGTATTGCAGCGACCCGATGGGGATCTGCGCCGGCCGTGAGGTCTTCGGCTACACCAAGAAGGATGCGCACTACACCTTCAATGAGCAGCCGGACGGCTCGATCAACGGATCGGTCAGGCGGCGCGGCATTGCGCTGGCGGACTTTTCCTTCACACCCGATCCGAAGGCGCCGGTCGTCCGCATCGTCGACGGCAACGAGCTGCCCGCCGGCGAAATCCATGTCCGCCGCCTGCCGCATCCGGAGCGCCTGGAGACGGCCTATGCCGACATCGCTTATCGCCGCACGCCGCTGAAATATTCCGCGCCGCTGCCCGGCCGCGCCTCGATGACGCTGCACGCGAGCGAATACGACCCGATCGCGGATCTCAAGCCGGAAATCCTGGGCGCGCAATTCATGGTGTCCGAGGTCTATGGCGGCGGTTTCGAGGTCGAAGACCGGCGGCTGATCGAGCGCCTGATTCCGTAAACGACAACATCGACCCGCGCGCCAAGCACGCGCGGGCGCAACCATCCGTGCGAGAGCGCGGACCACACAAGGGAGGGTTTTGGATATGATAAAGTCTATTTCGTTGAACCGCCGCCGGCTGATGGCCGGCCTTGGCGGCATGGCATTGGGCCTTGCCAGCTTCGGCGTAGAGGCACAGGAGCCCGGGCCGCTTCGGCTCGGCGTGCTTACGGATATGTCGAGCCTCTATGCCGATGTCACCGGACCCGGATCGCTGCTGGCGGCGAAGATGGCGGTGGAGGATTTTCAGGCCTCGCCGCACAAGATGACCAGGCCGATCGAAGTCATTAGCGGCGACCACATGAACAAGGCCGATCTCGCCGCCAACATCGCGCGCGAATGGATCGACCGCAACAAGGTCGACGCCATCATCGACGCGCCGAATTCCTCGGTGGCGCTCGCGGTGCGCAACGTCGTGCAGCAGAACAACAAGACGCTCCTGGTGTCGGGCGCGTCCTCGTCCGATCTCACCGGCAAATCATGCTCGCCAAATCTTGTGCACTGGACCTACGACACCTACGCGCTGTCGTCCGGCGCCGCGCGGGCGGTCGTTGGCAGCGGTGGCAAGACCTGGTTCACGCTGACCGCCGATTACGCGTTCGGGCACGCGATGGAGGCGGACATCAAGAACGTCGTGCAGAAACTCGGCGGCAATGTCGTCGGCGGCGTGCGCACGCCGATCAACAGCCAGGATTTCTCCTCCTTCCTCTTGCAGGCGCAGAGCTCGAAGGCAGAGGTCATCGCCCTGATCAATGCCGGCGGCGACACCATCAATTCGATCAAGCAATCGGTCGAGTTCGGCATCCCGCAGGGCGGCCAGCGCGTGGTCGCGACCGTGCTCTATCTTAGTGACGTGCATTCGCTGGGGCTGAAGACGGCGCAGGGCCTGCAGTTCACCGAATCCTTCTACTGGGATCTCAACGACGATACCCGCGCCTGGGCCAAGCGCTTCGCGCCGCGCAACGGCGACCGCTATCCGACCGCGCTGCAAGCCGGTGTCTATGCCGCCACGCTGCACTACCTCAAGGCCGTCGACGCGCTTGGTGCGTCCAGCGACGGCAAGGCAGTTGTGCAGGAGATGAAGAAGCTGCCGACCGACGATCCCCTGTTCGGCAAGGGCAGCGTTCGCGCCGATGGCCGCAAGCTGCACAACATGTATCTGTTCGAGGTCAAGAAGCCGGAAGAATCCAAATATCCCTGGGACTATTACAAGCTGATCAAGACCATTCCGCCGAGCGAAGCGTGGCGGCCGCTGGAGGAAGGCGGCTGTGACTTCCTGAAATCATGAAGGGCGACGTAGCGCTCGTCACCGGTGGCGGTGGCGACATCGGGCGGGCGATCGCGGTCGCGCTGGCCCGGACCGCCCCGGCCGTCGCGATCGTCGATATCGATGAGGCGGCGGCCGCGGCGACGGCGCGCCTGGTTGAAGCGGCCGGCGCCAAGGCGCTGGCCGTCCGCGCCGACGTCTCCAGCGCGCCGGAGACGTTGGCGTTTATCGAAACGATCGAGCAGAAGCTGGGTCCGATCGGCATCTTCGCCAACAATGCCGGGATCGAGGGCGTGGTCGCACCGCTGCACGAATACCCTGACGACACGTTCGACCGGCTGATGCAGGTCAATGTCAAGGGCGTCTTCCTCGGTCTCAAATACGTGCTGGCGAAGATGAGGCCGCGCGGCCGGGGCGCGATCGTCAACACCGCATCGACCTCGGCGATCCGTGGCCGTGCGGGGCTCGCCGGCTATGTGGCGTCCAAGCATGCGGTGCTCGGCCTGACCCGCACCGCGGCGCTGGAAGTGACGGGAACGAAGATCAGGGTCAACGCGATCCTGCCGGGGCCGATCGAGTCGCGGATGATCCAGGAGCTCGAGGACCAGGCGCGCGAGCGGTCCGTCACGCCACGCCGCAGCGGTGGTGCGCCGTACGGGAAGCCGGAGAATATCGCCGATGTCGTCGCGTTTCTTGCCTCCGACGCCGCCGCGCATGTCAACGGCGCCGCCTGGGTCGTCGATGGCGGCATGACGGTAGGTTAGAGACCCTCCCTTCACCTCTCCCGCTTGCGGGAGAGGTCGGATCGCATCGTCAGATGCGATCCGGTTGAGGGCTCTGTCCACACGAAGAGTCTCGCCTCGCGGAGACACCCCCACCCCGGCCCTCCCCCGCAAGCGGGAGAGGGAGCACACCTCGACCGTGCCTGCCACTCGACTTCTAAGGCACGCCGCCGATCTTCTCCGACACGATCTTCGCGGCGGCGCGCAACTCGGTGGCGATGGTGGCGGCTTCGCCGGCGGAGATGCGGCCCTCTCGCACCAAGGGCACGGTCAGCGCAGCGACCGCGCGGCCCGACGCTTCCACGATCGGGCAGCTATAGGCGAGGATACGCGTATAGCCGTCGTCGTTGGAGAAATTGCCGCCCTCCGCCGAGATTCGGTCGAGCGCCGCGAGCGCCTTCTTGCCGCTGATGCGATCATTGGCGGCGATGACTTCCGCAAGCTCCTCGCGCCGGCCTTCGAGCTGGAACGCCGCCAGCACCATCGCGGACGCGTATTGCTGGGTCAGTGGAAACACGGCGCCGACCTTGACCGACCAGCCCATCAGCCATTCCGGCTCGATCCGCGCGATCACCATGAACTGCTCGCCGTGCAGCACGGTGAGATGGCAGGACAACCGCACCCGGCCGGCAAGCTGCTCCATCACGGGCAGCGCGGCCTTCAATAGCCGCTCCGCCGGCGGGAATTGCGAGGCGATCCGGAACAGTTTCAGCGTCAGCGTGTATTCACCCGTCGCCGGATCGCGCGTGACATAGCCGCGGCGCTCCAGCGCCACCAGCATGCGGAAGATCTCGCCGACGGAGCGGCCGACCCGCTCGGCCAACTGCTTCTGGCTGAGACCGCGCGCCTCAGCCGACAGCGCTTCCAGAAGATCCAGCCCCTTTTCAAGGGCGGGAGCGCCCGGTTGCACATTCTTCGTCTTCTTCATCCGTGAAGCCTTGGGACATGCCGGCACATCATCTCCCTGCCGCAGGCGGCAGGGAACGAAGCCTGGATGTACCTGATCACCCGCGCGACGAAAAGTTATCTGCGCGGCTGGTCCACGTGGGCCACCTCCACGCCTGTGAATTGCCTTAACGATTCGCGCCGATTGGCTTCCGCTCTGCGCCCCTTACGACCCGGCCGGTCGAAAACAGGCAACCATAGTCCGCGACATCGCTGTCGATGCCGTTCGACCTCATGAGGTGCCACACCATGCTCTGATTGCTCGTGAGCACGGGGACTCCTGAGACTCTCTCGAGCTCGGCAATCGCCGGCGCCGACTTGATGGCCGTGCAACTGATCAGGCAGGCATCCGCGCGCGGATCGATCGCGCCCTTGCCCAGTCGAGGATCGCCTCGGGGCTGAGGCCCGCCATTTCCGAATTGGTGTTGATCCCGAGATTGGCGCCGCCCGCGACCTGGAAACCGCTGGCTTCCAGGAACGCGATCTCGCGCGCGTGCACCTCATCGATATAGGGCGTCAGCAGCGAGACCCGCCTCGCGTTCAGGCGCGTCAATCCCGCCAGGATCGCATCCGCCGTGGTGAAGCAGCGGATGCCGGAGGCCGACTGGATGCGCTCACGGATTCCGCCGGCGAGCTCCGGCGCGAAGGTCGAGACCGCCGTGCAATGGAATACGATGACATCGACCTCGGCGTCCGCCAGCAGCTCGGAGGCGGCCTCGAGCCGATCGAGCATGCGCATCAGCTCCGGCTTCGAGCTGCCGCGCAACGCCAGCCGTGTCACCAGCATGGAGACTTGCCGCGGCAGCATGGCGCGGATCTCCGGCTCGGCCACCGAATTCCCGGATGGAATGAGCAGCCCGGCGCGAAGCCGGCTGCCGTAGTCGATATCAGATAAGGTCGACATGGTCGTGGCCGTCAGGCCGCCGCGACGTCGTGCTGCGCGGCGTGCAGATAGCTGCGGTTGATGTAGTCGGCGGCTTGCGATTTGACGCGGTTGGGCACCGCGCGGATTAAGGAGCTGATCTCGATCAGCGCCTGCACCGCGGCGTCGTTCGCATCCCCATCGCGGGGGAAAATCTCATCCCTGGTGTATTCGTCGCAGGCGCGCTCGGCATAGCGCTGCGCGATCCCGGTTTCGGCGATCGCGATCGGGCTGACGCCGGCACGGTTGGCAAAAAACCACTCATGCGCCCGCACGAAGGCGCGCATGAAGCGGTGCATCGTGTCCGTATTCGCCTTCGCCCAGCGGCTGTCGACGTTCAGCGAGGTGAACTGGAAATACGGCACCTCCTGGCGAGGCTCGCACAGGCTGGGATAGCCTTGGTCGATCGCCATGTAATTCAGCGGCGCGCCCTGCAGGCCGGCATCGATCTCGCCGGACTGCAGCATCTGCCAGCGCGTCAGGATCGGGCCGACCGCACGGATCTTGTAATCGCGCGGGTATTCGAGGCCGCGTGCGGCGAGCAGCTTCATGACCAGCGACGAGCTGCCCGCCTCGATCGAGGAGACGCCGACGGTCTTGCCGCGCAGATCCTCCGCCGTCCTGATGTTCTTGCCGGTGATGAAGGAGAACGGCAGCCGATTGACATTGCCGCCGACGATTTCGAGGAAGCCGCCGGCCTCGGTGTCGAGGATCACGTGCTCGGTGATCCCGTAGCCGAGCTCGGCGCGGCCATCACGAATGCGATTCGTCACCTCGTCGACACCCTCATAAAGCTCGATCGCGACATCGAGCCCTTCATCTGCGAACATGCCGCGGTGCTTGGCGATCCAGACCGGCATGTTGAAGTAGTTCCGCGAGACCGCGGTGAATGTCAGCTTCTTCATGATTTGCTCCCTTAGACGGCCGAAGCCGCGCGGTCCTGCAGTCTCGCTTCCGACGCGGCTGAAAGCCGGATCGGCGTCCGCGCCCCCGAGGTGATCACCACGGCACCGCCGAGCAGCAGCACGCCCGCAATCAGGAACGCGCCGGAATAACCGCCGGTGGTCGCGACCACATAGCCGGTGACGATCGGCGCGGCCGTGCCGAACAGATTGCCGCCCATGATCAAGAGACTGGTGGCGGCGCCGTTATAGCGACCGTCGGTCATCAGGTCGGCGGTAAGCGCAATGTTCATCGCCATCGCGGTGGCCACGCAGGCAAGCGAAATGCTGATCAGCATCGTAATGACCCAGATCGAATCGACCAGCGGAGCAGCAAGGATCACTGACGACAGCAGCAGCATCGCCGCGATCAGCTTGCGCCGGTCGGCATTCCCTCGACCTGATTTCTTCAAGAGGCTGTCGCTGAACCAGCCGAGGCCAAGGCCGAGGATCGCGGCCACGCCATAGGGAATGGCGGAGAACAGGCTCGACTTGAGCACATCCATGCCACGCGTGGCGGCGAGATAGCTCGGCAGCCAGGTCATGAAGAGATAGAGCGTATAGCCGGCGCAGCCTTGCGTGAGCGCCAGCGCCCACATCGAGGGGCTGCTCAGAAGTCCTTTCAGCGCGGCCGACTGATTTAACTCGCCGGCTCCCCGTGCGGCGATGGCGCCTCGGTTCTTCAGGATGAAATCGCGCTCTTGTGCGCTGAGCCACGACGCACGTTCCGGCTGGCGATATAGCGCGAACCAGAGCAGCGCGAGCACGACGCCGGCGGCGCCGGTGATGTAGAACGACTCGCGCCAGCCGAACGCGACGATCAGCGAGCCTACCACGACCGAGCCGACGCAAAGCCCGGCATGCGCGCCGCAATTGAGGAATGCCGAGGCGATGCCACGCTCGCCCTCGGGCGCCCATTCGCGGATGATCTTGCCGCCGGCGGGATAGCTTGCGGATTCGCCGACGCCGAGCACCAGGCGCGAGGCGAACAGCGAGGAGTAGGTCGTCGCAAGGCCGGTCCAGATGCCGGCCAGCGACCACAATCCGAGCGTCGTATAGATGACGGCGCGGCCACCATACCGATCGGCGAGCAAGCCCATCGGGATCAGGCAGATCAGATAGGTCCAGAGAAAGGCGGAGAAGATGTAGCCCATGTCGATCGGCGTCAGACCGTAGGTCTCCGAGATCGACTTGGCCGCGACCGAGAGATTAACCCGGTCGAGATAGTTGATGAACATCAGCACGAACAGGCCGATGTAGACAAGATATCGCTTCTGAAGGGCCACCCGCGTTTCTCCCGCCGTCTTTTGTGTTGTTGGCGGCCCACGATGTCACAAACCGGTCAGATAAATAAAACTCATAATTTTCATGTTGAATATGAGTTGAATTCATACAGAAGGCGCCCAGGATGGACGCTGCGCCCCCTCTCCCGCAAGCGGGAGAGGTGAGGGCGTGCCGCGCTAGAACTGCTTCGCGATCAGCGCGCGGAACCAGGTCTGGCCAGGATCGAGCGCGAAGCGCGGATGCCATTCGAGGTCGATCGCGAAGGTGACGTCATCAAGCGGAAAGGGGACCGCGACGCAGGGCAGCGGCGTCTCCCGGTCGCGTGCCCATCGCGCCGGTATGGCGGCGACAAGATCGCTGTTGGCCACGATATGGCGCGCATCCCGCCAGCTCGGCACATTGAACACGATCTGGCGATAGAGTCCGCGGATGCGCAGCGCATCATCGATCACATTGGTGCCGATGGTGCCGGCGACCTTGACATGCGAGAGCGAGGCGTAGAACGGCAGCGTCATCTTGCTGCGACGCGCCGGATTGGTCTTCCGCATCAGCACCACGAAACGTTCGTCGAGCACGCGCAGCCGCTCGCGCCGGCCTTCCGGATTTCCGGACGAGGCAAGCCGGACGTGAATTTCGTCGCCGACGATCTCGTCCTCGCGCGGATCGCCGGTGAAATGCGCCGCATTGATGCGGATGCCGGGCGCCTCCTTGCGCAGGATCGGACACAAGCGCTGCAGCAGGTGGCCCGATACATATTCGGAGATCCGCAGCGTGAAGGTTCGCTCCGCGGTCGCGGGATCGAAGCTTGCGGATTTGTCGATAGTCCGCTCGATCTGCTCCAGCGCCGCATGCGTCGCATTGGCGAGTTCGAGCGCGCGCAGCGTCGGCTCCATCCCGTCGGGGGAGCGGACAAACAGCTCATCATTGAAGGTGTCGCGAAGCCGCCGCAGCGCGTGGCTCATCGCCGACTGCGTCAATCCCATGCGCCGCGCCGCCTTGGAAACACTGCGCTCGGCGACGAGGGCCTCGAGCATGACAAGCAGATTGAGATCGATGGTTCGGGGGCGCATGGCGGGCCGGCAATGGACGGAGACATTCTCCGCCTAGCCCTATCATGGGCCGGTCCCGTTTCTCAAACCGGCCGTCCAAGCCCGGACTGTCGCGTCAGCCTATCTCGTCGGTGTCGGATAGATCAGCGATTGATCCTCGATCTCCTGAGCAGGCAATTTCTCGACGCCGGCCATCGTGTGCAATTGCGCCAGCGGCGGCATGGCCGCAGAGGTCAATTCAACCGGATGCGAATGCGCTCGCCAAAACAGGGTTCCAATAACAATTACAACGGCAATGGCGAAGACTGAAATCATTGAGCGGATCATATGAGGCATCTCCCTCTCCACTCAATTGAGTCCGTACGATCAGCTTAAGGTTTCGAGACCCACGCCGATGTGAATGCGGCGCTAAACCCTGGCGCTCGGCAAGGCAAAGGCCGAGGTCGCCGATTCCTGGACGAAATTGTCGAGAATCACCGCCGCTCCAACCGCGGCAACGACCGCAAACAGGCAGGCTAGGACGAACGCGCGCATCGTGTTTCTCCTCTTCACGTCATTTTGTACCACAGTTCCGCAGCGAATGAGTCTCAGCCGGAGGCAAAAGCGGCGTTCAGGCCGAAAGCGCGAACGCCTCGGCTTCGATGTCGATGAAGGTGCGCCCGAGCGCGCCGACCGATGCGTAGAAATCAGCCGATTTTGCCCGTTCCAGGTCGATGAAGAAGCGCCTGATCCAGGGCGAAAGATGCCGCTCGAAGAAGTCACGGTCGGCACCATTGGGCGCCGCGATGCTGCCGCCAGCCAGACCCGCCATAATCTCGCAGAGGAATCCGGCGTGATCCTCCGGCTCCGTCCGTTCCGGCGCCTTTTCGATGCCGAGACTATCGAGCGTTTCCCGCACCCGAACGAGCGGCCGCCCGTACAATGTCTCGGCAAGATAATGCGACGCATAGGGCAGCAGCGCTCCGTCCCCCAGGCCGGCAAACAGCGCAAAGAACTCGCGCGACGCGCGCTCTTGATCGGTCCGCCCCGCCGCTTCGGCCAGCGCGATATGCACTATTCCGATCGGGCTGGCATCGCCACGCAGGCCGGCGAGACGGGAAAGAAGTTCGGCGTCCGGGCTGCGCGTCAGCAGGGTCGCCAATAGCGCGTATTCCTGCGCCCGGGCGCGATCAATCTCGTCGACGATGCGCGGTGCAGTGCCCTTTGAAATTGAATCCGTCATGGTTCGATCCAAAAAGACATGGCGCCCTGTCGATCGCTATTGCGGCAATGCGCTGCCATGACGCCGCTTTCGGGGAGATTCTAGCGCTTGCTCGCGAGGGGCTTGCTCGCCTTGCGAGCCAAGGTCCTGCATTTCATTCGATTGTGCAGCAGCATCAGCTAGCGACGGTCCCTCTGTCGCGGGCGGAGGATCGAGAACGGGTTCGGCGGAATTAGCCGCCGCGGGCCGAACCGTATCGGCGGGCGACGTCATGTCTGAGAGCGTATCCGGAACCTGCTCCAGCCGCCGCGAGACCTGCGCGAGAAGGTCAGTGGCGTTTTCCGTCGGACCGAGCGGGCCGAACCCCGGAATTGCGGTCGGGTCGTTGAAATCCCACTGGTTCTCCGCGATGCCGATGAAGTCGCGAATAGCGGGATCGCTGGTCCAGGCCCGGCGCAATGCCGCGCGGGTCAATTCGGCCGGCACGCCGGCGCGCAGGAACGCGGTAATGTCGGTATTGGCGAGAATCGATTCGATTGACGGCAGGCTGGCGAGGTCGAACGGTTCATCGCCCGCCGCGTCGGCTGCAGGCGGCGCGGCTGCTTCTTGATTGTCCGTCGGAGCGGCCTCCGTATCTGGACGCTCTTTTGCGGCCTGCTTCAGCCGCGCCCAGCGAAGGAAAACATTGTGCTCTTCAGCCACGGTGCACTCTCTCTTGTCCTAAGTTGGCGGCCCCTGCCGGTCGCGCTGCCGCTTGATGAAGGGGCGATCGACATGATGCCGGGCGACAAATCGTTCGATGATCTCGGCAATGCCGGTGGGCATCGGCACCGCCTCGACGAGATTGCTCCCGGCGTCGGTGAACGCCTCGCCCTCGGCCGGATCCGCGGTGACGGCAAGCAGTTCGTAAGGCGGCTCGGAGCCGGTCGGGCGCAGATTGACCCACAGGGTGGGCGAGCCGGATGCAAGATTGTCGCGATAGTTGCCGGTCTCGGTGCGGTGCAGTTCGATCACCGCCTCGCCGGCATAGAACAACGTCACCTCTCCTTGCCTATCGAGCGGCGTCCACGGCGCCGCCGAGGGGCTTCCCACGAGCACCGAAACCGGTCGCCACAGGACGTCGGCCCAGGCGCTCCTGCCCTTGCGCCGTTCGACCACAACGCCAACGGAAATGCGCTCCAGCGCCGTCGATATCAATTGACTGCCTCCGCGTTCGCAATCGGCAAGCCGGTGATGAGGTTTTGCGGCTTCAGCCGCAACGCCCCATCGGTGGTCATGGCGAGCAGCAAATAAACCGGCTCGCCCCTGACCTTTTCGATCATATAGGCGGGATCGCGGAACGTCAGCCGGAACAGGCCGATCAACTGAGCGCGCACGCCGTCATCGAGATCGTCGCCATGCCAGATCGCGTCGCCGATGCGAGTGGCGTCGGAGCTCAGTCCGACATACCAGTTCCATGATGCCTCGCGCAGTTCCGCCACCGGCTCGACCTTGACCTCGACCGCCAGCAGATGCGCAAGCCAACGGGCGATCACATCGCCGAGCGCGGCCATCCCCCGCCCGCCAGCGGCGAGGTCCAGCGCCATGTCGAACCGGTCGCTGCGCGCCCAATAGCCGCCCGCCGTGGACTCCTTCAGCACGTCGACCTCAGTGGCCTCGGGCAGCCCGAGCAGCGCCATCAGGGGCGACGCTGAATGCCGGCCGGTTAGCGAGCCCCGTTCCTCGTCAATGGCGAGAACCGAGGCTCCTTCGATCATGAGCTTCTGCGGCCGGAAGAACAGTTCGGCGGCGCGCAGGATGAAAGCATCGCCGCAATCATCCAGCGCGTTGCGCAGGATCAGTTGCACCAGTTGGCCGATGAAGAGCTGGGGAAAGGCGATGTTGCGCCTGATGATCGCGAGATAAGCGGCCTCGAGGCTCCCGTGCTTTACCAGGTGATCGCGCCAGGCGATCATCATCTGCCAGTTCTCGCGCGCATCAGCGTCGGCGATCGCATCGACTTGTGCGGCCGAGATCGGCAGCCGCGGGTGGCTCAGCAGCACGCGATGCAACTCCTGCTCCGCCGCGCAGGCCTCCGGCGGCGGCATCAGTTCAGGCCGCGCCAGATAGGCTTTCAGGAAGTCGTCGGTGACCAGCAGCCGGCCGCTCTTGTCGCGGTCGAGCAGATGATGGCCGCAAGCCAGCCAGAAATCGCGCGGCGCACTCATCCGATACTCCCTGCAAGTCGCTATGCCGCCATCGTATTTTGCCTGAGAGGCAGTATATACTTTGCACATCTTCCCGGCCAGTTTCGCCGGCTGTACCGTATGGCTACACGGGTTCGTGACCGCATGTCTGAGACCGAGAGGCGTGTTTTCATCTGTTCGTGCGAGGGCACGATGTCGCTCGACGGCGATGCAATCAGCCGCGGCTGTCGTCACTCGCCGATGACGGCAGCGCAACTCTGTCGCGCCGAGATTGATCGCTTCCGAGCCATCGCCGCCGAAGACGGCCCGCTCACGGTCGCCTGTACCCAGGAAGCGGCGTTGTTCTCCGACGTGGCCGAAGAAAGTGGCCGCACACAATCCATACAATTCGCCAACATCCGCGAAACCGCCGGCTGGTCCGGCGATGCCGACCGCGCCGGGCCGAAAATGGCGGCGCTGCTTGCGGCAGCGGCCGAGACTGCACCGCCGGCACCATCGGTCGAACTCGAAAGCGGCGGCGTCATCCTGATCTGCGGCCGCGATGAAGCCGCGATCGAGGCCGGCAATTTGCTCAAGGATCACCTCGACGTCACCGTGCTGATCGAGCCGCCCGCCGCCATCGCGCCACCGCGCAGGGACGAATTCCCGGTGGCGAAGGGAAAGGTGACCGCGGCACGCGGCCATCTTGGCGCCTTTGAGATCGTGGTCGACGATTTCGCGGAACGCGCACCCTCCTCGCGCGACACGCTGCTGTTCGGCCCTTCGCGCAACAATGCGCGATCGAACTGCGATATCATCCTCGACCTGACCGGCGGCGTGTCCTTGTTCCCGGCCGCGGATTTGCGCGACGGCTATCTGCGCGCCGATCCCGCTTCCCCCGCGGCGATGCTGCAGGCCGTGCTCAAGGCGCGCGATCTCGTCGGCGCGTTCGAGAAGCCTCGCTACGTCACGTTCGACGCCAAGCTGTGCGCGCATTCGCGCTCAGGGCGCATCGGTTGCACCCGTTGTCTCGATCTCTGTCCCGCAGGCGCGATCACGCCGGCCGGCGATCATGTCGCGATCGATGCGAATATCTGCGCGGGCTGCGGCCAGTGCGCGGCGGCCTGCCCGACCGGCGCCGCCTCCTATGCGCTGCCGCCGGAAGACGCGCTGATGCGCAAATTGCGTGCGCTGCTGATCGCCTATCGTGAGGCCGGCGGCGAGCAGGCGATCGTGCTGGTGCATGACGACGCACATGGTGCGCCGCTGATCGACGCGCTGGCGCGGTTCGGCGATGGATTGCCGGCCAACGTGTTGCCGTTCGCGGTCAACGAGGTCACGCAGTTCGGGCTCGAGAGCATCGCCGCCGCCTTCGCCTATGGCGCGTCTGCGATGCGTTTCCTGCTGCGGGCAAAACCGCGCCATGACGTTGCGGGCCTGACGCGGACAATGGCGATCGCCGATCCGATCCTGGCTGGACTCGGCTTCGGCACGGAGCGGATCGCCACCATCGAGACCGACGATCCGGACACGCTGCTCGAGACGTTGCGCGCGATCCCGTCATTGCCACCGGCGCCGCGCCCGGCGAGTTTCCGGGCCACGGGAAAGAAACGCGACGTGCTGCGTTTTGCGCTCGGCGAATTGCATCGCGCGGCGCCCGCGCCTGCCGATATCATCCCGCTGCCCGCGGGCGCACCGTTCGGTGCGGTGGAAGTCAATGCAACCGGCTGCACGCTGTGCCTGTCCTGCGTATCGGCCTGCCCGACCAGCGCCTTGCGCGACGATCCCGAACGGCCGCTGCTGCGTTTCGTGGAGGACGCCTGCGTCCAGTGCGGCCTATGCAAGTCGACCTGTCCGGAGAACGTGATCACGCTGGTGCCGCGGCTCGATTTCGGCGCGGCAAGAGCCCCTGCCCGCATCCTCAAGGAAGAAGAGCCGTTCTGCTGCATCCGCTGCGGCAAGCCGTTCGGCGTCAAGAGCACGATCGAGCGCGTGGCCGCCAAGCTCGAAGGCAAGCACTGGATGTACAAGGGCTCACCGCGCAAGCTCGACGTCATCAAGATGTGCGACGATTGCCGCGTCAACTTCGTCGCCGAGCAGGGCTTTGAATCCTACGGCGTGGCGAGCCCGGCGGTCCGCACCACCGACGACTATCTGCGCGAGCGCGACGACGCGCCACCGCCTCGCCGCGGCAGTCACGATTGAAAATGAGCAGCTATTCCGCCGGCGTCGCCGTAGGTTCGGCGCGCCCTTCCCCCGCAAGCTTCTTGGCGAGCCATTGGTCGTGATGTTCCTTGGCCCAGTTGAGGTCGACCTCGCCGGTGCCCATCGCCTCGAAGGCGCCTTCCATCCCGACCGTGCCGATGTAGATATGGCCGAGGATCAGGGCGATGAACAGGATAGCCGTCACGGCGTGCACCACCTGCGCGAGCTGCATGCCGAGGATATCGGTCCCGTAGAACGGAAACAGCAGCAGGAATCCCGAGGCTGACACGGCAATGCCGGCCGCGATCGAGAGCCAGAACACCATTTTCTCGCCGAAATTGAAGCGGCCCGCCGGCGCGTGTCTGTTCTTGATGAACCCCCCGCCCTGCTTGAGCCAGTCGATGTCCACCTTCTCCAGGAGATTGTCCCTGAAGAAGATCACCATGATCAGGAGGAGGCCGGCCACAAAGGCAAAGCTCGTGAAGTTGTGGATGTACTTCGCGACCTCCGAGATGGCGGCGAACATATCCGGCCCAACGAGCGGCAGCAGCAGAGCCTTGCCGAACGTGATGTTCAATCCGGTCAGCCCGAGGATGACAAAGGAGGCCGCCGTCAGCCAATGCGCGAAGCGCTCGAACGCCTCGAAGCGGACCACTTTCTGCCCCGAGCGCCCGGCTGAGATCGGGAGCCGTCCGAGGATCAGATAGGCGACCGCCAGCAGCAGGACCGTGCCAAGGATCACAATCGCACCGCCCCAGCGCAGCAGGACCTGGTGGAAATATTCCCAGGTCCGGCCCGCCGGCTGGATCAGTACGCTGGCCCTGGTGTCGGGAATGTCGATGCGGCCGGTGATGCGCGGCACCTGCTGCAGCAATTCGTGCTGGCTGGTGACGCTTGCGGTCGGATTGGGTGCGCCATCGGGACCGCGCTCTTGTGCGAACACGGGCGCCGCCGCTGATATCGCAAGCAGCGCCAGGACGAAGGTCGCCAGACGAAAGCGTGCGAGAAACGTCATGACCGTTACCCTGTTCTCATCCCGCGCCCATCGCGGGCCGCATGAGCCTGTCCGCTCAGACCCCGACGTCCTCGTGGTACGCCGTGGTCCAGCCCCAGGCACCGGAACCATAGCCGCGCTTGCGCACCCGCTCGCCATAGATCTGAGCGATGATGTCGCCATCGCCGGCGAGCAGCGACTTGGTCGAGCACATCTCCGCGCACATCGGCAATTTGCCTTCGCCGAACCGGTTCGAGCCGTATTTGGCGAATTCCGCCGCGCTCCCTGGTGCCTCTGGTCCGCCGCCGCCGGCGCAATAGGTGCATTTGTCCATCTTGCCGCGAGTACCGAAATTGCCGACTTGCGGATATTGCGGCGCGCCAAACGGGCAGGCGTAGAAGCAATAGCCGCAACCGATGCACTGATCCTTGTTGTGCAAGACAACGCCGTCCTCGGTCGGGAAGATGCAGTTCACCGGACAGACCGACGCGCAAGGCGGGTCCGTGCAATGCATGCAGGCCATCGAGACCGAACGCTCGCCCGGCTTGCCGTCATTGATGGTGACGACGCGGCGGCGGTTGATGCCCCAGGGCACCTCGTTCTCGTTCTTGCACGCGGTGACACAGGCGTTGCAGTCGATGCAGCGGTCCGCGTCACAAAGGAATTTCATGCGTGCCATCGTCTCTTCCCCTTACGCGGCCCTGATCTGGCAAAGCGTCGCCTTCGGCTCCTGCATGCCGGTTGCTGGGTCGTAGCCATAGGTCGTCAGAGTATTCACGCTTTCGCCAAGCACGATCGGATCGGCGCCCTTCGGATATCTGGCGCGGAGGTCCTCGCCCTCGAAAAAGCCGGCGAAATGGTACGGCATCCAGGCGACGCCCTTGCCGACGCGCTCGGTGACCATCGCCTTGACGCGGGTCCGCGAACTGTTCTCTGCGCCGGTCACCCACACCCAGCCGCCGTCCTTGATGCCGCGCTCGGCGGCGTCGGCCGGGTTGATCTCGACATACATGAACTGCTTCAGCTCGGCGAGCCACTTGTTGGAGCGCGTCTCCTCGCCGCCGCCTTCATATTCCACCAGCCGGCCCGAGCTCAGGATCAGCGGGAACTGTTTTGAGATGCCGCGATCGACGGCCGCCTTCTGCACCGAGAAGCCGATATTCGGCATGCGGAACTGCTTGGCATCTGGCAAGGTCGGATAGTCGGCGACGAGGTCCGGACGCGGCGTATAGATCGGCTCGCGATAGACCGGAATCGGATCGGGCAGATTCCAGGCGATCATGCGCGCCTTGCCGTTGCCGTAAGGGGAGCAGCCGTGCTCGATCGCGACCCGCTGGATGCCGCCGGACAGATCCAGCGACCAGGACACCTTGTCGGGGTCGGCCGAATTGACGCGCTGGATGATCTCCATCTCCTGCGGCGTCAGCTCGTTGTCCCAGCCGAGCTTTTTCAGCACGCCCAGCGTGAACTCGGGATAACCGTCCCTGATTGCGGAGCCGACCGAATAGGAGCCCTCGGCGAGAAGATTCTCATGAACCTCCCGCTCGACCTCCTGCCCGTTCTCCATCACCTTGCGCTTGACGACGCGCTCGACGCCGAACCGGGCGCGGAAGGTGCCGCCGCCGTCCTTCACCGAAAGATTGGTGTTGTAGAGGATCGGCGTGCCGGGATGCTTGAACTCCGGCGTGCCCCAGCACGGCCATGGCAGACCGTAATAGTCGCCGCCGACTTCCGGATCATCCTTCGGTGCCCGCAGCGTGACCAGGTCGAACTTATGCTGGTTCCTCATATGCGCCTTCAGCCGCTCCGGCGACTGCCCGCAATAGCCGGTCGACCAGCCGCCGCGGTTGATCTCGCGCAGGATGTCCTCCGCCGACACCGAGCCGTTCTCGACCTTGATGTTCTTGAACATCGGGTCGGCAAAGCCGAGCTTCTTGGCGAGCATATACATCACGTCGTAGTCGTTCTTGGATTCGAAGACCGGCTCGACGATCTTCTCGCCCCATTGCAGCGAGCGGTTGGAGGCGGTGCGCGAGCCGTCCATCTCGAAGCTGGTACAGGCCGGCAGCAGATAGGTGCCGTTCTTGCGCTCGGAGACCACCGACCACGCCGTCGGATAGGGATCGCAGACCACCAGGAGTTCGAGCTTCTCGATGCCGCGCACCGCTTCCGGCATCCGGGTGATGGTATTGACACCATGCCCCATGACGAACATGGCCTGCACCGGATTAGGCTGGTTGATCTGGTCCTTCGGCAGCAAGGTCGCGTCGAACCAGCGCGTGCTTGGAATGCCCGGCGTTTCCATCAACTGCTTGCTTGGGAAGCGCGACTTCATCCACTCGTAATCGACTTCCCACACCCGGCACCAGTGCCGCCAGGCCTCCTCGGCGAGACCGTAATAGAGCGGCAGGGTCGTGACATCGAGCCCGAGATCAGTCGCGCCCTGCACGTTGGTGTGGCCGCGGAAGATGTTGGCGCCGCCGCCGGCCATGCCGACATTGCCAGTGGCGAGCAGCAACAGGCAACTGGCGCGGACATTGGCGGTTCCGGTGGCGAACTGGGTCTGGCCCATCGCCCAGATCAGCGTCGCCGGCTTCTGTTTGGCGAACAATTCAGCGATATGCTTGACCTGCGCCTCCGGCAGGCCGGTGACGCGCTCGACTTCCTTCGGATTCCACTTCGCCGCCGCCTTGCGGATATCATCCACGCCGTAGACGCGCTGGCTGATGAATTCCTTGTCCTCCCAGCCGTTCTCAAAGATGTGCCACAGCATGCCGTAGATGGTGGCGATGTGGGTACCCGGGCGGACTCGGACATATTCGGTCGCATGCGCCGCGGTCCGCGTCATCCTAGGATCGACCACGATCATGTTGGCGCGGTTGAGCTCCTTGCCCTCGAGGATGTGCTGCAGCGAGACCGGATGCGCCTCCGCCGGATTTCCGCCCATCAGCAGGATGGTCCGGGAGTTACGGATGTCGTTGTAGCTGTTGGTCATCGCGCCGTAGCCCCAGGTATTGGCTACGCCGGTGACCGTCGTCGAATGGCAGATGCGGGCCTGATGGTCGGAATTGTTGGTACCCCAGAACGCCGCAAACTTGCGGTTAAGATAGGCGGCCTCGTTGGTGAACTTGGCCGAGCCGAGCCAATAGACCGAATCGGGACCCGCCTTCTGGCGGATCTCCATCAGCTTGTCGCCGATCTCATTGATCGCGGTCTCCCAGGAGATCCGCGTCCACTGGCCGTTGACGAGCTTGACGGGATAGCGCAGGCGGCGCTCGCTCAGGACGTCGTCGCGGACCGCGGCGCCCTTGCAGCAATGCGAGCCGCGATTGATCGGGCTGTCATAGTCCGGCTCCTGCCCGATCCATACGCCATTGGCGACCCTGGCGATGACAGAGCAGCCGACCGAACAGTGGGTGCAGACATTCTTGCGGGTCGCGACGGGTGCACCGGGAGGAGCCGGCGGGCCGGCCTCCACCTTGCGCACGCCATTCAGCGTGAATTCGCCGAGCGCCGCCAGCGTGCCGGCAGCGATGCCCGAACGCTTCAGAAAAGTACGGCGATCCAATCCGCTGCCTGGCCTGTCTCCGGCGAGGACAGGCTTTGCACTTCCCTGGCGACGATCCGCCTTCCTGATCAGCACGAACGCCTCCCTCTATCGAGCGCCGGGATAGCTGTTGACGCGGTAGAAGTCTCGAACCTCGGCGGAATTTGGCTGATAGCGCGCTCTGCGCTTGTCCTTCAGATTGACCGATTGGGCGGGCACCTGCCGCGGCAGCAATGCGCCGACGGCGGCCACGCTGCTGCCGGCGATGGTCAGACGAAGCAAATCACGCCGAGGAATTTTTCGCTTAGGATTTTCCTTCTCAGGATTTTCCTTCATCGCGGCGCGCTCCTAAACCAGGTTCGCTACTCGTTAGCGTACTCCGCGCGATGCCGGACTTCAATTGTCGGTCACCCCGCACTGCAGCAACCGTTATCGAGATTTCCGGTGCGGTTTACTAGGAGCGACTTTTCAAATTCGCACGATCGCATGGCACCCACGCGCCGCGACGGCCGGCCGCAGCCGCTCGGAAAAACCTGGACGTGCTGTTCTGTCAGGATAAGCGGCGAACGCGAATTTTCTGGGCCGCCTAACCCCACGCGACAGGCAAATTAAGCAGTCCGCGAAACGCCCAGCCACCGATCCGCACAGGTTCGCTCTCAACAATGCGCAGGTTCTTCAGCCTGGCGAAGACGGCCGGGAGCGCAACATCGGCAACCATGGCGCGCGAGGCCCAGGCGCCGGCGCAGAAATGCGGCCCGGCGCCGAACGCGATGCTCTTGCTGGTATCGCGCTCAAGGTCGAACTCATCAGCGCGTTCGAAATGCTTTTCGTCGCGGTTTGCCGAGCCGAACATCAGGAACACCCGCTCCTCGGGCTCAAAGGCAACGTCACGGATTTTCCACGGCTTGGCGATGCGGCGCGGCGACATGCCGATCGGCGAAATCCAGCGGGCATATTCCTCGAATGCCTGCATCCAGGGAATCTTGCCTTCCATGACCGATCTCAGTTGATCGGGGTGCGTCAGCAGCGCCCACGCGGTGCCTGCGATCGCATCCCGCGGTTCGTTTTGACCGCCGCTGATCGAAAGCTTGATGTTGGCGCGCACGCTCTCCATCGGCATGCCGGATGCGAGCATCACGCCCAGCAGGCTTTGATCGGGCTTCTTGCTGAGCACCGGCAGCATGTCGTTGACGGCCGCATCAATGCCCGACGTCGCGGCATGACAGCGCGCCTCGACGGCGGGATCTCCAATGTAGTTGGCGATGCCGTCGATCATCCCTTGCGACCACGCGTTCATGTCCTGAAAGCGCATATTGGTCAGCCCGGTGATCGATTTCAAACACTCCGCCGAGAACGGCAGCGCGAAATCGCGCACGAAATCGCATGCGCTCGCAGGCTCGAGTTCGCCGATGATGCGGTCGGCATGGGCCTGGAATTGCGCCGTCCAGTGAGATCTGACGGTCTTCGGAGATACTGCAGGAAAGATCGCCTTCCGCTCCGACAGGTGCGCCTCGCCGTCCTTGCGCATCATGTTGTGGCCCATCAGCGTATTCATCAGGCCTGCGGGCTGGTGCGATGAGAAGACGCCGATCTGCTTCTCCGAGACGAAGATGTCGTCGCGACTGCAGAGCAGCGTGCTGCCGAGCTGCGGCACGAACGCGATGGGAGCATCGCGGCGCAACTTGGCAAGCGTCGGATAGGGATCGCTCCAGAATGCCGCGACGTCGATATCGATACGAGGCGCAGTGCTCACGGTTTGGCCCTCCCTGTATTCCTCAAGGGTACCGAGGAGCAGAAAGGACGTCTGTCCCGTTGGACAGGGACAGGAAGTGGCGCTGCCTCTCTGCACCTCTCCCCTAGGGAGAGGTGCACTTGCGGCCAGACCGGTTCAATCGAGTGACGTCGCGCCCTAATGTGCAGAGCGGGGAAGCGCCATCAGGCGCAGTGCGATGGCGAACAGTTCGTTTTGCGAGGAGATGCCAAGTTTCTCGTAAGCTCGCTTGCGATAGGTGAAGGTCGAGTGCAGGCTGATCCCGAGATCCGCCGCGATCGCCTCGGACCCATAGCCTGATAGGATCCGCAGGCAGACGTCCTTTTCCCGGCCGGTCAGCTTGAGGAACGGCTCGCGGGTCGAAAACAGCGTCTGCAGTTTTGTCGGAGCTTCTGCTGCAACCTCCTCCTGGCAGTGACGCGCCACGATCGCGGTGATGGCTGGCGCCATGTTGCAGAGACGTGCGGCTTCGCTCCGCGTAAACCGGCCTTGCTCAGTGGTCCGGTAGAAATTCACATAAAAGCAGGCACTGTCGACCCAGATCGCCGCAGCGATCTTGTCGACGATCTCCGCATCCTCAAAAAATATCTTTCGATAGCCATCGCTGTACATGCGGCGGGAGAAGCTCGGCAGGACGACCGGGCGAGGCGCCGCCCGTTGGTGCAGGATCGTCTCCCGGTTCGGATCGGCCAGATGAAAATGCTCGGAATACGCCGCGCCGAGGTCCGGCCCGATGGCGATGTGCCCGATTCCCAGCGCACAACGCGCCGTCCGCTCCGCCTCGAAGGCAAACACCATGCAATGGCCGACGCCAGCCACGGCCCGAACCGTGTCCATCAGGACCTGCGAGAACGACGGGCGACCGATGGCAAGCACCATCGGTGCAAGGACGCCTGACGAATCTCCCGGTTCCACCGCCGCTGACCCCATCGCTTCCTCCGAATTTTTCTTCAAGCCTATCAGCAACATCCGCAGGTTTGAAGCGGTCTCATGCGGCATCCCGTCCCTTTTGAGCCGGCATGTGTCACCAATGAAGGGGACAGACGCGCGCCGCAAGACAAGCGATAATTGCAAAGCGCTGATGTGCCTGACGTCCTCGGCGTATCTGCGCGCCTTGAAAAAAGAATTCTTGCGGGAGGGACTACAATGAGGCTGGGCCTTGCGGGGCTTTGGATCTTCGTGACCGCGGTTCTCTGCACCGCGGACGCAAAGGCGGACATCAAGGTGGGCATCGTCGTCTCCGCGTCCGGACCGGGCTCGGCGCTCGGGCAACCGCAGATGCGAACGGTGGCGGCGCTGCCGAAGGAGATCGGCGGCGAAAAGGTCGTCTACATCCCGCTCGACGATGAGTCAGATCCCACCAAGGGCGTCCAGAACGCCCGGCGCCTGGTGATCCAGGATGGCGTCGACATCCTGATCGGATCGTCGCTGACGCCAGTGACGATGCCGATGCTCGACATCGCCATGGAATCGAAGACCCCGATCATCTCGCTGGCGGCCGCGACCGCCATCGTCCAGCCGATGGACGAGCGCCGGAAATGGGCGTTCAAGGTCGTGCCGAACGATGACCTGATGGCAGCCGCGATTCTCAAACATATCGCGAAGTCGGGGATCAAGACGCTCGGCTATATCGGCGTTTCGGATGGATATGGCGAGGGCTATTACAAGGAAGTCAGCCGGCTCGCGCCGACGCTTGGCCTGACGGTAACGAGGCATGAGGTCTACGCACGCGCCGATACCAGCGTGACCGGTCAGGCCTTGAAGGTGATGGCGACCAATCCGGAGGCAGTGTTCGTCGCATCCGCTGGCACGCCAGCCGTATTGCCCCAGCAGGCCCTTCGCGAACGCGGCTATGCCGGCAAGATTTTCCAGACCCACGGCGTCGCGACGGAAGAGTTCATCAAGCTCGGCGGCGCCAATGTCGAAGGCGCCGTGTTCACCGGCGAAGCGTTCACCATCGCTGAGGATCTCCCGGCGAACGATCCGTTCCGGCTGGTGCGAGAGGAGCTCGTCACTGCCTATGAAAAGGCGAATGGCCAGAAGCCGAACATCTTCGCCGCGCATTTGTGGGATGCCGTCGCGCTGTTCAAAAGGGCGGCGGCAAGCGCGTTGAAGACCGCCAAGCCGGGTACGCCGGAATTCCGGGCTGCACTGCGGGATGAACTCGAGCGCGGCAAGGACGTCTATTTGAACAACGGCCGCTCCACCATGAGTCCGACCGACCACAACGGCTACGATGAACGTTCCGCCTTTCTCATCAAGGTGGAAGGTGGAAAATTCCGGCTGATGCGATAGGGCAGGCAAGACGAGGGACGACTTGAATGAGTGCACTCGGCTCCTCTTCCAGGACCAGCGCCGTTCCGCATCTGGACGTTGATCCCTTCGCGATCGCGTTCTTCGCCGATCCTTTCCCGACCCATGAGGTGCTGCGGGAAGCAGGGCCGGTGGTGTATCTCGACAAATGGAACGTCTACGGCGTGGCACGCTACGCCGAGGTCCATGCGATGCTGAACGATCCCCTCACCTTCTGCTCCAGCCGCGGCGTTGGCTTGAGCGATTTCAAGAAGGAGAAGCCCTGGCGGCCGCCGAGCCTGATCCTCGAGGCCGATCCGCCCGCCCATACCCGCACGCGCGCCGTGCTCAGCCGCGTGCTGTCGCCGAGCGTCATGAAGCAAGTGCGCGACGGCTTCGCTAAGGCGGCCGAAGCAAGGGTCGACGCGCTATTGAACAAGCGCAGCTTCGATGCGATCGAGGATCTTGCGGAAGCCTATCCGCTCTCGGTGTTCCCGGATGCGCTCGGACTGAGGGCCGAGGGCCGCGAGCATCTGCTCCCCTATGCCAGCCTGGTGTTCAACGCGTTCGGTCCGCCGAACCAGTTGCGGCAGGAGGCGATCGAGCGTTCGGCGCCGCACCAGGCCTATATTGCCGAGCAATGCCAGCGCGAGAACCTCGCACCCGGCGGCTTTGGCGCCTGTATCCACGCGCGCGTCGATGAAGGCGAGATCACCGCCACCGAGGCGCCGCTCCTGGTACGCTCGCTGCTGTCGGCCGGTCTCGATACGACCGTCAACGGCCTCGGTGCAGCCATCTATTGCCTGGCGCGCTTTCCGGATCAATGGCAGCTCTTGCGCGACAATCCGGCGCTGGCGCGCAATGCCTTCGAGGAGGCGGTGCGTTTCGAAAGCCCGGTCCAGACCTTCTTCCGCACCACGACGAGGGAGGTCGAACTCGGTGGCGCGCCGGTCGGCGAGGGCGAGAAGGTCCTGATGTTCCTCGGCGCGGCCAACCGCGATCCGCGGCGTTGGGACAAGCCCGACAGCTACGACATCAACCGACGCACCAGCGGCCATGTCGGCTTCGGCTCGGGCATCCATATGTGCGTAGGCCAGCTCGTTGCGCGGCTCGAAGGCGAGGTGATGCTGTCGGCGTTGGCGCGCCGCGTCGCCAAAATCGAGATCACGGGGGAGCCGAAGCGGCGCTTCAACAACACGCTGCGCGGGCTCGACAGCCTGCCGGTTACGATCACTCCGGCCTGACGAGAGGTGCGATGACTGCGATCACCTTCATTCATCCCAATGGCCGAAGCGATCGGGTCCAGACCAGCGACGGCGAGAGCGCCATGCAGGCCGCGACCCGTCACGGGCTGGATGGCATCCTGGCCGAATGCGGCGGCAACGCCATGTGCGCCACCTGCCATGTCTATGTCGACGATGGCTGGCTGGCGCGCCTCCCGCCGATTGGCGACGAGGAAGACGCCCTGCTCGACGGCACGGCCTGCGACCGCCTGCCGAGCAGCCGCCTGTCCTGCCAGATCAGGATCACGCCCGACCTCGACGGGCTCGTGCTGCGCCTGCCGGAACGGCAGGTCTGAGCAACCATCGGGTGCGCGAAAACTTGGAGGAGAGGACGATGAAGCGGCTGGGCTGGACCCTTGTGTTACTCGGAAACCTGACCGCAGCGAGCGCCGAGATCTCCGACAACATCGTGTCGCATCGGTCTCATCCTTGCTGGATGCAATCGGAACTAGGCGCTCTGTTCCAGCCCCCCGGCGTTGCCGACCAGTTCGACCGCTTGAGCCCTCAAGTCTCGCTTGAGGACCTTGCCGAGCGAATTCCGCGGTAGCGCATCGACGATGAAGACGTATTTGGGCTTTTTGTATCCGGCGACCAGATTGCGAACGTGTTCGACAATCGACGACGGAGTCGGACCCGTCCCCTCGCATCGTTCGATGAATGCCGCGACGGCTTCGCCGAAGATGGCATCGGGTACCCCGACGACAGCCGCATCCGACACGTCCGGATTCTGGAGCAGAGCCTGCTCGACCTCTTTGGTATAGATGTTGAACCCTCCGCTCAACACCATGTCCTTCTTGCGGTCGACGATGTAGAGGTAGCCGTCCTCATCCGCCTTCGCGACGTCGCCGGTGTGGATCCAGCCGTCCTTGATGGTTTTCGCCGTATCTTCGGGGCGGTTGTAGTAGCCCCGCATGACCGAATATCTCCCAGGTTCGCCTACGCGGACGAGCAGCTCGCCGGGCTCGCCGGTCTTGACCTCGATGCCGGCGTCGTCGACGATGCGGACCTCGACGCCAGGCGTGGGGCGACCGATCGAAGCGGCATGGTCGAATTGCTCCTCATGGGACAGGGAGGTCACACCACCGACCTCCGTCATCGCGAAGAACGACACGAGACGAACCTGCGGGAGCAACGCGAGGAACTGGCGTTTCAGCTCGACAGGGAATGCCTCGCCCGTGACGACAATGCGCCTGAGGGACGCGCAGCGACCGGGATCGTGCTTTATCTCCGGAAGCAGCATCCTGCATACGGTCGGGACCATACCGACCACGCTAACTTTCTCCCTGGCAATCGTGTCCACCGCCTCGCGAGAATCGAACTTCTTCATCACCACGAGGGTGCCGCCAAGCGTCAGCGAATTGGCAAGCCGGGCGAAACCGGTTCGATGGGCAAGCGGAGTTGTAACCAGATAGACGTCGTCGCTCGATATTCTCCATTCGATCGCATTGACGAAACAATGCTGAACGACGACGTTCGAATGCGTGATGATCGCACCTTTTGGTGTGCCCGTTGTACCAGAGGTGTACATGATGATCGCATCATCGCAGCCGATCGGGAGGGATGGCGCCGGTGTCGGTTCCGACTTCCGCAGTTCGGCATACTCGACGGCACCTACGCAATTCGTTCCCGTCGTTATCCGGACGGCATCCGGATTCGCCTGCAATACTTTGTTTATCGCAGCGCCGTCGCCTTCGAACACGATGGCGGCGGGCCTGCTGTCGGAACATATATGCAGAAGTTCGTTCGACGTGAGACGGGTCGTTACGGGGACAACGATTGCGCCCAGCGAGAATGCGGCGAAGAAGAGCTCGACGACCTCCACACCGTTGGATAGAAATACGACGATACGGTCGCCTGGACCGATACCGTTCTCCCTGAGCCCGTTTGCGACGCTGCGGATTCTCCGATCGAGCTCGCGGTAGCTGAGCCTTTCCGATCCGCAGACCAATGCGACCTTGCTCGCATGACGCACCGCCTGCGCACGGAGGATGGTTTCCAGGCGCATGTCCGCTCCTTAAACGACGTCGAAGGCCGGGTATCGAACGTCGTCGGAAATCCGATCCCAAGCGACTTCGACGCGCTGACCGATGGCGACTGTATTGGGATCCCTGTTCAGGATGTTGCCGAGGATCCGTACGCCCTCGTCGAGCTCAACCGTCGCGACGGAAAGAGGAAGGCGCCCCTCCAGACCGGGACCGGGCACGCGAATGACGGTGCACGCGTAGATCGTACCCTTGCCCGACACTTCACGCCATTCGAGATTCCGGCTGCCCGTGAAAATGCTCACCGGGCGCGGATAGTGCTGAAACCGCCCGGTGTCCTTGCAATACTGCAGCATCAGCTTGCCGGCCTTCGCCCCCTCCCAGAAGGGCTTGGTATCAACGTAGATCGACGGTTTCGGGACGGGACGTCCGGTCTTTTCGTCAGCCATCTTCATGCCTCCAGAATCATCGCGGCGCTGGTACCCCAGTTGCGCGCGTAGGGAATTACGCCGATACCCGTCACGAGTGCGTTCTTCGGATCCGGTACTTGCCGACCCTCGCCTTCGCCGAACATTTGACGTACCGCTTCGGCCAGGTTGAGGCCGCCGCTGGCCAATCCCGGCTGCCCCGCGGAGATTTGGCCTCCGCCGGTGTTAAGAGGCAGGGTCCCCTTGTGGGAAAGATCGGTGTCGAGGGTGAACTCGCTGCCCTGCCCTCGTTTGCAGAAGCCGAAATCCTCGAACTTCATCATGACCGCGATCGTGAAATCGTCGTAGGGCTGGAACATCCGGATGTCTTTCGGAGCGAGCCCCGATTGTCCGTACACGATCGGCGCGATCTTCGAGAACCCTGTCTCTGTTATATCCGCGAGCGGATCGCTTCCGTTGAAGTTCGTCACCTCGGCATATGCTGTCGGATAGACCATCTTCGTGATTCCGAGCTCCCGCGCCTTCTTCTCGGTCGTCACGAGGAAGGCGTTCGCGCCATCGCAGAACATGACGCAATCGAGGAGGCGAAGCGGATCCGCGATGACGCGCGACTTCTCGTAGTCGGCCATCGTGATCGGTGTCTTGAACTTCGTGTACGCGTTGTCGTTATGCAGCGCGTGCTCGCGTTGCGTGATGGCGATCTTTCCCAGTGCCTCGGGCTTGATCCCGAACTGATGGTTGTATCGGCTCATGAGAAGCCCGAACGTCGCAGGAGGACCTTGAACGCCGGGCGGGTCCTGAAATTCGGAACGATAAGCTCCGTAGTTCGCCCGCCAGGCGGTGCTCGGCGCGTCCGCCGACAGGACGACGGCCACCTCGCAGTACCCATCGCGAATGGCCGATGCGGCGCGAGCCACGCCGCCGGTAGCGGAACACCCTCCGGTCCCTCCGTAGTTGAGCCACGTCGGCGTGATGCCGAGGGCTTCGGTCATGTAGACGGCGAAGAACGGATTGGGACATTCGCTTAGCGGAGTTGTCACTGAGAGGCCGTCGATCGCGTCCTTCGGAATGCCGGTAGCCGCAAGCAATTTTGCCAGCGCCTCACCTCCTAGATCGAATGCGCTTCGACCGCTCTTGAAGTCGATTGCGGTCTCGGAATAGCCGGCGATTACGATATCACGCTTCTTTCCTGACATGGTCACTCTCCGCGGAATTCGGGGGACCGCTTCTCCCGGAAGGCCTTCAGGCCTTCGTCGCGATCCTTTGTGAAATACAGAAGAAAGGATGCGTCGCCCTCGGCGTCGAAGCCGTCGGCAAGCGACATGTCCGCACCGCGGTCAATAACGGCCTTCGTCATCATGACCGGAATAGGCGCGTTCTCGCTGATGTTCTTGGCGATCTCCCTGGCCTTGTCGAGCGCCTTGCCCTGATCGGTTACATGGCTGACGATCCGATATCGCTCGGCCTCTGCCGCGGAGATCCGTCGACCGGTCCACATCAACTCCTTCGCGAGAGGCTTTCCGATCAGTCGGGGTAGGGTTTGGGTGCCGCCGCCGCCTGGCATCATCCCGAGCTTGATCTCCGGCAGGCCGAATTTCGCGCTTGCGCCCGCGACGATGATGTCTCCGACCAGGGCCAGCTCGAGACCTCCTCCCAAAGCGAATCCCTCGATTGCGGTGATCAGAGGCTTGGTGAAGCCGCCGATATCCTTGAACAGTCGGTTCACCTTCCGCGCTCGCTTCCGAAAACGGTAGAAGTCGAAATAGCCGTTCTCCGTGATCTGGAATTCGCTGGTGTCGATGCCGGTGCAGAAGGCCTTGTCACTGCCGAGAAGGATAACTGCCCTCACGTCCCTCTGGTGCTCGACTTCATTGAGAATTCCGAGGATTTCCTCAGCGGTCTGCTCGCGAAGTGAGTTCAGCTTTTCCGGTCGGTTGATCGTGATTTCGACCCAGCCCTTTTCCCGGTTCAGGATCACGTCCTGGTAGCTCATTCTTGGTCTCCGATGGTTCAATGGTCGGTTGATCGTTCCGCGCCCATCGCGGACGCTATCTGAGCGTGCAGATCGGCTATCGCGCGTGGGCTCGACCTGGCCTCATCGTCTATGCGCACCTCTAGAGCCACTCTGGCGGGTGGGCTGAGCACGAGCGCGCGATCGGCCATCTCGAGTGCATCATCGATCCTGTGCGTGATGAGTAGACAGGTCTTCCGAAATTCCCTTGCAATCTGCAGGAAGTCGCCGCGAAGGGTTTTGGAGGTAACGTGATCGAGCTGACTGAAGGACTCGTCCAGGAATATGATCTCAGGATCTATCGCGAGCGCTCTGGCAAGCGATACGCGCTGGCGCATGCCGCCGGAAAGCTCGTGAACATACTTGTTGTCCGCCCCGTCCAGACGCACTCGTCCCAGCCATTCCCGCGCGCTTCTTCTGGCTTCATTCTTGGGTCTTCCCAGGATAAGCAATCCTAGTTCGACGTTTTCCAGAGCCGTGCGCCAGGGCAAGAGACGGTCGGTTTGAAAGCTGACGGAAAGACGCCCTTTCAGCGCCTTGAAGGATGCGTAGGGATCGAACCCCGCCACTCTGATCTGTCCTTTGTTCGGACAGGTCGTTCCCATGATGAGATTCAACACCGTGCTCTTTCCTGCGCCTGTCTGCCCAAGAAGAACGACGATTTCTCCTCGCCTGACGTTCAGAGACAGGTTGTCGACGGCGAGGTAGCTTCCGAAAGTCTTTGACACTTCGCGCAGTTCGATGATGTTTTCTTCGGTCATCTTACGGTCGCCTCCGCGCGCCACTTCAGGAATAGCTTTTCCAAGCCATTCACGAATGCCTGCAGCGCCACATTGAGGATTACGAGGAAGAAGGTCCACGCCAGGACCTGGTCGATCCGAAACGTCGATTGAGCAAGATTCATCCGCGCGCCTATGCCGATCGCCGATGCTACGAGCTCCGCGAATATCACCATTCGTATCGCGTATCCGATGACGGATTTGGTCGTCAGGAAAACGTAGGCAACGATGTGCGGCAGAATGAGATAGCGGAGCACCTGCCACCGCGAGGGCCGAAAGCTCTCGATCATATCGACGAGCTCCTTGGGTAGCGCTCGCACCCCTTCGTAGACGTTGAGTGCATAGAATGGCAGCAAGATAACCAGCAGGATGAAGAATATTCGTGCCTCTGGGTTCTTGAACCAGAACACGGCGATCAACATCCAGGAAAGCGCGGGAATGCCGGTATCGATGACGACAACAGCTTTGAGATAGGCCCGCAAATGAGTGAACATTCCCATCGCAAGTCCGATGAGAACGCCTACCGTCATTGCGATCGTAACCGAAATAGCGAGGCGGACGAGTGTTACCGCCACATGGTATGGGTCGGTGAAGAACAGTTCGCGCGCGGCATTCCAGACGGCGACCGGCGAAGGCATTATGTAGTCCGGAACGAAACGGCTGGTTACTTCCATTGCCGCAAGAAGCAGGACGACCACGACGACGGTTGCGACGATATCCCGTCGACTTTCGGCGTTGGGCCAAGCCCCGGCAAAACCGGCAAGCGGCTTGGCGATCTTGGCTGCATCTCCAGATTGAATTCGCGATTGCCCGGCGGCGGCTGAGATAGACATCTGCTTTTCCGGCATGTGCGTCAAACGGCGAAGAAGTTTTCGTCGATCGGCTTGCTCAACAGGCCGTTGCTGGCGAGAAAATCGCTTGCGATCATGACGGCCGACCTGGAAAGCTCGTCGCTCATGGGGCGATAGCCGAACTCCAGTCGGCGAGAACTCATCGCCTCCTTCAGGACATCGATCTGAATTCCGGTTTTGCTGCCGAAGAGATCGGCCGCCTTCGTCGTGTCGGCGTTGATTCCCGCGAGGCAGTCCTCGAACATCTTGCTGATCTTCGCAGCTATCCCGGGATTGGCGTCAGCCAGTTCTTTCCGGATCGCGACCCCGAAGTAAGGTAGTTCAATGCCCCCGGATATTTTCTTGTACACATCGCCGGCCTTCAGGAGCACGCGCAAGTCGGGCTTCCTTATCAGGCCGGTCGTGATGTTGGGCTCCCATGATATGGCGGCATCGGCACGATCGGCCATAAGTAACGATACGGACGCGGCCGGATTGTCGACGTTCTGAATCGTCGCGTCCTTTTCCATATCGAAGCCGAACGCCACCTTGATCAATGCTCTCACGATTCGGTAGGTGCCTGTCGACTGTAACGCCGCGATCGTCCTGCCCTTCAGTTTGGAGACGTCCTCGACGCCGCCCTTCGGCGCGAGCATTGCGATCATGTTCGCATCGGTGATCGAACAGACGTACTTGAGAGGGACGCCCGCCTGATAACGGGCAGCGAAGGTGTCCCAGCTTCCGATGCAGATGTCGTAATTTCCCGCAGTGAAGTCGTTGTAGTAGGTCGAAACGGCCGTATACGGCGACGGATCGGGGAGAATGATTCCGTTCTTGCGCCCGAGATGATTGGCGAGAATGTATTGGACGGGCAGCACCGTAAATCCGGGTTGCAGCGATGCCCAGCGGACATTGATGTCCGAGGCGGCGAGCGCATTGCGGATAATCGCCGGTGCGGAAACCGAGGCCACCGACAACGCGAGCAGCTTCCGCCTGGTCAACTGGATCATTCGTTCCTCCCCCGTACCGCGCTCGCGTTCATTCTTTTCCGGCCTCGACGCCGAGGGGCGTGAGGAGAAAAGTCCGCAATTCCGCTGTTGAAAGAAGCCTAAACTTGCCAAAGTCGGAACGATAGCGCATTTTCGCCTCCCCTTCGTTCCATAAATGGGACAAGTAGAGCGAGCCCGGAGGTCGGCGTGGCAAGAAAATTGGATCTGAACGCGCTGCTTCTGTTTTTTGAGGTCGTCAATGCAAGGAGCATTAGCGGCGCGTCGAAGAAGTTGGACATCCCCAAATCCACCATCAGCCGCAAGCTGATGTTCCTGGAGGACCAACTGAGCGCCGTGCTCTTCAAGAAAGGCGGCCGCAAACTTTCCCTGACCGACATCGGACAAGCCCTGTACGAGCACTGCGAACGTATCGCCGCCGAGATCGACGAGGCAGGACTGGGTACTGCCCGGATGCAAACGGAATTGCGTGGAATGCTGCGCGTCAGCATGCCTGTAGACTTTGGAACGGGATGGCTAAGCAGCGCGATTGCCGCATTCGCCGTAAACTATCCCGACATACATCTGGCTATCGATACGAACAGCCGCTGGGTTGATGTTTCGGTCGAATCTTACGACGTCGCCGTGCAATTGGGGACGTTGCCGGAAGCCCACGGGGGCGTGCGCCATCTCGCGAGCATAACTCGAGGCGTATATGCCAGCCCGGCATTCCTCGAACGTAGGGGCGTACCATCGAGTGTCGACGACTTCGAACATTTCGACTGCGTCGTTACCGAGCATCAACGCGCCGAAGGGGTCTGGACTTTCCGGAGCAGCCTCGGCGTCAAGGTGATCGACGTCGTGGGACGCATATCGGTAAATCACATCGGCGTTGCGCGAGAACTCGTAATCGGCGGCGTGGGACTGGGTATTCTGCCGAACATCATGTGTCAGAACGACATAAGAGCGAAGAGACTCGTGCGAGTTCTTACCGATTGGGAGAGCCCGTCGCTGCAAGTTAGCGCGACCTTCCTGGGGAAGCGAAAGGAATCCAGACGATTACGGGCTTTCCTGGATTTCATGGAAACCAAGCTCAAGATCGAGGGTGATTCCGTTTCGTCCAGAACCGGCACGCTCTAAGTCGGCGACGACGGTAATGCCAGGAGTGGACACGGATCCGATCACCGCGCGATCACTCCGCAATTCTGGTACACATGCTTGATCTCGATGAGTGCCGGTCAATGGCCTCGGAACGAAGCGCGTACGTCGAGAAGCCGCAATCTTTATCGGATTTCCTGCATCGGCAAGAATGGCGATCCCGGGAAGACTCGAACTTCCGACCTACGGTTTAGGAAACCGCCGCTCTATCCGGCTGAGCTACGGGACCGCGAACCCCTCTCTCGGAGTTTCGGCACCTCATAGCAGACTGAAAGGCCGATCGCCAGACTCCGCAGCGGTCGGCGCCGCTCGCGGATGATCCGCGTGAGACAGGGTTCCGGCGCGCTGTCGGCGCCTGGTCGAAGGGCTGCTTCCGCGAATAGGCGCACGCCAGATGTGAACAACAAGTTAACCGGCTGACAAGCCTTGCTTGAGCCAGATCAAGGTCATCGGCCGCAAATCACGTGAAAATCCAGAGCGGCCGCTTTCGGCCGTCCCACCTCACTCCTCCCCATCCGGAGCACTCTGTGAACAGCGCCGGCAGCCTTGCCACCCGTCTCGCCTTCCATCGCATCGACCAGAAGACCACTGCGCTGTTGCGCGAGGCGCGCAGCCTCGTCATCGATGCGCTGCCCGGGATCCTTGACCGCTTCTACGATCACGTCAGTCGCTTCGCAGAGATCGCGCGATTCTTCCGCAGCCGCGAGCACATGATGCATGCCAAGCAGATGCAGATGAAGCACTGGTCCATCATCCTGGAGGGGCGCTTTGACGCCGACTACGAAGCATCCGTGACGCGGATCGGCGAGATTCACAACAAGCTCGGGCTCGAGCCGGGTTGGTACATCGGCGGCTACAATGCGCTGTTGTCGGATCTCGTGAGCGAGGTCGCGATCCGCATGCCGACGCGCATGCTGAGTCGCGGCTCGGCGGCGAGGCAGGCCGCGATGCAGCGCGCGATCGTCAACGCGGCGCTGCTCGACATGGATATTGCGCTCGCCGTCTACACCGAGGCCGAACGCCGCGACCGGCGCCAGACGCTGGACCGACTGGCGACGGATTTCGAGAGCGCGATCGGCGGTGTCGTCGACATCGTCGCCTCCGCATCCACCGAGTTGCAGGCGTCGGCGCAATCGCTGCAAGGCGCGACCGATCGCACCTCGGCGAAGTCCGGCCTGGTTACGGTCGCTTCGCGCGAGGCGACCACGAATGTCAACGCAGTCGCCGCCGCGGCTGAGCAACTCACCGGTTCGATCCGCGAGATCGGCGAACGCGTCACCGATTCGGCCCGGATCGCGACGGAGGCGACCGCGGCAATCAATGCCGCCGGCGACAAGATGCAGAAACTCTCGGCCGCCGCGCAGCAGATCGGCACCATCGTCGGTCTCATCACCGACATTGCCGGCCAGACCAACCTGCTCGCGCTCAACGCCACCATCGAGGCGGCGCGTGCCGGCGACGCCGGGCGCGGCTTTGCCGTGGTCGCGCAGGAGGTCAAGTCGCTTGCCGAGCAGACCACCAAGGCGACCGCCGACATCGCCGCGCAGATCGGCGACATGCAGCAATCGACCACGGCGTCGACCAGCGCCATCGGTGATATCGTCGGCGTGATCCGCTCGATGGGCGAAGTGTCGAGCGCAATCGCCTCCGCCGTCGAGCAGCAGGACGCCGCCACCAGCGAGATCTCGCGCAACATCCAGCAGGCGGCGGTCGGTACCAGGGACGTGTCTGAGAACATCGCGGATGTCATGCATGCCGCCAAGGAGAGCGGCGGCAGCGCATCGAACGTGCTTGATGCGGCGGGCGAATTGTCGCGGCAATCGGAGCTGCTGCGCAATGAAGTGTCAAAATTCCTCGCGACCGTGAAGGCCGCCTGAGAACGTTGCGAGCTGACGCCGCTGTGATTCCGCATCCTGGCCGGGCAAAGGCGGTGGCGGCCGGGCGGGGTAAGCGGCTTCCTCGTCGCGGTCGTGCGGGTTCCATCCGGAGCCAAGCCCGCTACGTAAATCGAGGCGTCAGCCTCGCCTGCGACGAACGCCACCAGCTTGCATGCTGTCCTTCGCCTTGAAATTCCTAGAAAATTTTAGTCGAAGCCAGACGTGACCAGATGCGCTATGAGACCTCGCCCACACCCTGTGGACGCACGGTTCCACCGTGACAAGCGCCATCAAAATGACGACAATCCGCCCAACTCTCTCGCCCGTCCGAATCCGGCTGGGAATGCCTCTGTGATCGCCTCGCGTTTGCTAATGCTCAGTGTTGCCGCCGCCGGTGCAGCCGTGCTTGCGCCCGCGCGCGTCGACGCGCAATGGTGGCGCGGCACGCCGAGGGATTTCGAGGAATGCGCCGACGTCGCCGAGAAGGCGAAGACCAAGGAAGACAAGACCTCGCAGCTTGGCGACTGCAACGCGAAATTCGCCGGCCGCCGCAAGCCCGGCGGCGGCTACACTTATTATGACTTCCTGCAGGACCGCTCATTCGACATCTCCGGCCCCAACCCGACGCCGGAGGAGCAGAAGAAGATCGACCAGGAATATGCCCGCTATCTGGAAAAGCAGCGCCGCGAGAGCATGACCGCGGCGCTCGCCTTGAAGCAGCAGCAGGAAGCGCAAGTGCAATTGCCGCCAATGCAACCGCCCCCGCAGCCGGACGTCCAGAAGGTGACATTGCGGACCGAGACGGTGCGGGTGCCGGTGCCGGTGGCAAGCCCGGTCAAGCGGGCCGAGCGCATCAGAGCCGCCAAATGCGCCAAGGACTCGTTTTCCTGCGACTGGCCGCGGGTCTCCGCGAGCTGGAACGAGTTCAAGAAGATTTTCGCCCCGCAGCCGCCGGCGCCGCCCGCCAAGGCGAAGCAGCGGAGCTGACCCTTTCGGAATCGCAGCCCGGGTGAAGCGCAGCGTAACCCGGGGCCGCCCCCTAAGGCAAAGATCCCGGGTTGCGCTTCGCTCCACCGGGCTACGAGGTGCCTTAGCGCAGATGCGTGCGCTTGGCGCGGTGCGGCACGACCCGCTTGGGCGCAGGCGCAATCGGATCCAAGGCCGGCGCCCGCGATGCCGCGCGGCTCTCCTGCAATCGTGCGTCATAGCCCGGTGAGGGGACGACCGTCGGCGGCGCGGCATGGGACGCCGCGACTGAACCCAGAGTCAGAGTCACAACCGACCACACTGCGGTGGCGATCCGTCTCATCGATCCTCCTCCATCATGTCCCCATTGGAATTCGTGCGGGGCCGGCGCCTTTTCAAGGCATCAGCCTCGGATTTGCTCGACCGTCAACCCGGGCGAGCCCTTGCCCGCCGCCTCGGCCTGCTTGACCAGTTCGACGATACGCCGCGACAGCGGCGCCTTCAGGCCGCGCCGGTCGGCGATATCTGTGATGACGCCCTGTAGATAATCGATCTCGGTGCGTCGGCCGCGCCTCAGATCTTCCCACATTGAGGAGCGCGCCTGCGGATCGATCTTCATGGTACGCCCGAGCAGCGCCTCGAAGATCGCATCCGGCAGCCGCAACAGCGGCGGTATTAGCCCAGCCGGAATCGGCGTCGGCGACACCGGTCTAATGCCTTCCGCCTTGATCGCCGCGAGCCCCTCCGCCATCTGGTCGGCGAACAGCTTTCGCAAGTTGCGCTGTGCGAGCTGCCGCCGCAGCGGGATGTCGGACAGCGCATTCAGCGCGTTGTTGAGATTGACGATCAGCTTGCCCCACTGCACGCCGTCGATATTGTCCGTCGCGCGCATCGCAAGGCCCGGCACCGATAATTGCTGCGCCGTGCCCGCCGCGTCCCGTTCGACGACGATTGCGCCCGATGTCGAGCGGTGAAACCTGCCCTCGCCGAGACCGACCACGTTGAACGGCACCATCCCGCCCAGCACCTTTCGACCGGGTAGGCGCTGGCGCAACAGGCCGACATTGCCGACGCCGTTCTGCAGGCTGACGATGACTGCATCGTCAGGCGCGTGCCTCGCGATGAGGTCAGCCATATCAGCGGTATCCGCGCTCTTGACCGTGACCAGCACCGTGCCGGCGTCGGCAAAAATGGAGGGATCGTCGGACAGCGTGATCTCGTTCGCAGCAAGCCTTTGCTCTGACCCGTCGAAGCCGGTCAGCAGCAGCCCGTTACCCCTGATTTCATCGACCACGCGCGGCCGCGCCAACAGCGCCACTTTGCGGCCGCTGGCCGCCAGCATGCCGCCGACAAAACAGCCGATGCTGCCGGCGCCGGCGATCCCGATCGGTCGATCCAAAGCATTCATCCGCCGTTCAACCCCACGACCATAATCGATAGCAGAGTTGGTATTTTGTGCCTACCGAACCGGAGCCGCAGCCTGCGGCCGTGCCTTGTAACCGTCATGGGCGGCCGTTATGTTTTCGGCGCGGGGCAGATACGCGGGAGAAGACGATGGGTTTACTCGACGTACTCAACGGCATGCAGAATGGCCCGCGCGGGCCCAGCACGCCGAGCGCCGAATCCGACAAGGGCGGCATGTCGCCCATGACCATGGCCATCCTGGCACTGCTGGCCTGGAAGGCGGTCAGGCATTTCACCAATCAGCCCGGCGAGGCCCCACGGCAGGCGCCGGCGCCAACGCCAACTCAGACACCCGCTCCTCCGCCCGGCAACGTCGTCGCAGCAAACGTGCCCGGCGGTGCGGCGGGCGGCGGATTGAGCGATCTGCTCAAGGGCGGCCTTGGCGGACTGCTCGCCGGTGGTGCTGCCGGCACCATCCTGAGCGGCGGGCTCGGCGATCTCCTGAAACAGCTGCAGGATAACGGCCTCGGCGACCAGGCCAATTCCTGGGTCAGCAACGGCCCGAACAAGCAGGTCGCGCCGGGCGATCTCGCCAACGCGCTGGGTGCCGACCAGATCGACCAGATCTCCGCGCAAAGCGGCCTATCGCGCGACGACCTGCTCAGTGGCTTGAGCCAGTTTTTGCCTGACGCGGTCAATCACCTGACGCCGGACGGGCGACTGCCGAGCGACGAGGAAATGTCGCGGCGGGTTTGATTGCGGCCGCGGACAAAGGCTGATTTCTCGTTTCAGGAAAGGACGACCGCCATGAGCGGCATTCTTTGGATCATCATCGTCGGCTTCATCGCAGGCCTCATCGCGCGCTTCCTCTCACCCGGACCGAACAACCCGAGCGGGTTCATCCTGACGACGGTGCTCGGGATCGCCGGCGCGTTTCTCGCGACCTGGGTCGGACAGGCCATCGGCCATTACAGCCCCGATCAAGGCGCAGGCTTCATCACCGCCACCATCGGCGCGGTGGTGGTGCTGTTCATCTGGAACCGGCTGGTGGCGAGCGGCGTCATTCCCGATCCCGGCAGGCGGTAGCGCGCTTTGCTCTCGCTCCGTCATGCCCGGGCTTGTCCCGGGCATCCACGTTCTTCGTATCCGCGGCCAAGATCGTGGATGGCCGGGACCCGGCTACGCCAAGGCTTCGCCGGGCACTCCAGCGTCGGTCCGGCGAAGCGATAGCGAAGACGGGCAAGCCCGGCCATGACATAGAGGATGGGCCTACGAAATCAGATGCATTCCCGCATCCATGCGCACACATTCGCCGGTCATGTTGCTCGAGGCCGGCGTCGCCAGGAAGCAGACGAGCTGCGCGATATCTTGCGCCGTTGACGCCACCTTCAGCGGCACCCTCGCCACGACAGCATCGCGCACCTGCTTGGCGCCGGCTTCGCCGCGGCCCTTGGTGAACCAAGGCGTATCGATATAGCCGGGACAGACCGTGTTGACGCGAATGAGCGGCGCGAGCGCACGCGACAGCGACAACGTCATGGTGTTGAGCGCGCCCTTGCTGGCGGCATAGGCGATCGAGGAGCCGACGCCGGAGATGCCGGCAACCGATGAGACATTCACCACCGCCGAGGCGCGCCCCGACGCGTTCGCCGCGGCTTCAAGCAGCGGGCGGGTCGCGCGCACCATCTGGAACGGCCCGATCGTGTTCACCGCGTAGATACGATGGAAATCTTCCGCCGAGAGCCCGTCGAGATTGTCGTGCGCGACATGCTTGGTGGTGCCGGCATTGTTGATCAGTGCATCCAGCCTGCCCCAGGATGCCGCCGCTGCGGCGATCTTCCGACAATCCTCGTCGCGCGACACGTCGCCCTGCACCACCACGACCTCGGCGCCGGCGCTGCGGCAAAGATCGGCGGTCTCTTCGGCTTCGTTCTTGCTGTTGGAATAGTTGACGACGACGCGTCCACCGCTCTTGGCCAGGATCTGCGCGGTCGCGGCCCCGAGGCCGGACGCAGAGCCCGTTACGATCGCATACAAACCATCCTTCGACATTCGCACTCCACTCCCTCTTTAGCTTTTGCGCTCAAAACGTTGCGGCGCTGGCATACCATATCGCATGGCCAAGGCGACAAGCCAGAACTCCGTTGCGTGGAATTTCTCCTTCCGCACCATGGCTCGCATGCCGCGGCCGCAGGCGGCCCTGCGGACAGCGCTTGTCAGGGCTATGGCTTTTCCCCATCATAAAGCGCAAGAACGAAATGCACTTGGCGCGACCGTTTGGCGCGTCCGAGACGTGCCAAATTCCATAGCTTGAGGAACGCCGTGGCGGAGAGTGAGAATATCGTCGTCGAGACCGCAGAGAAAATCTTTGCCGATCTCGCCGACGCCCAGACCATCAACAGTGACACGACGGGAAGCTGGAAAGCGCCGCTGTGGCAGGCGCTGAGCGAGGCCGGCCTGCCGCTCGCCTGGGTGCCGGACGATCTCGGCGGTTCCGGCGCGAGTCTGGCCGAAGGCTTTGGCGTGCTCAACGCCGCCGGCCGGTTTGCGATCGCGGTGCCGCTCGCCGAGACCATGCTGGCGGGCTGGCTGCTCGCGCAGGCGAAGATCACTTCCCCCGACGGCGAGATGACGGTGGTCCCCGCAAGCCCGAAGGACCGCATCACGCTCAATGCCGATGGCAGCCTGTCCGGCCGCGCCCGCGGCGTGCCCTTTGCCAAAGCGGCAAAGCATTTTGCCGTGCTGGCGCATGGCAACAATGGCGGCATCTCGATCGCGTTGGTCGAAGCCGACAAAGCCCGGATCGAGTCCGGGATCAATGTCGGCTACGACAATTCGGACACCGTGACGCTAGACAAGGTCGAGCCAATCACGATCAAGCCGGCGCCGAAGGGCTTTGACCAGACCACGCTGATGCTGATGGGCGGCGTGGTCCGCAGCCTCCAGATCGCGGGCGCGCTGGAATCGATGCTCGACATTTCCGTGCGCTACTCCAACGAACGTGTCGCCTTTGAGAAGAAGATCTCGAAATTCCAAGCGGTGCAGCACAATCTCGCACGCCTCGCCGGCGAATCCGCCGCCGCGCTTGCGGCCGCGACCTCTGCCGCCGACGCCGTTGCGAATGCGACCTCTTTCGACGACGCAGTGTACCTCGAAGCAGCGTCCGCCAAGATCCGCTGCGCGGAGGCGGCCGAGAAAGGCGGCGCCATCGCGCACCAGGTGCACGGCGCGATCGGCTTCACCATGGAGCATATCCTGCATCGCTATTCGCTGCGTGCGCTGGCCTGGCGCGACGACTTCGGCTCGGAAAGCCATTGGGCGGTTGAGCTCGGCAAGCGTGTCGCCGCCAGAGGCGCCGACGAATTGTGGCCGCTGGTGGCCTCGCGCTGATTTACGGAAAGAGCCATGACTGCAGCCCTACGTTTCGATCCGATCCGTCTGCCGCCCGAATGCGAGCAATTACGCAAAGAGGTGCGCGCCTTCCTTGCCGAGGAGATCGCCGCCGGCACCTTTGATCCGAACAAGCCCAACCGCGAAGATACCGACGCGCCGGAATTCTCGCGCCGGGTCGGCGCCAAGGGCTGGCTCGGCATGACTTGGCCGAAGAAATATGGCGGCCAGGAGCGCTCGTTCCTTGAACGTTATGTGGTCACCGAGGAGATGCGGGTCGCCAACGCGCCGACGCGACGCTTCTTCGTCGCCGACCGCCAGAGCGGGCCGGTCCTCTTGAAGTACGCGCCCGAGCATATCAAGATGGACATCCTGCCGCGCATCTGCCGCGGCGAACTCTGTTTTGCGATCGGCATGAGCGAGCCGAATTCCGGCTCGGATTTGTTCGCGGCGAAGACGCGCGCGACCAAGACCGACGGCGGCTACCTCATCAACGGCAGCAAGATCTGGACCTCCTCGGCGCATATCGCCGACTACATGATCGCGATCTTCCGCACTTCGCCGCCGACGAAAGAAAACCGTCGCCATGGCCTGACCCAGTTCCTGGTCAAGATGAAACAGCCGGGCATTGAGGTGAATCCGATTGGCCAGATCACGGGGCAATTCGAGTTCAACGAAGTCGTCTTCACCGACTATTTCGTGCCCGACGATCACGTGCTGGGTGAGATCGATGGCGCCTGGAAGCAGGCGACGTCAGAGCTCGCCTATGAGCGCAGTGGCCCCGAGCGCTTCCTTGAGACCTATTACGTGCTGACCGAGCTGGTGCGCGCCGTCGGCGACAAGCCTGATACGCGCAGCGCCGAAGGCATCGGCCGTCTGGTGGCGCAGCTTCACACCATGCGCCGCATGTCGGTCTCGGTCGCCGGCATGCTGCAGGCCGGCAAGGAGCCGGTCGTGGAGGCCTCCATCGTCAAGGACATCGGCACGGTATGGGAGCAGCAATTGCCGCATCGCGTGCGCGACCTCGCCGCCTTCGTCGAGGAGACCGCCTCCAACCGCGAGACGCTGGAGAAGCAGCTCGAATTCGCGCTTCGGACGGCGCCGAAACTGACGATCCAGGGCGGCACCACGGAAGTGCTCCGCGGCATCATCGCCCGCGGGCTTGGGTTACGCTAATTTTTGTAGGGAACGCTCATGAGCAAATATACCGATATCGGCGTCGAGAAGCAGGGCCACGTCGGCCTGATCGAAATCCGCAGACCGCCGCTGAACTTCTTCGACGTCGCGCTGATCAACCAGATCGCGGACGCGCTGGAGGAATTCGACCGCGACATCGAGATCCGCGCAAGCGTGCTGGCTGCGCAAGGCAAGGCGTTCTGCGCCGGCGCCAATTTCAACGATCCGGCGCGGCAGGAGCAGGAAGAGCGCGCAGCCTCCGATCCGGCCGCCAATCTGCCGATCAACCATCTCTATGTGCAGGCGGTGCGCATCTTCCGCAACAAGAAGCCGATCGTCGCCGCTGTCCATGGCGCCGCCATCGGCGGCGGACTTGGCCTTGCCGTCTCCGCGGATTTCCGCGTCACTTGCCCCGAGGCGCGCTTCTCGGCAAACTTCACCAAGCTCGGCTTCCATCCCGGCTTCGGATTGACATTCACGCTGCCCGAACTGATCGGCAAGAACAACGCGGAATTGATGTTCTACACCAGCCGCCGCGTCACCGGCGAGGAGGCCTATCGCTGGGGACTCGCCAACGTGCTGGTGCCGCAAGATCAGGTGCGCGCCGAGGCGCTGAAGCTCGCGCAGGAGATCGCCGAGTGCTCCCCGCTCGGCCTCATCTCCACCCGCGCCACCATGCGCAGCGACTTCGCCGACCGCGTGCTCGCCGCCACCAACCATGAGCTGATCGAGCAGACCAGGCTGCGCGCCACCGAAGATTTCAAGGAAGGCGTGAAAGCCTCCGCCGAGCGCCGCGTCGCCAATTTCAAGGGGCGATAACGCCGTTCTCGATCGTCATGGCCGGGCTTGTCCCGGCCATCCACGCGCATCCCCTCGCGCGGAGCCGAAGAACGTGGATGCCCGGGACAAGCCCGGGCATGACGGTGAAGCGCGTGGCTCAGGCGGCGAGCCGGAACGTGACGCCACCCAACGAGAACTCGTCGCCGGTCACCGCAAGTCCCTTTTTCCTTGCAGCATCGCGCACCCTCGCCGCGTCCGCCACCTTGAACGTCAGCGCGCTCATGATCTCGCTTTCGCCGTTGACGAAGCGGAAGGTGCAATTCGGCAATCGTAGCTCGGTCCCGCTGACCGGCACCTCAAGGATCCGCCCCCAATGCGCCGCGAGCACTTGCGGCTCCGGGCTCTGCATCTCGACTTCGGTCAGCGCCTGCGTCACATCCTTTCGGATGTGCTTCTGCCACTCCGGCCCGGCCGGCGGATAAGGCCCCAGGACATCGTCGCTGCCATCGGTGTGGTTGAACTCGATGAAGGCGGCGCAGCAGTCGCGCGGGTGGAGTTGCACGCCGTGATAGGGCGCGTGCGTGATCACATTCGCGGTGCGCACGCCGATGGCGTTGGCATGCGCGCCGCGCGCGTCGGGATCATCACAGCAGAAGATCGCCATATAGCCGCCGCGGCCGCTGGTCTTCTCAATGAAGCGGCCTGCCGCCGTGCCCGGTTTAAACGGTGCCACCACTTCGAGCAGGATGGTGTCAACCGGCAGCAGCGCGTTCTCCAGGCCATATTTCGCGACATTGCCGTCGCGATAGCAGACGCTCAGGCCCATGATATCGGCGATAGCTGAAATCACGGGCTCGAGTTCTGGCGCCACCAGACAAATCTGGCGCAGCCTGAGGTAGCCGGCCATCCCTACTCGCCCTTGAAGACGGGCTTGCGCTTCTCGACGAACGCCTTGGCCGCTTCCTTGTGGTCGGCTGTCTCGCCGCAGCGGGTGTGATGGATGGCTTCGCCGTCGAAGCAATCCTCGAGCGACAGATGCTCTGCATTGTTGATGTTGCGCTTGATGAAGCCGAGCGCGATCGACGGTCCCTGTGCCAGCGACATCGCAAGCTCGCGCGCGGCGGCGTCAATCTGCGCATCCGGCACCACCTTGGTCACGACGCCAAGCGCATGCGCCTCCTGCGCGGTGAGGACCGGCGAGGTCAGATACAGCTCGCGCGCCTTCGCGCTGCCGAGGAGTTGGGTCAGGAAATAGGTCCCGCCATAGTCGCCGGAGAAGCCGACCTTGGCGAAGGCGGTCGTGATCTTGCAGGACTCGCTCGCCACCCGCAGGTCGCAGGACAGCGCGATCGAGAGCCCGGCGCCGGCTGCAGCGCCGTCGAGCTGCGCCACCACCGGCTTTGCCATCTGGTGCAGGATCCGCGAGACCTCCATGCCGCGACGTAAGTTGGTAAGTTTGGCCTCGAACGGCAGCGGCGCCCGCCCTTCCGCCATCGACTTCACGTCGCCGCCGACGCAGAAGGTGCCGCCGGCCCCCTTGATCAGCACCGCGCGCACCTCGTGATCCTCGGCCGCCCGCCGCGCCGCCTCCACCAGGCCGCGCGTCATGTCCGGGTTCAGCGCATTGCGCCGCTCCGGACGGTTCATGGTGATGGTGAGCAGGCCGTTGTCGAGGCTTTGCAGGACGATGCTGTTTTCAGTCATGGGTTTGGCTTTCTTGGTTGTTGTTAGTTAGATCCATCCACCGTCATTGCGAGCGGAGCGAAGCAATCCATCTCGCCGCTTGCGGAGCCATGGATTGCTTCGTCGCTATCGCCCTCGCAATGACGGCCACGCTTCGCGTCACTTCTTCACCAGCGGGCAGCGCGAATTTTCCAGCGGCTGGAACGCCTCGTTGCCGGAAACGGTCGCGAGCAGCTTGTAGTCGTCCCAGCGTCCCTTGGACTCGGACGGCTTCTTCACCTCGAACAGATACATGTCGTGCACCATGCGGCCGTCCTCGCGGATCCTGCCGTTCTTGGCGAACATGTCGTTGATCGGGGTCTCCTTCATCACCTTCATCACAGCCGCGGCATCCGTGGTGCCCGCGGCCTTCACCGCCTTCAGGTAATGCGTGACGGACGAATAGACGCCGGCCTGCGCCGAGGTCGGCACGCGCTTGGTGCGCTCCATGAAGCGCTTGGTGAATGCGCGGGTATCGTCGTTCAGGTCCCAGTAGAAGGCTTCGGCGAGCAACAGCCCCTGCGCGGTGTCGAGGCCGACACCGTCGATGTCGGTGACGAAGGCGAGCAACGGGGAGAGTTTCTGACCGCTCTTGGTCAGACCGAATTCGGCCGCCTGCTTGATCGCGTTGATGGTGTCGCCGCCGGCATTGGCAAGCCCGATCACCTTCGCCTTCGAGGCCTGCGCCTGCAGCAGGAAGGACGAGAAGTCCGACGTATTCAGCGGATGGCGCACACTGCCCAGCACCTTGCCGCCCGTCTTGACCACGACATTGGTGGTGTCGTTCTCGAGATCCTGCCCGAAGGCGTAGTCGGCGGTCAGGAAGAACCAGGTGTCGAGGCCGGATTTGACCGCCGCGAGACCCGTCACATTGGCCTGCGCGAAGGTGTCGAACACATAGTGCACGGTATAGGGGCCGCAGGCCTCGTTGGAGAGGCGGATCGATCCGGGGCCGTTGAAGATGATGATCTTGCCCCGCGCCTTGGCGATCTCGCCCGCGGCGAGCGCGGTGGCGGAAGCCGCGACGTCGAAGATCATCTCAACGCCCTGGTTGTCGAGCATATCGCGCGCGATGTTCGCGGCGAGGTCGGCCTTGTTGAGATGATCGCCGACCACGACCTCGACCTTGCGGCCCAAGACCTCACCGCCGAAATCCTCGACCGCCATCTTGGCGGCGGTTTCGCTGCCGGGGCCTGTGATGTCGGCGTAGAGGCTCGACATGTCGAGGATGCCGCCGATCCTGAGCGGCGGCGGTTTGCTCTGCGCCAGCGCCGCAGTGGCCGAGACCGCCAGCATGCAGGCGAATGCGCCCGACAGAATCCGTTTCATGAAGTCCTCCCGGTTCGTCAGCCACATTGACTGCGGTCTACCATTTTGCGGCGCGATCATGCCGCATGAGATTGGTGGCAGCAAGCCGCGGCAATGCATGAATCCGCCCCTGGTTTTCCGTTAAGCGGAATGGTCTTCGGGGGCGTCAGCTCGATACAATATCTCGGCGTCGATCGAAGTTTGCGGTCGGACCAAACACCGCTTTGATCACGGGTCGCGCCCCGAGCACCGACTTGCAATTGAGGCCGCAGGCGCGTCCGGACATGCGGCAATCAAAAGCGCGTGCCTCGCTGCTGATTTCGATTGCCTCCCGGTGGCCGCCATTTTCTCGCCTAGTTCCCACGCCCCTAGCTCACGACAAACATTAACGAATCCCTGACTCCGTGTTGCTCGCGAGACACGCCGCCTCAGTAAAGCCACGCAGCGCGTACCGCTTTTGTTGCGGTTGCGAGGGGGCTGGGGGTACGGTCGTCGCCAATATTCGGTAGCCCTTCGAGGAGGAGCCATGAACGCATATCGCGGCCACACCGGACTGGTCGGCCGGCACTTGTTTCCGCGGCTGCGCGCCGTCGCGACCGCGCTGTTGCTGCTGCTTCCGATCGTCGCAAGCCCGGCGCAGGCTGCGCCGGAATCGGCGGCCGCTCGCGCCTCCACTGCCCACGTCTTTCTGCTCCGCGGGGTCCTGAACATCTTCTCGCTGGGACTGGACGAGATCGCCGCGAAACTAGAGGCGCAGGGCATGCGCGTGACGATCAGCAATTACGTGTTCTGGTCATCGCTCGCCAACGAGGCCGCGGCCGAATACCGCAGCGGCAAGATCAAGACCGTTATCCTGGTCGGTCACTCCTCGGGCGCGACCTCCCTGCCGGATATGGTCGCGAGGCTGGACCAGCTCGGCGTTCCCGTGAAGCTTGCCATCGGGCTCGACTCGGTGTTCCACACCAGCCTTTCGGGACGGGTCGGACGATACATCAATTTCTACGTCGCCAACGGCGCCGGCACTCCGGTCGAAAGAGCCAGGGGATTCCAGGGTACGCTTGACAACGTCAATGTCCAGAGCGTGCCGGGCGTCGGGCACCTGACGATCGAAAAGAGCCAGATCATGCAGCAGAAGGTGATCAGCGAGATCGACGCTGTCGTCTTCGGCCGGCCAAGCCCGGCATCGCCGACGAAGCGGCGGCAGCCGAGTGAGGCAAGCGCCGCCGTACCACCACGGGCGGCCGCCAGCGCGGCTGCGGTCCGTAACTGATCCCGGGCCTATCGAATTGCGGCGCGCAGGTTGCGCCGCAATTCTTGCCAATTCCTGCGCGATGGTTCATCTCAAACGCGGGCAAGTGGCCAGCCGGCAATCGGGCGCCGGCGTATCTGCGCGCCGAAACCACAGGCGGAAGGCGCATGATCAATCCGAAACCGCTAATGGCCATTGTGTTTCGGGCAATGCTTGTCGCCTGCATCTGGCCGGCCGGTTGCCATTTCGCGCTCGCGGCTCCGGCCGCAAAGCAGGCCAATACCGCTGCCACGGTGGCCGCATTGCCGCCCCCTGCCGCCGAACAACCCGCTCCGACGCCACGGGTGCGCGCCTATCTGTTTCGCGGCGCCATGGGCCCGATTTTTTCGCGCGGCATGGATCAACTGACCAGCCGCCTCCAGGAGGTCGGCGTCGAGGCCGACGTTAACGAGTTTACCATCTGCCGGCTCATCGCCGCCAAGGCGATCCGCGAATACAAAAAGGATCCTCTTCCGATCGTCCTGATCGGGCACTCGATGGGCGGACTTTGCTCCGTGATATTCGCCGAAGTCCTTCAGGAGGAGAACATCCCGGTCAGCCTGATCGTCGCCATCGATCCGGCGCACGCAACGGGGAAAGTGCCGCTCAATGTCGAGCGCTTCATCAATATCTTCATGTCCGACAGCGTGTTGGGGGGCGGCGATGTCGTCGCCGAGTCGGGCTATCAAGGCCACTATGCAAGCTTCGACCTGAAGGACCACAAGGAAGTCACCCACATCAACATCGACAAGATGGATACCATCCACGACCAGTTGGTGAACGCGGTCGTGCAACTCGGGACGACACCGATGCAGATCAAAGGCGAGACTGCACCGCTGCGCTACGTCGTTCCGCAAGATGCGCCGCTCGAGCTGTGGGACAGCGGCATTCCGCAATACGCCCGCGCAGGCGACACCTTGCAGGGTCTGGCCACAGTGAACCACGTCCCGCTGTGGTCACTCATCCAGGCCAATCAGCTCTCCGATAATGCCCCACTGACCGCCGGCCAGCGCGTCGTCATCCCGCGCCACCTGATGCCAGTCTCGCAGCAGCCCGCAACAACGGCGACGGCCGCGGAGCCGGCAAAGCGACCGGCAAGTCCCACTCCCCGCCCTTCGCGGGGCCAGGCTTCGGGCGAGAAGTCGTCTCCGCGACCACGGTGATAGATGTCTGCACGTAGCCCGGGTGGAGCGGAACGCGCAATCCGGGATCTGCGTCAGCCTTTACGAGCGGCCGCTGGCGCTTCACCCGGGCTACGGCGCCATTCCGATTTAAGCAGAAACCGTGCTGCGGCTAACCGGCGGGCATGAACGGGATCAGCATCGGAACGCGACGGCGATACGCTCCATATTCCTCCGCGCCGAGTTCGGCGCTGAGGAACACCTCCTCCATCCGGGCCTTCTGCGCCATGCCAAGCGAGATCAGCACCGCGCCCAGGATCGCCGTCACCGTCCCGACCGCCACACCGGTGACCAGCATTCCCGCGATCAGGCCGGTGTAGATCGGGTGGCGCACGAGGCCATACGGCCCGGTGTCAATGACGTGGTGGCCTTCCTTGTGCGTGATCGCGTTCGACCAGAACCGTCCGAGATGGATTCGCGCCCACCAGGTGAAGGAGATTCCGGCCAGCGTCAGGACCGCCATTACGTAGATGCCGAAGCTGCCGAACTGCCACAACGGCTTTTCCCCCAGCACCTGTCCGGTCCATGGCAGGAACAGAATCGCGCCCACGAGGATCGGGATGCGGTACCTCAGCGAGTCCGAGGTCATGACGTGCTTCTTGGTCTGGCCGGACCAGACCGATGCCGCCACCCAGCTCATGACCCATAGAATCCAGATGATGGCGAGCAACTGGGTGGGCCAGGTAGCGGTCCACCCGCTCCAGACAAACGCGAACCATTGACCAGGGTCTTGCGACATATTGCAACCGTATCAGGCGATTGGATCAGACGCCAAACCGGCGCGTGGTATTGAACGACTGGGCGCCCGGGCTCGACGCCGGTTCCCATTCCGCCTGATTGTGACCGGAGCCAAGCAGATGCGCAATGGTTTCGCGAAGCACGGGCTCGACCGGCCCGGGCGCGTAGCCGAGTTCGCGCTGCGCCTTTTCGATCGACAGCGCCTCTGCCCGCCGCGCGATCCGCACCCCTTCGGCCGTGCCCGACGGCGGCCGGTGGGTCACGCGATCGGCAACGAACTCCAGGATGCCCGCGGTGATCTCGGCAAGGCGGCCATTGATCGCAAGGCGCGGCGTGCGCCGGCCCCTGACATGCGCCATGATCCGCAGCACCTGCTTCAGCGCGATGCCTTCGCCGCCGAGAATGTAGCGATGTCCGACCTGCCCGCGTTGCATGGCGAGGATCAGCCCTGCCGCGACATCGCGCACGTCGACCAGGTTCACGACGAAATCCAGATAGAGCTGCACGCGCTGGCTCAGGAACAGCCGGAGCATTTCCGTCGGCGGCGTGAAATTGTGGTCGTGGGTCCCGATCGGCATCGTGGGACAGCCGATGACGACAGGATATCCCGCTGCCGCCTGCTGCATCGCATAGCGTTCGGCGAGCATTTTCGAGCGCGTATAGGGCCCCGGCATGTCGTCGGGCAATAGCGCGTCGTCGGCGAGGCGATCGTCCGATCGCGAGGCGCGGAACAGGATTGATTCGGTGGAGCAGTGCAGGAGCCGCTTCACGCCACGCTTGCACGCGGTCCCGATCACGACCTCGGTGCCGCCACAGTTGACATCGTGGAAATCGGCTTTCCGCGGCAGCCACATCCCGGGCAACCCGGCAAGGTGATACACCTCGTCGACGCCGTCGATGGCGCTGTCTACGAGGTCGCAGTCAAGCACCGATCCCTTGACATACTCGACCTTCGGCAACGCCCGCGACGGCGGCTGCAGATCGAGCACACGCACGTCGCTGCCTTGCGCGACGAGCGCCGAGACCAGGTGCTTGCCAATGAAGCCGTTACCGCCTGTAACTAGGATTCGTGTCATGCGGTGGGATGCAGTACGGCTGGAGCTACTGGGAATACGACAGGGAATCTTGCGGAGGCTGGATAATACGCGCGAGATCGTGCCGAAAGCCCAGCGCGATGAATAATTTCGCCATCACGAACATCGGTCCGAGCAGCAGATGGGCGGGGTGGTCGGCCATCGAGGGTTTCCTGCGTTCGAACACCTGGTGCCCGATGATCTGCGAGGCGACTCCCACGACAAGGAGGACCGCCGTAAGCGACCACAAGCCGGTGATGGTCACATGACTGACAATCCAGGCGGCCAGTGACAGCAGAGCGACAGCCCCGCAAAAGATTCCCGCACCAAGCGCAAGATCGAGCAAGAACCAGTAGAACAGGACCGGCAGCACGGCGAGCACGGCCGCGCTGACCTCAACTCCGAACAGAGTGAAGGACAACAGGCTGAGGGGGAGAATGGCCGCCAGGAACAGGAACACGATGCCGAACACATGCATCACGCAATTCCAGGGGTCACGATGATATTCAACGTAATCGGTCAACTGCCGCCGAAAAAACGAGTTCATGCAGCACTTATCTTTCCTGTTGTGCCCGGACGCACGGCAAGACTGGCTTGCGCGAAATCCAGCGCTCCGGCTTCATTGCTGGTCCCCGCCGATGGGGTGCTACTTATGCTCGCAATCGGCCTCAAGTCAAAATGCCCCGGGGATAGTGTCGGACGGAGACCGACGTCGTTACGGAAAATCATGTCCTAATTCAGTCGGCTAGCAGCGGCGTCATGACACGGGGCCACAAAGTGACAGCGCATCACGCGAAATTTTGTGCACAAATGTTGCTGTTGTGCCTCATGCCTCCGGTGATAGCCGATTCGGCCCGCGCGGCGGGATGCGCTTTCGAAGCCCAGGGCGAGGGCCGGGTCGTGTCCGTGACCGGCGGGCGCAGCTTTCGTCTCGAGGACGGCCGCGAGATCCGCCTCGCCGGCATCGAGATTGCGGACCGGCAGAAAGGGGCCGCAGCCCTGTCGGCGCTGGTGATGGGACGCGACATCTCGCTGCAGGGCGAGGACGACGCGCCGGACCGCTATGGACGCCAGGCGGCGTTCGTCTTTGTCTCGGGCTCCGACGCGGCCGTGCAAAGCGAGCTATTGAAGCAGGGCCAGGCGATGGTATCGCCTGATGTCTCGAACCGGGATTGCGCCACCCTATTGCTTGCCGCCGAGGCCGAGGCGAGGCAGGCCAAAAGGGGAACGTGGGCCGACGCCTCGGCCATAAAAAACGCGGAAAGTCCGGGCGATATTTTGGCGGGGATCGGGCGTTTTGCGGTGGTCGAGGGGAAGGTCTTGTCCGTCCGTCAGGCGGGAGCAACCACCTACCTCAACTTTGGCCGGAACTGGACACGGGACTTTGCTGTGACTATTCCAAGGCGCATGATCCCCGCGCTCGAGGCGGCTGGGTTTGCGCCTAAGTCACTGGAAAATCGACGGATTCGCATCCGCGGCTGGATCGAAGCGCGCAACGGGCCACGGATCGAACTGCTCCGGGTGGGGCAATTAGAAGTGCTCGGCGGGAACTAAGGGCATGAAAAGGGGAAGCGGCTCTCCGAAAAGGTCGTGCTCAAGCAAACAGATGAGAGCATGATCCGGGAAGCTCGTTCTTCCGAGAGATCATGCGTAAACAGGGCGCAAACAGGGATGGGGTCGTGATCCGGCGGGTCGGACCATGATATCTTCCGGCAGCTTGAGAGTAGCTGGCGTGATTGAGGGTGTGGGACGGCGGGACAGGACGGGCCGCGGCCTTTCGGCTGCGCTGGCGCTTTTGTGCGCGGCGACCCTGCTGTCCGCCTGCGGCAATCTCGGCGCCGGCCGGTTCGAAACCGCAGCTCCGGTCGCGGCGCCCCAACCGGCAAAACCGAAGCCCACGGTCGCGCAGACGCCGGCGAGCGAGCGCGAGCACGAGCGGATCCTTGCCACCTATGGCGGCGCCTATGACGACCCGAAGCTGGAAGGCCTGATCAGCAAGACAGTCGATCGGCTGGTCGCCGCGTCCGACCGTCCCGACCAGGGGTACAAGGTGACGATCCTCAATTCCGGCGCGGTGAACGCTTTCGCACTGCCGACCGGCCAGCTCTATGTCACGCGCGGCCTGATCGCGCTCGCCAGCGACACCTCGGAGTTGTCGTCCGTGCTGAGCCACGAGATGGCGCACGTACTCGCAAAGCACGCCTCCATCCGCGAAGACCAGGCACGGCAGGCGGCGGTGGTGACGCGCGTCGTCACGGACATGAGCAATGATCCCGATCTCACTGCGCTCGCTTTGGCCAAGACCAAGCTCACGATGGCGAGCTTCTCGCGCCAGCAGGAATTCGAGGCCGACGGCATCGGCGTCGGCATCGCCGCGCGCGCGCATTTCGACCCCTATGGTGCCTCGCGCTTCCTCACGGCGATGGAGCGCAATGCGGCGCTGAAGGTCGGCAAGGCCTCGTTCGATCCGCGCGCGCAGGACTTCCTGTCCTCGCATCCGGCAACGCCCGAACGCATTTCCAATGCGCAGGCCGCAGCGCGGCAATATGCGGCGCCCGAAGGTGCCGAGCGCGACCGCGAGACCTATCTCGCCGCGATCGACAACATCGTCTATGGCGAAGACCCGAGCGAGGGTTTCGTCCGCGGCCGCCGCTTTCTGCACCCCAAGCTCGGGTTCACCTTCCAGGCCCCGGAGAACTTCACGCTCGACAACACCGCGCAGGCGGTGATCGGCGTTCGCGAAGGCGGCGCGCAGGCGATGCGGTTCGATGTGGTGCGGGTGCCGGCGGAACAGTCGCTCGGCGACTATCTCAACTCCGGCTGGATGGAAGGCGTCGACAAGGCTTCCACAGAGGATATCACCGTCAACGGCTTCCCGGCGGCGTCCGCCACCGCGCGGGGCGACCAATGGCAGTTCAAAGTCTACGCACTGCGCTTCGGCAGCGACGTCTATCGCTTCATCTTCGCGGCCAAGCAGAAGACCACCGAGAGCGAGCGCAATGCGCGCGAGACCGTCAATTCGTTCCGCCGCCTGACGCTCGAGGAAATCCAGGCCGCGCGCCCGCTGCGCATCAAGGTCATCAATGTGCAGCCCGGCGACACCGTGGAATCGCTCTCGCACCGCATGAGCGGCGTCGACCACCCGACCGAGCGCTTCCGCGTCCTCAACGGGCTGGACGCCCACGCCCAGGTCAAACCCCGCGATCGCGTGAAGATCGTGGTGGAGTAACGTAGCGTTTCGAGCGAAGTGGATTGCCGGTTCGCGCGAGGAAAACGCGTCAAAACAAGAATCTGGAGCTTCGGTTCTGATTCAATCAGAACCGAAGCTCTAGTCTTTCCCCGTTCGCCGCTACTCGATGATGTTTTCGCGCAGCCCGCTCAGCCAGAGCGCCAGCAGCGTCCACACCGCGCCGGACAAGAGATAGGCGCCGGCGGAGATCAGGCCGAAATGGGTCGCGAGCAAGAGTGCGGCGAGCGGCGCAAACCCGGCCCCGAACAACCAGGCGAGGTCCGAGGTCAGCGCCGAGGCGGTGTAGCGGTACATCGGCGCGAAGCTGGAGGCGATCGCTCCCGAAGACTGGCCGAACGACAGGCCCAGCAGAATGAAGCCCAGCACCATATAGATGGTTTCACCGACGGCGCCGGCATCGAGCAGTTGCGGAGCGAAGCCGCTATAGACGGCGATCGCGATCGCCGACCCGGTCAGCAGTAATTTTCGCCCGACGCGATCGGCGATCACTCCCGAAGCCACGATCGCCACCACGCCGAACGCGGCGCCGATCATCTCGATGATGAGAAACCGCACCGGGCTTTCTCGGGTGAACAGGAACACCCAGGAGAGCGGAAACACCGTGACCATGTGGAACAGCGCAAAGCTCGCCAGCGGCGCGAAGGCGCCGAGCAGGATGTTGCGCCCCTCGTCACGAACCGTATCGACGATGCGAGCCGGCTGCAGCTCGCGGCTTTCGAATGCCGAATCATATTCCGGAGTCGCCACCATGCGCAGCCGTGCGAACAGGGCGACCACGTTGATCGCGAACGCGACGAAGAACGGGTAGCGCCAGCCCCAGTCGAAGAAATCCTCCGCGGACAGGTTGCCGGCGAAGAACGCGAACAGGGCGCTTGCCACGATCAGTCCGAGCGGCGCGCCGAGCTGCGGCACCATGGCGTACCAGCCGCGGTGATGTCGCGGCGCGTTGATCGCCAGCAGCGAGGCAAGGCCGTCCCAGGCCCCGCCCCAGGCCAGGCCCTGGGCGGCACGCGCCAGCGCCAGCAGCCAGATCGCGACGACGCCTATCGTCTCATAGCCGGGCAGGAAGGCGAGCGCCACCGTCGCCGTGCCCAGAAGGAACAGCGCGATAATCAGCTTCGCGCTCTTACCGTAATGGCGGTCGATCGTCATGAAGATGACGGTCCCGAGCGGACGCGCCACGAAGGCCAGCGCGAAGATGCCGAAAGAATAAAGTGTCCCGGTCAGCTCGCTCGCGAATGGGAACACCAGGCGCGGAAACACGATCACGGATGCGATCGCATAGACGAAGAAATCGAAGAATTCGGACGTGCGGCCGATGATGACGCCGATGGCGATCTCCCCCGGGCGCGCCGGTTCGTGACCTGCCGTCATCGGGTGGCCGTGAGCCATTGCTGGGGCCTGTGTCATCGCCATCGCGCCTTATGCCTTATTCCGTTCTTGATTGAGACGGCCACCATCCGGTCTTGCCGCTAGCGGCCTCAAAGGCGCTGTTTGGGCCGCTATTGCGCACTGCAACATTGGACAAATTGTCCAATGTCCTCTTTGTTGCATCGCAGCTACCCCCTGTTTCACATAGGAAATTTCCAACAAGGTTCCACCGTGCGTGTCTTGAGGATTCTGGCGTTGCTGCCGCTCGCAGCCGCTCTTTCAGGTTGCGATTTTGTCGTACTCGCCCCGGCCGGCGACGTGGCCGTGCAGCAGCGCGACCTGGTCGTGATCTCCACCGTTCTGATGCTCTTGATCGTCCTGCCGGTGATGGCGCTGACCGCGCTGTTCGCCTGGCGCTACCGGGCGTCGAACACATCAGCCCGCTATGAGCCCGAATGGGACCATTCCACCCAGCTCGAACTCGTCATCTGGTCGGCGCCGCTCCTGATCATCGTCTGCCTGGGCGCCTTGACCTGGATGGCCACCCACCTGCTCGACCCCTACCGCGCGCTTGGCCGCATTGACGCCGATCGCCCGATCGAGGCCCAGGACAAGCCGCTCAATGTCGAGGTGGTCGCGCTCGACTGGAAATGGCTCTTCATCTATCCGGAGTACGGCGTCGCCACCGTCAACGAGCTTGCAGCTCCCGTCGATCGCCCGATTCGTTTCCGAATCACGGCCTCCTCCGTGATGAACTCCTTCTACATTCCGGCGCTGGCCGGCCAGGTCTACGCCATGCCGGGCATGGAGACGAAGCTGCACGCCGTGACCAACAAGCCCGGCGTCTACAAGGGTTTCTCCGCCAATTACAGCGGCGCCGGCTTCTCCGGGATGTACTTCGCGTTCCACAGCCTGACGACGGCCGAATTCGACAAGTGGATCACGAACGTCAAGGCAAGCGGCGACATGCTCGGCCGCAACGAATACCTCGTGCTCGAACGCCCGAGCGCCAACGAGCCGGTCCGCCGCTACGGCTCCGTCGATAGCGACCTGTTCAAGGCGATCGTCAACATGTGCGTCGAGCCCGGCAAGATGTGCACCAGCGAGATGATGGCGATCGATGCCAAGGGTGGGCTTGGTCGCGAAGGACTGAACAACACGCTGCCGCTGACTTACGACAAATATGCCCGGCGCGGCGCGGTGTTCGGGCCCGAACCGACCTACGTGGCGGGCATCTGCTCGGTCGACGAACTCAAGGGGCAATCCGAGCCGGAGAGCACCGTCCCGTTCGACACGACGCCGCTGCGCGGGGCCGGCCTCAAGCGGCCGCTGTTCTCGCCCGCCAATCCATCCTCGAGTTCCCTTCTTCTCGGACCGCGTCCGAAATCAGACTCCTAAAGAGCGCCGCATGTTCGATACTTCCTCCCTCGCCAAAGCGATTTTCGGCCGCCTGACACTGGAATCGCTGCCGCTGCATGAGCCGATCGTCGTCGGCACTTTCATCGTGGTCGCGCTCGGCGGCGCCGCGCTGCTCGGCGCCGTCACCTATTTCCGGCTCTGGGGCTATCTGTGGCGCGAGTGGTTCACCACCGTCGACCACAAGCGCATCGGCATCATGTACATGATCCTCGGCATTGTGATGCTGCTGCGCGGCTTTGCCGACGCCATCATGATGCGCCTGCAGCAGGCGATCGCCTTTGGCGGCTCCGAAGGTTATCTCAACGCCCACCACTACGATCAGATCTTCACCGCGCATGGCGTGATCATGATCTTCTTCGTCGCCATGCCGCTGGTCACCGGGCTGATGAACTACGTCGTCCCGCTGCAGATCGGCGCGCGCGACGTGTCGTTCCCCTTCCTCAACAATTTCAGCTTCTGGATGACGGTCGGCGGCGCGGTGCTGGTGATGATTTCGCTGTTCGTCGGTGAATTCGCGCGCACCGGCTGGCTCGCTTATCCGCCGCTGTCGAATATCGGCTACAGTCCTGACGTCGGTGTCGATTACTACATCTGGGGGCTGCAGGTGGCCGGCGTCGGCACGACGCTATCAGGCATCAACCTGATCTGTACCATCGTCAAGCTGCGCGCGCCCGGCATGACGATGATGAGGATGCCGGTCTTCACCTGGACCTCGCTGTGCACCAACGTCCTCATCGTCGCCTCCTTCCCGGTGCTGACGGCGGTTTTGGCGCTGCTGTCGCTCGATCGCTACATCGGCACCAACTTCTTCACGAACGACTTCGGGGGCAGCCCGATGATGTACGTGAACCTGATCTGGATCTGGGGCCACCCCGAGGTCTACATCCTGGTGCTGCCGGCGTTCGGCATCTTCTCCGAGGTGACCTCGACCTTCTCGGGCAAGCGCCTGTTCGGCTACACCTCGATGGTCTACGCCACCGTCGTCATCACGATCCTGTCCTATCTGGTCTGGCTGCATCACTTCTTCACGATGGGCTCGGGCGCCAGCGTGAATTCCTTCTTCGGCATCACCACCATGATCATCTCGATCCCGACGGGAGCGAAGATGTTCAACTGGCTGTTCACGATGTATCGAGGCCGCATCCGCTTCGAATTGCCGATGATGTGGACGGTCGCGTTCATGTTCACCTTCGTGATCGGCGGCATGACGGGCGTGCTGCTGGCGGTGCCGCCGGCCGACTTCGTCCTGCACAACAGCCTGTTCCTGATCGCCCATTTCCACAACGTGATCATCGGCGGCGTGGTGTTCGGCGCGTTTGCCGGCATCGCCTACTGGTTTCCGAAGGCCTTCGGCTTCAGGCTCGATCCATTCTGGGGCAAGCTGTCGTTCTGGTTCTGGGTGGTGGGCTTCTACTTCGCCTTCATGCCGCTCTACGTGCTCGGCCTGATGGGCGTCACACGCCGCCTGCGGGTGTTCGACGACCCAAGCCTGCAGATCTGGTTCATCATCGCCGGCATTGGTGCATTCCTGATCTTCCTCGGCATCATCTCCTTCCTGGTTCAGATCGCAGTCAGCGTGCTCAAGCGCGAAGCGCTGAAGGACGTGACCGGCGACCCCTGGAATGCACGCACCCTGGAATGGGCGACCTCGTCGCCGCCGCCGGCCTACAACTTCGCCTTCACCCCCGTCGTTCACGACAACGACGCCTGGTGGGACATGAAGCGCCGCGGTTATCGGCGTCCGCTCACCGGGTTCAAGCCGATCCACATGCCGAGCAACACCGGCACGGGTGTCATCCTCGCCGCGCTGGCCACGGCGATGGGGTTCGGCCTGATCTGGTACATGTGGTGGCTGGCGGCCGTGAGTTTCATCGGCCTGCTCGCGGTCGCGATCGGCCACACCTTCAACTATCACCGCGACTATCACATTCCGGCCGATGAGGTCGTCCGGGTGGAAGATGCGCGCACGCACCTGCTTGCCGCTGGAGCCAAGTCATGACACTCGCCGTCGTCCCTCCACAAAATTCCGAACCGGTCTTCTACGTCGTCGACGAGCACGAGCATCCGGAAGGCGCGAGCACCATGCTCGGCTTCTGGATCTACCTGATGAGCGACTGTCTCATCTTCGCGATGCTGTTCGCGACCTTTGGCGTGCTCGGCGGCAACTACGCGGCAGGCCCGGCGCCCAAGGATCTATTCGACCTGCCGCTGGTGGCGGTCAACACCTCGATGCTGCTGCTGTCGTCGATCACCTATGGTTTCGCGATGCTGGCGATGGAGAAGTCGCGCGTCGGCGCGATGCAGGCCTGGCTCGTGATAACCGGGCTGTTCGGCCTGGCATTCATCAGCATCGAACTGTTCGAATTCGCCCACATGATCCACGAGGGCGCGACGCCACAGCGCAGCGCCTTCCTGTCGTCCTTCTTCACGCTGGTCGGCACCCACGGCCTGCACGTCACCTTCGGCCTGGTTTGGCTGGTGACGCTGATGGTGCAGGTCGCGCGCTACGGCCTGATCGAGGCCAACCGCAGGCGTCTGATGTGCCTCAGCATGTTCTGGCACTTCCTCGACGTGGTCTGGATCGGCGTGTTCACCTTTGTCTACCTGATGGGAATGCTCCGATGAAAGCCGATACTCACTCCCTGCAACCCGCGCACGACGCACATCCTGCAGACGGACATGGCGAGCACCATGCCGGCGGCTCGCGCGAAAGCTACCTGATCGGATTCGGCCTCTCCGTCATCCTCACCGCGATCCCGTTCTGGCTGGTGATGAGCGGCGTGCTCGGAGACAAGCAGCTCACCGGGCTTGCGATCACGGCGCTGGCGGCGATCCAGATCGTGGTCCACATGGTCTATTTCCTGCACATGAACACCCGCTCCGAGGGCGGCTGGACCATGATGGCGCTGATCTTCACCATCATCATGGTGGTGATCGGACTGACCGGAACGCTCTGGGTCATGCATCACCTCAACGTCAACATGATGCCCGGGCATGACATGAGCACCATGCAGTGACGGCGCGCCCATCTGCCCTCTCGCTGCTGCTGGTCGCCCTTGCGGCGCTGGGCGTGGTCGCGCTGACCGCGCTCGGCGTGTGGCAGCTTGAGCGCAGGACATGGAAGCTGGCACTGATCGACCGGGTCGAGCAGCGCCAGCATGCAGCCCCTCAGCCGATCCCCGCGCCCTCGTCGTGGCACGCGATTACCGCGTCGAGCGACGAATACCGGCGGGTAACCGTCAGCGGCCACTTCCTGCATGAGCGCGAGACGCTGGTGGCGGCCGTGACCGACTATGGCCGCGGCTTCTGGGTCCTGACGCCGCTGCAGACGACGGACGGCGCCACGGTCCTGGTCAATCGCGGCTTTGTTCCCCCGGAGCGGCGGGAGCCCTCAACACGGCGCGAGGGAAACCCGCCCGGAATAGTGAGCGTTACCGGCCTGCTGCGGATCACCGAGCCAGAGGGCGGCTTCCTGCGCAGCAACGACCCGGCGGCAAACCGCTGGTATTCCCGCGACGTCGCAGCGATCGCCGCGGCGCGTGGACAGTCGCAGGTCGCACCGTTCTTCGTCGATGCGGACGCGACCCCGAACGGCGGCGGCTATCCGATCGGCGGGCTGACCGTCGTCAGGTTCCCAAACAACCATCTGATTTACGCGCTGACATGGTTCGCCATGGCCATTATGCTGGCGGCCGCACTCCTGCGCGCTTTGCGCGTCAGGGACCATGTCCGCGACTTCGATGCGCGGCGCGATGCCGTGCGGAGCCTGGTGGCCGCCGCACGCAATTTATCTCGCAAGACGGGCCCAGATGCTCGAGCGCATATCGGATCAGCATGACCACGGGAAAACGGCGGGCGAGGCCATGACGGAGCCGGCGAAGGCCGGCGCCGGCACAGCCCCGGTCGCGCTGGATGCGCCAAAATCGACCGACGACACCACCAACCGCAAGAACATGGCGCTGCTGATCCAGCTCCGCTGGACCGCGGTGATCGGCCAGATCGTGACGATCGCGTTCGTCGATCAATGGCTTGGCATCGCCCTGCCGATCCTGCCGATGGCCGGCGTGATCGCAGCCCTCGTGGCGCTCAACCTGTTGAGCCTGGTCTGGGTGCGCTACCGGGCGGAGATCAACAATCGCGAACTCCTGCTCGCGCTGATGCTCGACGTCGCTGCATTGACCTGCCAGCTCTATTTGAGCGGCGGGGCGACCAATCCGTTCACATCGCTCTACCTTCTGCAGGTGACGCTCGGCGCGGTCCTGCTCGACGCGCGCTCGACCTGGTCGCTGGTCGGGCTGGCTTGTTTGAGCTTCGCCGGGCTGACCGTCGCCTATCGCCCGCTCGGGCTGCCGCAGTACGGCTTCAGCGATCCGTTCAGCCTTCATGTCGCCGGCATGTTCATCGGCTTTGCGCTCAATGCCGTCCTGCTCGTGGTGTTCGTGACGCGCATCAACCACAACCTGCGGAAACGCGATGCCAATTTGGCGGCGCTGCGCCAGCATGCCGCCGAGCAGGATCACATCGTCCGCATGGGCCTGCTTGCGTCCGGGGCGGCGCATGAGCTCGGCACCCCGCTGGCGTCGCTGTCGGTGATCCTGGGCGACTGGCGCCGCATGCCAGCCCTCACATCGAATCCGGAGCTCTCGGACGATCTGTTCGAGATGGAAACGTCGCTGCAACGGTGCAAGTCGATCGTCACGGGTATTCTCGTCTCGGCCGGCGAGGCGCGCGGCGAAGAATCGTCGCCGACGACTGTAACTGCATTTCTCGCGGCGCTGGTCCAGGAGTGGCGCACGACGCGCCCGTCGGCTACGCTGTACTTCCGGAACGAGTTCGGCACCGACCTGCCTGTTGTCTCCGAGGTCGCGCTCAAACAGGCGATCTTCAACGTGCTCGACAATTCCGCCGAAGTGTCGCGCGACTGGATCGAACTTGCGGCCGAGCGCGCCGACGACCGGCTTATGCTGTCGGTCACCGATCGCGGACCGGGCTTTGCGCCGGAAATGCTGGCGCAGTTGGGCAAGCCCTATCAGTCGAGCAAGGGCCGCCCGGGAAGCGGCCTCGGCCTGTTCCTGGTCGTCAATGTCGTGCGCAAGCTCGGCGGGGTCGTGACGGCGCGAAACAATGCAGAGGGAGGCGCAACCATCAGCCTCGAACTGCCCCTGGCAACGCTTGCGATCGGAGGCAGCCTTGACGGATGAACGGCTGCTTTTGATCGTGGAAGACGAAGAAGGCTTTGCCCGCACCCTCAAACGTTCGTTCGAGCGGCGCGACTATCAGGTCGTCGTGGCGGCGTCGCTCGACGAGGCCCGCAAAGTGCTTGAAGAGAAAACCCCCGGCTATGCCGTGGTGGATCTCAAGCTGGGCGGCGCCTCGGGGCTGGCCTGCGTGGAAGCGCTGCATATGCACGATCCCGAGATGCTGATCGTCGTGCTGACCGGATTTGCCAGCATCGCCACCGCGGTGGAAGCCATCAAGCTCGGCGCCTGCCATTATCTCGCCAAGCCGTCGAACACAGACGATATCGAAGCCGCCTTCCGCAAAGCGGAGGGCAACGCCGATATCGAGGTGGCCGCGCGTCCCACCTCGATCAAGACCCTGGAATGGGAACGCATTCACCAGACCCTGATCGAAACCGATTTCAACATCTCCGAAGCCGCAAGGCGGCTTGGTATGCACCGCCGGACCCTGGCCCGAAAGCTGGAAAAACGCCAAGTGAAGTGACTGGAGCGTTTTCGAGCGCAGATATCGGCGCGCCGCGGGGCACTGGCCCCCGGCCGGGCGGGATGTGATAATGCGGCAAATAGGCTGGCCGGCCCCCGTCGGCCGCGCAGTGCGCCTGCTCGCGTCGCGGCGCCGAACCGGATCACGAATGACCGCGCTTTCCCAGGATATCGCCGCCGAGCTGAGGCGCAGGATCGACGAGCTCGAGCAGCAATTGCGCTCCGGTGCAGCCGAGAATGCACGCCTGCAAAGCGAGCTTGCGGTTGCGCGTGATCGCCAGAACGCCGGCGCGGCGATCCTGCGCACCATCGCAGCCTCCCCGTCCGATGCCCGGCCGGTGTTCGAGGCCATCGCGTCCAGCTCCAAGCGCCTGCTCGGCGCCTTCTCCGCGACCGTGCTCCAATTCATCGGCGATGAACTTCATCTGGTGGCGTTCACGCCGACCAGCCCCGAGGCGGACGAGGGACTGAAGTCATCATTCCCGCGACAGATCGCAGACTTTCCGACCTTTGCCCGGGTTCGCGATGGCAAGACGGTTCAGTTTCCGGACAGCGAGGCCGACGACGTCCCGCAACTGAACAAGGAGCTGGCAAGGCTGCGCGGTTTCCGCAGCGTCCTGTTCATGCCGCTGATGAACAGGGGAACGCCCGTCGGCATGATCAGCGTCACACGTGCCGAGCCTGGCGCGTTTGCCGCTGACCACGTGCAGTTGCTGCAGACCTTCGCCGATCAGGCCGCGATCGCGATCGAGAACGCGCGTCTGTTCAACGAGACGCGGGAAGCGCTGGAGCGGCAGACCGCCACCGCCGATATCCTGAATGTGATGGCAGGTTCGCCGTCCGACGTGCAGCCGGTGTTCGAGGCCATCGCGGCCAACGCCAACCGGCTGATCGGCGGCTTTTCCACCGCGGTGCTTCGCTATGCGGGCGGCGCCGCCCATCTGGCGGCCTTCACCCCGACCGATCCTGCCGGTGACCTTGCGCTGCAGGCGGCGTTTCCAATGCCCTTCGCTCAATTCCCGCCCTACCAGCTCGTGGCTGATGGTACGGCCGCGCAACTGCCCGACACCGAGCTCGAGCCGGCCGCACGGGATATCGCGCGTGCGCGCGGCTATCGCAGCATGTTGTTCGCCCCGCTGGTCAGCGAGAGCGAGATCATCGGCATCATCATCACCACGCGCCGGGCGACCGGCGCGTTCGGCGAGCACCAGGTCCGGCTGTTGCAGACTTTCGCCGACCAGGCCGTGATCGCGATCAAGAACGTCGGCCTGTTCAACGCGACAAGAGAAGCGCTGGAGCGACAGACGGCGACCGCCGACATTCTCAACGTCATCGCGAGCTCGCCAACCGACGTGCAGCCGGTATTCGACGCCATCGCCGAAAGTGCGAAGCGGCTGCTCGGCGGCCAGACGGCGCTCGTCACGCGCGTTGTGGATGACATGCTTCATCTGGCAGCCCACACGGCGGGAAGCGAAGCCGGGGACAGGGAGATAGAGAATTCGTTCCCTACCCCGCTGACGTCCCCGGGGATTCACAGCCGGGTCGCACAGAGTTCAACCATCGCATTTCGCAACGATATCGAAACCGAACCCGATGTCTCCCAGGCCGTCAAGGAGATGGCGCGCGCCAGAGGATATCGAAGCATCATCGTCGTGCCGATGCTGCGCGAAGGCGTTGCGATCGGCACGATCGGTGTTTCGCGCGCCGAAGCGGGCCCGTTCGCCGACAACCAGATTGCCCTGCTCAGGACGTTTGCCGATCAGGCCGTGATCGCCATCGAAAACACGCGGCTGTTCAACGAAGTGCAGGCCAAGACCCGCGATCTGCAGGAAGCCCTCACCTATCAGACCGGCAGCGCGAACATCCTGAAAGTGATTGCGTCCTCGCCGACAGATGTCGGACCGGCATTGAAGGCAATCGTCGACAGCGCCTGCGAGCTTTGCGATGCCTATGACGCCGCCGTGGCGCTAAAGGACGGCAACGATCTGCGATTCAGCGCTCATCACGGGCCTATTCCCATTCCCCTTGAGAAATGGCCGATCAATCGCAACTGGACTGCGGGCCGCGCCTTTGTCGACCAGACCCCTGTGCATGTCGCCGATCTCCGTGACGAGCAAACTGACTTTCCGGAAGGCCGCGAGCTTGCGCTTCAAATGGGACACCGCACCATTTTGAGCGTGCCGCTGCTGCGGGAAAACGAGAGCATCGGCGCGATCGTGCTTCGCCGCAACGAGGTGCACCCGTTTACCGACAAGCAGATTGCACTTTTGCAGACTTTCGCCGATCAGGCCGTGATCGCAATCGGCAATGTGCGGCTGTTCGAGCAGGTGCAGGCCCGCACCAGGGAACTTGCAAAGTCCCTCGACGATCTGCGCGCCGCGCAGGATCGCCTGATCCAGACCGAAAAGCTCGCCTCCCTTGGTCAGCTCACGGCCGGCATCGCGCACGAGATCAAGAATCCGCTCAACTTCGTCAACAATTTTGCCGCACTTTCCGCGGAACTGACGGGCGAGCTGAGCGATTTGCTGGCATCAGCGTCACTCGCCGACAGCGTCCGCGACGAGGTCGATGAGCTGAGCGGCCTCCTGAAGGGCAATCTGCAAAAAATCGTGCAGCACGGCAAACGCGCCGATTCCATCGTCAAGAACATGCTCCTACATTCGCGGGAGGGCGGCGGTGAGCACCGGCCGACCGACGTGAACGCGCTTGTGGAGGAGAGTCTCAACCTCGCTTATCACGGCGCACGCGCCGAGAAGCCGCGGTTCAACGTGACCCTCAGGTGCGACCTCGACCCGGATGCCGGCACGGCCGAGGTGTTCCCGCAGGAGATCACGCGTGTGCTGTTGAACCTGATTTCGAACGGCTTTTATGCGGTCGCCAAGCGGGGCAGCGAAAATGGTCCAGGATTTGAACCGGAGGTCAGCGCCAGCACACTCAGCCGTGGCGAATACGTCGAAATCCGGATCCGCGACAACGGCGTCGGCATTCCGCCCGAGGTAAAGGAGAAGATGTTCAACCCGTTCTTCACGACCAAGCCGGCAGGGGAAGGTACCGGCCTTGGACTTTCCATGAGCCATGACATCATCGTCAAGCAGCATGGCGGCACGATCAATGTCGAGACCGAACCCGGCGCGTTCACCGAGTTCACCATCCTGCTGCCGCGCAGAAGTAATTTTTCGGATAGTAACAGAGGTTAGCCGTGAGTGTGATGGTCCTGGTGGTGGATGACGAGCCCGATGTGGAGGCCTTGTTCCGCCAGCAATTTCGCCGCGATCTTCGCGCCCAGCGCTTTGTGATGGATTTTGCCGGGACGGCGTCGGAGGCCCTGACCCGCATATCCGACGTCGGCGAGCACTCGCTGATCCTGATCTTCTCCGACATCAACATGCCCGGGATGAGCGGGCTCGAGATGCTGCCGGAGGTCCGCGCCCGGCGGCCTGACGTTCCCGTGATCATGATTACGGCCTACGGAGATGCCGCGACGCGCAAGAAGGCGCTGGAGCGAGGCGCGGACGACCTCTTGACCAAGCCGATCGACTTCAGCCAGGTCCGCCAGGAGATCGACGCGAGGCTGGAACGATCCGCATGACCGCCACCATTCTCGTAGTCGACGACGAGCCGGATCTGGAGGCGCTCGTGCTCCAGAAATTCCGCCGGCAGATCCGCGACGGACTGGTGAGCTTCGTCTTCGCGCGTGATGGGCTTGAAGCCCTTCAGTCGATCGAGCAGCATCCCCATGTCGATCTTGTCGTCTCCGACATCAACATGCCGCGCATGGATGGCCTGTCGCTGCTGGCAAAACTGCAGGAGGCAGAGGACAAGAAGTCGACCATCATCGTCTCGGCCTATGGCGACATGAGCAACATCCGCACCGCGATGAATCGCGGCGCATTCGACTTCATCACCAAGCCCATCGATTTCGCCGACCTGGAGATGACGATCGAAAAGACGATGCGTCACATCGAAGTCCTGCGCGAGGCACGCCGCCGCCAGATGGAGGCGGAGCGCGCCCACGCTTCGCTGTCGCGCTATTTCTCGCCCGAGCTCGCCAAGCGCCTTGCCGCCGGGGACGACGGCGACGACATGGAGGTGCGCTGGCGCGAGGTCGCCGTGATCTTCACCGATATCACGGGCTTTACCTCGCTGGTCGAGACGGCCGTGCCCGAGGTGCTGGCGGAACTGCTCAACGAGTATGTCGGCGGCCTGACGGATGTCGTCTTCGCGCATGAGGGAACGGTGGCGAAGGTGATCGGTGATGCCATCCAGGTGCTGTTCAATGCGCCGGGCGACCAGCCCGACTATGCGACCCGTGCGATTGCCTGCGCACAGGCGCTCGATGAATGGGCGGAAGCGTTTCGCGGGCGTTGGAAAGAGAGAGGCGTGAATTTCGGCGCCACACGGATCGGCGTGCACGCCGGCCCGGCGCTGGTCGGCAATTTCGGCGGCAACCGCTTCTTCGATTACACGGCCTATGGCGACACGATCAACACCGCCGCCAGGCTGGAAGCCGCGAACAAGGCGCTGGGCACGCGGATCTGCGTCAGTGACGCGGTCGCAAACGCGGCACAGGACTTCAAGGGACGACCGATCGGCGATCTTGTCCTGCGCGGACGCAGCGAGCCTTTGCGCGCCCACGAGCCTTTATCGGCAGCAAGATTCGATGCGCCGGCCACGACGCAATATGCGACCGCCTTTGCCAAGCTTGAGTCGGGTGACGCCGCGGCCATGCCGGCTTTCGCCGCACTGGTCGGAACGCATGCCGACGATCCGCTCGCCAGCTATCATTTGCGGCGGCTGCTCAACGGCGCCAAAGGCATCCGCATCGAGCTCGCCTGACCGGGCGCACGTTTCCGTTACAGATGAAACATATTAATGGTCGGACATCGGCATCGAACGCTGCGGTGTCGGGCTTGTTGGCTCTTCTTGATTGATTACTTCTAACGCCAGGGCCATTGCGCTGCTTGGTGCAGGCGCCCTCTGAGCGCAGTCCTGGAGCGTCGAAAAATTGAAACGACGATCGTACGATTATATCGTTGTTGGAGCAGGCTCCGCGGGCTGTGTCCTGGCGAGCCGTCTCTCCGAGGATGCCAATTCAACTGTTCTCTTGCTCGAGGCAGGTGGATACGACCGAAATCCGCTGGTCCGCATTCCGATCGGACTAGGAAAGCTTCATGAGTATGGGATCTACGATTGGGGCCTGATGGCTGAGCCTGATGCCGGTCTCAATGGCCGCGTGATTCCCGCAAAGCGCGGGAAAGTGTTGGGCGGATCTCACTCGATCAACGTGATGGCATTCACGCGCGGCGATCGTGCCGACTATGACGGCTGGGCTCGCGCGGGCGCCCGAGGATGGTCCTACAGCGATGTTCTCCCTTACTTCAAACGTTGTGAAACGTGGCAGGAAGGAGGAAGCGTATTGCGCGGCGGATCGGGGCCGATACACGTCGAGTTCTCGCGCTCAGTCGATCCGCTGTTCGACGCCTGGCTCGCCGCTGCGCGCGACCTCGGCTTCACATTCACGAACGACTTCAATGGAGAAACGCACGAGGGGTTCGGGATAATCCAAAATACCACCTGGAAAGGCCGTCGAGAGACGACAGCCTCAGCCTACCTTCGATCCGCGCTGAAGCGCGCAAATCTGGTACTTCATACCAGAGCGCAAGCGACTCAAATCGTTTTTGAGGGTACCCGAGCGGTGGGAGTACGGTACGTCAGCGGTGGGCGAAGCGCCTACGTGATGGCGAATCGAGAGGTCATACTGTGTGCGGGCGCGTATCACACGCCACATTTGCTCATGTTGTCGGGTATCGGGCCGACGAAGCATCTCGCCTCTCTTGGGATCGAAACACTTATCGATCTGCCGGTAGGCCAGAATTTGCAAGATCACCTTGCTGCATGGTTCAACTGGAGCCGCCCCACGCCGGGTGCCTTCCACAGGACGATGCGCCTTGACCGAATTTCGTTAGCCCTGGTCCGAGCTTATCTATTTGGGACCGGACCTGGGACAATGCTTCCGAGGTATCTCTTCGGGTTCGTCAAGACCGATCCTTCGCTCGAGGCGCCGGACATCGAATTCATGTTTCGGGGAACGGCCGCTCAGCCCTACGTCTGGTTCCCAGGGATTCGTCCGGCTTTTGAAGACGGCTTTGCGATCCGTCCAACATTGCTGCATCCAAAAAGTCGCGGGGAGGTCTCGTTGAGATCGACAAACCCCCTTGATGCACCGAGAATCCGCAACGGATTCCTCGAGCACCCGGATGACCTTGCGACGTTGCTGCGTGGAGCAAAAATCGGTCTCGAATTGGCCGCTCACCCGGCGGTTGCCTCGCTGGCAGGAAAATCAGCCGGACCTTCGCGCGTCCAATCGGACGGCGATATTGAACAGTGGATTCGAAGCACGGCGATCACCGCAAACCATCCGTGCGGCACTTGCGGAATCGGGAGTGTCGTGGACAGCCAGCTTTCAGTCCTTGGCGCGACCTCGCTTCGGATCGTCGACGCGTCAGTCATGCCAACAATCGTATCTGGGCACATAAATGCATGTGTTCTCATGATCGCCGAGAAGGCCTCTGATCTGATCCGCGGCCAACAGGGACAGGTCCTGGAAACGCATGGCTTGACCCCGGCACAATAGTGGCCCGGGCGCCGCCGCCATGGCAAGGCGCCCTCGTTATCTCGACTGGCCGGCGAGCGACCGTTCCTCCATCGCGAACAGGCAGAACGCGGCGCAGCCCAATCGGAGCAATGAGTCGTTCGCTTCTTGGTTCTGAAGCGATCCGATGACGGATAGAAACGTTGGGACAGGGTGGCTGTCGGATTATACCGCTTGCTCCAACACAACTTTAGGCATTGAATTTCACACAATAATGCGCTGCTGCCGCGAGTCGTTTGGCGATGCAGTGTTTCGATCAATCAATTCTACTCAATCTCACGCGAAGCAAGTCACCATAGGCTTGCGCGCTCGCTTTTCCGCGCACCGCGCCGAAGCCCACGAAAAACAAAACACCAATTGGCCATCATGGAGGGAACAATGTCACGAAAGCTTTCGCGACGACAATTTGTAAGTGCGACTGCCATGTCGTCCGCAGCGCTGATCACGGCGCCATATGTGCGCGGCGCTTACGCCGCTGGCAAACTGTCGATGGGTTTTTGGGACCACTGGGTGCCGGGCGCCAACAAGACCTTAACCGATCTCGTCAATGAATGGGCTGCGAAGGAAAAGGTCGAGGCTCAGATCGACTACATCACCAGCCAGGGCAACAAGATCCTCCTGACCGTCTCCGCCGAAGCGCAAGCCAGATCCGGCCACGATATCCTGGTCATGGCCACGTGGTTGCCGCATGCGAATGCCGAACTGCTCGAGTCCGTCAACGACATCATGGCGCCGATCATCCAGCAGAACGGCGCGGTCAACTACACAGTCGAATATCTCGGCCAGGCGGGCGGCAAGTGGCTCGCCGTTCCCTCGTGCGTCGGCAGCCAGATCAAGGGTCCCTGCTCGCGTATCGACCTGATGAAGAAATACGCCAATATCGACGTGCAGGAGATGTATCCGGCCGGCAGCCCGCCGAAAGCGGACAACTGGACCATGGATACGTTCCTTAGGGCTGCCGAGGCCTGCCAGAAAGGCGGCTTCCCCTTCGGCATCGGTGTCGGCGAGACCGCTGACAGCACTGATACCGCCGGCGCGATCTTCCAGTCGTTCGGCGCAGAACTCGTCGACGCCAAAGGCAACCTGACTGTCAGGACCGACGCCGTCCGGCAGGCGCTGGATTTCTACAAGAAGCTGATCGCCTTCCTGCCATCAGACGTCGCGGCATGGGACGATGCCTCCAACAACAAATGGCTGATTTCCGGCAGGGGCGCGCTGATTATGAACCCGCCGAGCGCCTGGGCAGTCGCCAAGCGCGACGCTCCGCAAGTTGCCCAGCAATGCTGGACCCACGGCTTTCCGGCCGGCCCAAGAGGTCGCTTCGCGCCCTACGTGCCCTTCTTCTGGGCCATCTGGCAATTCTCCAGGAACAAGGCGGCGGCCAAGAGCCTGCTTGCGCATCTCTCGCAGCCGTCATCGATTGAGAAGCTGGTGGTCGCCAGCGGCGGCTATGATCTGCCGGCCTACCAGAACCTCACGACACTGGAGGTTTGGGCGGAAGCGGAGCCGCCAAAGGGCACGCTCTATCACTATCCGAACCCCTATAACCATCAGAAGCTGTCAGTTGCGGCCTCGCCAGCACCGCCCAAAGTCGCGCAGCAGATCTACTCGCAAGCGACGCTGACCAAGATGTGCCTGCGCCACTCGCAGGGTGAAGCAATGGAGAGGACCCTCGGATGGGCGGAAGCCGAGTGCGAAGGTTTCATGAGGAGCTGAGGACACGCACGCAATCCATGGCGACGAACTCAGACGCGATTGCTAATAGCCTCACGACGTGGTTTTCAACTTGGTCTGTTGGCCTGCTATGGCTAGCGCTGCCTTTCGATCATGGATGAGATTCTCAAGCCGATGGGCGGCGACATTGAGCGTAGCGGCATCAAGGGCGCCTTCGTCGTCGGTCCCCGCTCTGGCACGCTGCGCACGCAAAACTTCGTCGATTTGATTTTCAATCTCGAACAGCTCCGATTCCGTTTCAGCCTTTCTGATCCTTTGTCCCAGCGCGTATAGCGAATCCAGCGCAGCTTCTTTGGTCTCGAGTTCGCCGGATCTGAGAAATTTCCAGGCCGCTGCCAATATTGAGGCAAGCGCGCCCAATGCCATTGGCGTGAGAAAAATCGCGTTGCTCCACTTGTCCAGGAAGCTTTGCTGGGTGCCGTTGTAGAACTCCGCGGCGCCTGGATGAACCGGAAGATAGGCGCCGGGGTCAGTATCGGGCGCCTTCATCTGCGCCAGGATCGGCAGTTCGCCCGACAGGTCTCGGCGCGCGCTCGTAAAGGCTTGCGTGAAATCAGCAACCAGATCGTTATCAAGGGACTTCTTGGCAACCAGGTAGAACGAAACTTTCAGCGTCGTGACATCATCTGCCGGGATCGGAGGGGAGCCTCGCAACGTACCCTTGGGGATGTCGAAGCTCTCGTACGCGCGCTCCTTCTCGGCTATGGCTCCCGCAGCATCGATCGGGATCAGGACCGGGGCGGCTTTCCCGCTCTGGGAGAAGAGTCCCCGCACCAGCGACAAATACTTCTCGGTCATGGGCATCACGAAAAGGACGACGCGCACCTCCTTGCTGTCGACCGCCCGGCGCGTGTCGGCCGGCGCAAGGTTCTTGAACACGACATTGGCGCGATCAAGGGCGTATTCCTTGGTCAGCGCGCTGACGATCTTCTGATTGGTCTCGCCTCCAACCACCCCCACAGTGACGCGCTTGAGGCCGCTCATGTCCGTGATCGACGATCCCGGTGGCGCGACCAGCAACACCACCGCTTGAGCGAGGACGACGATTGCTTGCGCCTGCGACAGGTCGCCGACGTCGCCGCGGACCACCGCCAGATCGGTCTTGCCCGCGGCAAACTCGTTGGCGGACTCGACTGCGCCAGTGGTTTCAACCACCTTGAGCCGGACCGGCGCGTTCACCTCGGTGAGGCGACTCGCCAGCGCGGAAACGACTCTTGGCGCCTCGCCGTCCAAGGATCCGACCGCGATCGACAGCGTGACCGGCCGGACATACCAGCGATACGCGAATAGACTTGCCCCCGCGGCCAGGGCAACCAGCCCGGCCACCATAGCGACGCGCAACCAGATCGGCAGCTTGATTGCGTCCATGCCTATTCTCGACAAATGATCATCGGCCGAACCTGCCTCTCCCCCTGCGCGACCCTCGAAAACCAAGTCATTAAGGACACCGCCACTACGACTGTTCTGTGTGACCCACCTCCGCTAATCCATTGTCGAATGGCTGGCCGCTTTTGGAGCCGATTGTTTCAGGTTCGAAGCTGCTTTTGTTTGATTGGTGCTGCAGTTTTCTGGCGAGTTCTTTTCTCCCACTATGCCCTCAAAAGGATCGCGAACGATCGCCTTCAGCGCCAACAGGTCATCCTCATTCAGAAAAGAGATCTTTCCTGCGGGCGTCGTCACCATTCTTCCAATCGTTGAGAGGGGAATGCCGAGTTTCGCCGACAACCTGGCCAGGTAAATGGTATCGCGGATCGTTTTGACATCTTCTCCGCCATGGCCGTTTGAAACCGAGTGAACTCCGATCGTTGCGCTCTCCGATACGTAGCGCTTCCGGCTCGCCAAGAAAATGAACGCACATGCCGAGTCGCACTCTCCCGAAACGTACGTCGTCAACCGCTTCTGACGCGTGAAGATTGCGATCTGGAATCCTTCATCGAGTTTTCCACCTTTCGAGCTGAGATCGATGCCGAGAACTCGCCGCTGGGCGCTGAAATGAGATCTAAATCGTATGTAGTCGCCCTCTTCGATATCGCCCCGCAGCCTCAGGACATCTCCGGAGCAACCCGCCACGCGCGTAATCTCCATGCTCGCGCAATCCGCCGACAGGAAAATGGCTGAGAGTGTGAGTAGCGTCCTGATCACTCATCTCTCCCCAATCAGAAGCGCAACGGAATGGCTCTTGCTCCTAATTCAATGATCGGTCATCCGGCTGACATTGACTTAGGTCAAGGCAGGGCGAGCGAGCACAATTCCCGCTCGCAGTCGGCTGAAGCAAACGTGTCAAGGACGGCGACGCTCTATGTGGGCTTAAGGGGCTGGTTAGCGCCGCCTCTTGCGGAGTGAATGTGACCGGGCCTCAACGCCTGCGCCGGCGTTGCAACCGACAAGACGAAGCCGGCGACAGCAATCCTCCGGGAGGAGGCCGCAAGCGCTCAAGAAAGCAGAAGCGACGTTGACGGATGTGCAATGGAATTGCGCGAACAAACGTGATCACTAGAGCATGGTCCGGAAAAGTGGACACCGGTTTTCCGAAAAGATCATGCTCAAACAAAGGGCTAGAGCGGGATGACGATTCGAAGAGAAGTCATCACGCTCTAGGACAGCACGAATGACCGATTGCCGCAGGCCAGGACGATCGGGCCCGCTCAACAAAAAGCCCCGGACGATGCCGGGGCTTGAAGTTTGCTGGAGATTGACAGTCGATCAGTAAGGGGCAGGCGGGGCATAACCGCCCCAGTTGAAGTGATAGTTCACGCGCACCGTGACCATGTCCACGTCCTGGCTGATCCGATTGAGCGCACCGGCAACGATGGGATTGACCACCGAGAACGAATTGTTCGCATTGCCCATGAACAGGTGGTCGTACTCGACACCGACCGACCAGTTCGGTGCGAAGCCGTACTCGTATCCGACACCCACGCTACCGCCCCAGCGGGTCGAACTGAACGAGGCCAGACTACTGCCTGTAAGCGTATCGAGAACGCTGAAGCTGTTGCTCGTCACCGCTGCGCCACCCTTGAAGTACAGCAGCGACGTGTTCCAGGCATAGCCGATCTGACCGGTGAAAAGGCCAATGCCGTCCGTTTTCACGCGCGTCGAGAAAAATGGATCGATGAGGCTGGCGCGCGTGTTCTGGAGATCGGCCCAATCCCCCTGGGCTTCCAGGCCGGCCACCCAGCCGCCGCCAAACTGCCAGCGATACCCGATCTGACCGCCGACCAGACCGCCGGACCGCTCACGACACCCGTCGCTGAAGACTCCACCGAACGCGTCGATAAAGTTCCAGCAATTGCGGCTCTGGCCCCAGCCGCCATTGGCGCCGACGTAGAAGCCGGTCCAATTGTAGACCGGCGGAAGCGGCGGCGGTGGCGGCGCCTTGACCGCCATATCAGCGGCCAGCGCCGGCGCGGTCGCGCCGAGTGCAATCAAACCAACAGTGCCCAGCAAAAATTTCTTCATATCGTTCCCCCTCTTCGGCGTCGCCTAAGGATCGGACGGCCGATGGACTTGTTGCGGCGATTAACGTCTGCATTCCAATTCCACCCGCGAGCATAGATCATTTCACCCGCCAAACTTGTGCTAGTACGGCAACACTCGGATTTTGTTTCGGGAATAAGTGGCAGCCACTCTGACACTTCGAATTATGCGCTTTGTGCCATCGCCGCCGCGTTCTGCGGCAGCTTCAGGATCACTCGGCATCCCTGTCGCAGAACGCAGGCGTGGACATCGGGAAAAAGCTGACCCCGTTATCGATAGAGAAGAGGGCACAATGAAGCTGGTCGAGGCCAAGCGATTGCTGCTCGCTGCGGCGGGCGCAGCTTGCTTGACGCGGGCTCGGCCCTACAGCGTCTCCAGCACCGTCGACGTTCGCTAAAAGCCCCGCCACATTCCGTCGTTGAACCATTCTTTGACCGGGTTGGACTAACGTTTAGGCGGAAATTCTCCGTTCGCTATATCGAACGGACGGCAAAAGACTTTTTTGCGCTACCTCGGCTGTGAATGACAGCCATCGACGGCGCCCGCCTCTTTATTGATCTCGGCCAGAAAATGCTGGCCCGAAAAACAGTCACCGCTAGTTACGGAGGAGATGCCATGACGGAGATCCGGCTGGCCTCGCTGCAGGGCGGGGCGATTACGTTTGGAAGCGATGCGATCGATGCCTTTCGGCAAACATTGCGGGGCGATGTCTGCCTGCCCAACGAGCCGGGCTATGACGAGGCACGCACAATCTGGAATGCGATGATCGACCGCCACCCGGGCGCGGTCGTACGCTGCAAAGGAGCTGCAGACATCATGCGCGCCGTGGGGTTTGCGCGCGACCACGGAGTCCTGCTCGCCGTGCGTGGTGGTGGCCACAACATCGCGGGCAATGCTGTTTGTGAAGGCGGGCTGCTGATCGATCTTTCGCTGATGCGTTCGGTGCGGATCGATCCGCGTAACCGCACCGCGCGCGTGGAGCCGGGCGCAACGCTTGGCGAATTCGACAAGGAGGCGCAGGCTTTCGGCCTTGCCACGCCCCTCGGCATCAACTCGACGACTGGCGTTGCGGGATTGACGCTGGGCGGCGGCTTCGGCTGGCTCAGCCGCAAATTGGGGCTTGCCGCTGATAACCTCATCTCGGCCGACGTGGTGACGGCCGATGGCGGACTCGTGCGAGCGAGCGAGGCCGAGGAGGCTGACCTGCTCTGGGCGCTGCGCGGAGGCGGCGCCAATTTCGGCGTCGTGAGCTCGTTCGAGTTTCGCCTGCATCCGGTCGGCCCAATGGTGTTGGCTGGACTCATCATCCATCCCTTCGCTCGGGCGAACGAACTTCTTGCGGGCTATCGCGACATCGCCGCCAAAGCGCCGGACGAACTCACGATCTGGGTGGTGCTCCGGCAGGCGCCGCCGCTGCCATTCTTGCCCGTCGAAATGCACGGCAAGGAAATCGTCGCGTTCGCCGTCTGCTACACGGGTGGCGAGGACGAGGGTAACCGCGCCCTGGAACCGTTGCGCGCGCTCGGGGAGCCGGTTGCCGACGTGATCGGCATGCAGCCTTTCGCGAGCTGGCAGAGCGCGTTCGACCCGTTGCTCACGCCCGGAGCCTATAATTACTGGAAGTCGCACAATTTCGCCGAGCTCGGCGACGGCCTGCTCGACACCCTCGTAAGCCATATGAAGAGCTTGCCGACCGGTGAGAGCGAAATTTTCATTGGTCAGCTTGGCGGCGCCACCAGCCGCGTGGCTGTCGACGCGACGGCGTTCCCCCACCGCGACGCCAGATTTGTCATGAACGTCCATACGCGGTGGCGTGACCGCGGCGACGAGCAACGCGCGACTAGCTGGGCGCGCAGGTTGTTTGCTGAGACTGCGCCGTACGCAACCGGCGGCGTCTACGTCAACTTCATGCCGGAGGATGAGAGCGATCGCGTGTCCGGCGCCTACGGCCCGAACTACGCTCGTCTCGCGGCGCTCAAGGCCCAGTACGATCCCGGCAACCTGTTCAGGCTAAACCAGAATGTTCTTCCGGCCGCCGCGCAGCGACCGGCCGCCTGACAAGGACACAAGCAAAAAGCCCGGCCGCTTGGCCGGGCTTTTCGCTGTAAATCTTTGGCTGGCTGCTTACGCCGCCTCGTCGGCGACGGTAGCGTCGTCGCTGTCGCCGTCGAGATCGTCGGCGTCGCCTTCACTGTCGCCGACCTCGGCGCCGGCTTCGGCCTTGGCTGCGCCACGGCGCGGGCTCTTGGCGAGCTGGCTCTCGATTTCCTTGATCGCTTCGGTCTCGGTCGAGTGCTGCACGACCGCGATCTCGCGCGACAGCCGGTCGAGCGCCGCTTCATAGAGCTGGCGTTCGGAGTAGGACTGCTCGGGCTGCGATTCCGAACGATAGAGGTCGCGCACCACTTCCGCGATCGCGACGATATCGCCCGAATTGATCTTGGCTTCGTATTCCTGCGCCCGGCGCGACCACATCGTGCGCTTGACGCGGGCACGGCCCTTCAGCGTCTCCAGCGCCTTTTTGACCAGAGCCGGGTCGGACAATTTGCGCATGCCGACATTGGCGACCTTCGCGGTTGGGACGCGAAGCGTCATCTTGTCCTTCATGAAGCTGATGACAAACAGTTCCAGCTTGGCGCCCGCAATCTCCTGCTCCTCGATCGCGAGGATCTGGCCGACGCCGTGAGCCGGATAGACCACAAATTCGTTGGCCTTGAATCCCTGACGCTGGGTCACGACCTTCTTCGGCTCCTCGACGCGCGGGGCCGCGGCAACCGGCTTGACGGCGGCCTTCGGCGCAGGAGCTGCAGCCTTGGGAGCAGTCTTGGCGGCGACTTTCGAAGCAACGGTCTTCTGGGCTGTCGCTTTCGCGGCAGTTTTGGCAGTCTTTTCTGGCATCACGCTTCTTTTGTTCTTCGAGGACTTTGTAGCCGCAGCCTTACGGGCTTCCTTCACGGACGCCCTGGCACGACCCTTGACTGCGCTGCGGGCAACTGCAGCGGCTTTCTTTGACGATTTGGAAGCACTCTTTTTACGCGTTTTCTGTGACACAGCCTGCGCGCGGAAACTGCCACGCCCCTGTTCGGTGTTTTTGCGGAAACGAACGGGGCCAAAGATCAGGATGGCCGGGTTCGGCTCTGACAATGTGCCCAATATAGCACATTTTCCGCAAAAATCAATGATTTAGGGCCGAATCCCGTCACCTGCCGGGGCTGACGGTCATAACTCTGTCAACAGGGTTAAACGACGGCGTGCTTCTCCGCCTGAAAACGGTCTCGATCCGGCCAGGGACAGCGCGCGAATCAGTCGCCGGTTCCGGGGTTGGTAGAGAAATATTTCTCGAACTTGCCTTCCTGCCCATCGAACTCCTTGGCGTCAGGGGGCGAGTCCTTCTTCTGGGTGATGTTTGGCCAGCTCTTGGCGTATTCGCTGTTGACCTCGAGCCACTTCTCCAGGCCCGGCTCGGTATCCGGTTTGATCGCATCCGCCGGGCATTCTGGTTCGCAGACGCCGCAATCGATGCATTCCTCGGGATGGATGACCAGCATGTTCTCGCCCTCGTAGAAACAATCGACGGGGCAGACCTCGACGCAATCGGTATATTTGCACTTGATGCAGTTTTCAGTGACGACGTAGGTCATCCAGGACTCCGAACCAAAGACTCCGAAAGCGGATTCATTCTTTGAAGGGCTTGCGTTTCAAAAATTGCGTAGCGCAGGAGAACCGCTGCTGCAAGATAAGCAAGCCGGTTTTCGGCGCCGTCTTTCGGGCAACTGATTGCCTGCCCGAGATAATCACTCGGGGCGGCTCTGCAAATCCTCGTACAGCACCCGCGCTGTCGTCGCATCGCCCCGCCGCTCGGAGAAGCCGATCACCTTCAGCACGCGCACGCTGCGATCGAGCGCGATCGTCAGCACGTCGCCCGGTTTGACCGCGTGCCCGGGCGCACTTTCGCGCACGCCGTTGATGCGGACATGGCCGGCCTCGACCAGCGCGGCGGCGCTGGTGCGCGCCTTCACCACCCGCGCGTGCCACAGCCATTTATCGAGACGCTGGCGCTCCAATCGGCCTCATTCCTGGGTTGGCGCGGCTCAATCCTTGCGGTTACCGGCGAGCTGCTCCTTCAACGCCGCGAGTTTTGCGAACGGCGAATTCGGATCGATCGCGCGTTCGCGTTCGCGCGGCGCCGAACTCGCATATTGGCGGAGCGCCGGGCCGCTCTCGCGCCCCTTGTCGCGGCCGCCTTTGTCGCGGAAATCACGGCCGCCGCGCTCGCGGTCGCCACGGTCGCGATCCTTGCGGTCGCCGGAGAATTTATCGCGGCGGCGATCATTGTCGCGGTCGCGGCCCTTGCCCTCGAAGCGCTCGCGGCGCCCGCCTTTGTCCTCAGGCGGGGCGCCATTGCTGGCGGCCGCAGCTCCCACGGGCGCATCCTCGCGCGGTTTGCGGAACTCGTGATGGCGGCGACCACGGCGCTGCTGGTCGCGCTGGGCGCCATCGGCACCTTCACCCGCTGCGGCGGCGCCCTGTGCGCCCTCGCGCGGCTGATGGCGGTGGCGGCTGCGGTCATGGCGCGGGCGACGCTCCTCGGAGCGGCCGCCGGGGCGCCAGACTTCGACCAGTTGCGGCTCGGCCGGGGTCTCGGCTGCGGCTGGCTCGGTAACGGCGTCGGCTGGTACAGCTTCCTCGGTGCCGGCTGCAGCCTCGGCTGCGGCCGTCGGCATCGGCTCTGCCGTCGCGTCGGCCGGGACCTCTGCGGGAGCGGTCGCGTCCGCCTGCACTACGGCAACGGGCTCCGCTTGCGCCTCGATCGCCTCAGGCTCCGGCTGCGGTTCAGCCACCGGCGCTGGCTGCGCCTCGATCACTTCAGGCCCGGGTTGCGCTTCGGCCACGGGCTCTGCGGCGGCAGCCGCTGGTTCCTCGCTCGGCGCAGGCGCCAAGGTAACTTCGGGCAACAGCGCGGCGGATGGGCTGGGCTCGGGCAGCTCGGCGGATACTTCTTCCGCCGGCGTCTCCGCCGCAGCCTCAGCACTCGCTTCCACCGCCGGCGTCTCGACGGACACTGTCTCGACCACTTCCACCGGCTTCGGCGGCGGGGGCGGGCGGCGCTCCATGCGATAGCCGAGCGCGCGCAGGACCGAGGCGAAATCCTCGCCGGCGGAGCCGGTGAGCGAGGTCATCGCCTGCGTCACCACGAAGCCGCGGCCGTCGAACGCGCCCGCGGGCTTCTCGCCCGGCGCACCTTCGCGCCAGGCCAGCGCGGGACGGATCAGATCCGCCAGCCGCTCCAGGATGTCGACGCGCACTGCCCGCTCGCCGCACTGCTTGTAGCCGAGCACGCGATAGGCATCGCGCGGCAGCCCCTTGTCGATCGGGAATGAGGTCCGCCCGCTCGACGCCAGATGCTGCACATTCGACAGCGCCGACAGATCGACATTGTCCTGCTTCTCGGCCCAGAGCAGCGAGGCCAGCGCCCGCGCCGCCGGCTTGAGGAGCTGCGGGAAGTAGATGTGATAGGCGCCGAAGCGGACGCCGTATTTGCGCAAGGTCGCGCGCGAGGGCTGGTCGAGATCCTTCATCTCGGCCGCGATCTTGGTCCGCTCCAGCACGCCGAGAGCTTCCACCAGTTGGAACGCGATGCCGCGCGCAATCCCCTGCAGGTCCTCTGCCTTAGACAGGTCGAACAGCGGCCCAAGCAATTTCGTAATATGCGTCTTGAGCCAGAGATCGAGCCGGTTCTGCACGGCCTCGCGCGGCGCGCCGGTCAGCCGCTCGTCGGAGATGATGCGGAGGCGCGGATGCAGCGCGTCGTCGGCCGCGGCGAGTTTGGCCACCGCATCGCCGGTCCAGCGGATAGTACCGTCGGAGGTTAGCACGAAGGTTTCGTCCGGCGCGGCGCTCAGTTTCTCGGCCCGCGTATCGATCTCGCGCGCCAGCACCTGCTGGGCTGCGGCCTGCAGCGCCTTGGCATCTGAGCCCGCTTCCGCCGCGTCAGGCGCAAAAGTGAATCCGTCGAGCCGGCCGATCACATGCCCCTCGACGATGACTTCGCCGGTCTTGCCGATTTCAGTATTCAAAACAGAGTTCTCCCGCAGGCGGCGCATCAATACACTGGTACGCCGATCAACGAAACGCTCCGTGAGCCGTTCATGCAGCGCATCGGACAATTTATTTTCGAGCTCGCGCGTGATCCCCTGCCAATGTTCGGGATCGGACAGCCAGTCCGGCCGGTTCGCCACAAAGGTCCAGGTGCGCACCTGAGCGATCCGGCCCGACAGCGTGTCGATATCGCCGTCGACGCGGTCGGCCTGATCGACCTGGGCAGCAAACCATGCATCGGGAATACGCCCCTTTTGTATCAGGAAGCCGTAAACCGTGGTCACAAGCTCGGCATGGGCCGCGGGCGATAGCTTTCGGTAATCGGGTATCTGGCAAGTGTCCCATAGCCGCTCGACGGCGACAGCGCCATGCGCCATGTCGCGCACCTCGGCATCGCGCGCGGCGTGGTCGAGCACGCGCATGTCTTCCGCGATCGGCGCCCTCGTCAGCACTTCATGCGACGGCGGCAGCGACAACGAGACCTGCAAGCTGCCGAGCGAGGAGAAATCCAGCTTCGAGTTGCGCCATTGCAGCATTTTCACGCTGTCAAACGTATGGTTCTGCAGCGCGTTCACCAGTTCCGGCTCGAACGGCGCGCAGCGTCCTGTCGTGCCGAAGGTACCATTGCGCGTCGCGCGGCCAGCTCTGCCCGCGATCTGCGCGAACTCGGCCGGTGTCAGACGGCGGAACTGATAGCCGTCGTATTTGCGGTCGGAGGCAAAGGCGACATGATCGACGTCGAGGTTCAGCCCCATGCCGACGGCGTCGGTGGCGACGAGATAATCGACGTCGCCGTTCTGGAACATCGCGACCTGCGCATTGCGTGTGCGCGGCGAGAGCGAGCCGAGCACGACCGCCGCGCCGCCATGCTGGCGGCGGATCAATTCGGCGATCGCATAGACCTCGTCCGCCGAGAACGCGACGATCGCGGTGCGCCGCGGCTGCCGCGTGATCTTGCGGTCGCCGGCGAATTCGAGCGTCGAGAGCCTGGGCCTTGTGATGATGGAGGCGCCGGGCAACAGCCGCTCGATGATGGGACGCATCGTCGCAGCCCCGAGCAGCAGCGTCTCGTCGCGCCCGCGCCGATTGAGGATACGGTCGGTGAAGACATGCCCGCGCTCGAGATCGGCCGCGATCTGGATCTCGTCGACCGCAAGGAACGAGACATCGAGATCGCGCGGCATCGCCTCGACCGTCGAGACCCAGAAGCGCGGCGACTTCGGCTTGATCTTCTCCTCGCCGGTGATCAGCGCGACGCTCTCAGGCCCAGCGCGATCGGCGATCTTATTGTAGACCTCACGCGCCAAGAGCCGCAGCGGCAGCCCGATCAGCCCGGACGAATGCCCAAGCATGCGCTCGATGGCCAGATGCGTCTTGCCAGTATTGGTCGGCCCGAGCACAGCCGTGACGCCGGCGCCGGGCGCGCGCTCATGGGCGAAGGGAGGAGAGGAAAGAGCCATGATTTCGAGGTGCTTTTCTTGATGCTTTTCTTGGAGATGAAAGAAAGCGCGACTAGGAAAATTGTCTCAGATTGCTACACGGCGGATGCCGCCGCTTAAGCTTCGGAACGAGTTGAGAACGAATCGCGGCCGAATCGCTGACTCCACCTGTGTTCTCCTCCGTTCACCGCAACATCTCGTGTCGGCATTTCAGTTCCAGCACCAAATCGGGTTTAGCAGCGATCACGATGACAGCGAAATTGTTAAAGCCGGAGTCGAATCAGAAGCGGCCAAGAGTCAACAGAATTCACGCCCTCTCCGTCATTCCGGGGCGTCCGCAGGACGAGCCCGGAATCCATCGGGCCGCATGCGCCGGAGGAGAAATGGATTCCGGGCTCGATGCTTCGGATCGCCCCGGAATGACGGAGCACGACCTCACTGCGTCTTCGCCACCCGCGGCGGCGTGGCCGACGTCACGAACGACGTCGCCTCCAGCATGGCGAGCCCGAACGGCGTCGGAATCTTGACGCGGAACGGGATCAGGATGCGCGTGCCCGCGATCGGCACGAAGGCGATCTCCATGTTGCGCGCTTCGGCGAGGTACTTGATCACCGGACGGTCGGGGATATAGCCCGCGATCGGCGTGAAATAGATCGCGCAGACCAGCGCCGGGCCCTGATAGCCCTTCTCCGCCTTGACCATCTCCACGCGCTTGAAATCGAGCTTCAAATCGTAGCGCAGCCGGCCGTCGAAAATGCCCGCGCTGGTGCGGCAGCTATCCGGGCTCATCAGTTCGCCCGTGCCCGGCACCCGGAGCAGCGAGCCGGTCATCGGATCGAACACGTTCTTCTTGTGGGCCTCGGTGACCGGGATCCGGTTCGGATCAACCGGCGGTTCCGGCTCGATCACGGTTTCCTTGATGCTGCCGCCACTGAGCGCCATCCGAATGATCTCGGATTTCTTGTAGCTGTTGTAGTTGACGGTGTAGCCCGCCGCCACCAGCGCGCCATTGACCACGCGCCCCTGGGATCCGCCCACCCCGCCGGCGCCAGCAAATGCCTTGAGCAGCCCGGAAGTGCCGCCCTGCGCGATCGCGGAAAAGGTGTCGTCACCGATCTCGATGGTCCAGCTTCCCTTGCCGACGGCAATACCGGCCAGCGAGGCCTCATACTGCGCATCCAGCCGGCCCTGCGCGAGCGCGCCCTCCGGCAACATCAGGAACAGCGCGCCGGCGCACAACAGCCAGGATTCCCTCACTGAGGGCAGAAAACTGCTGAAAATGCTCACAAACTTAACGATCCTGTCGTCGGCGCCGAAAGATCATCTAGGGAGAAATGACCGGCAAGCAACGCGGGCGAATACGGAACCACTTAACCAGCCTGAATACGCCCTTTATATGGTGTGTTAACCCGCTGAACGGCCTTGTGAACGTGCCGGTTTTGCGTGCCATAAGGTTTTACCGTTCGCGCGAGGAAAACGCGCCGAATTTGAGGGTTTCGGAACCAGGGAAAGTGGCTCTAAACCCGATAAAACCTTGACGCTTTGCACCTCACCCCCTATACGTCCGCGGTTCCTGGAAAATGGACGTAGGTTTAGACCCCCGCCGCGCGCGGCGCGCGCTGTTGGTTTAGCAGGGATGGAAGAGGATTTGAACAATGTCGCGGCGCTGTGAACTGACGGCCAAGGGCCCGCAAGTGGGCCACAAGGTGAGCCACTCGAACATCAAGACCAAGCGGCGCTTCCTGCCGAACCTCTGCAATATTACCTTCCAGTCGGAATCGCTCGGCCGCAACATCCGCCTGCGCGTCTCCTCGAACGCGGTGAAGAGCGTCGATCACAACGGCGGCCTCGACGCGTTCCTCTTGAAGGCGAGCGCCGCAAACCTCTCGCCCCGCGCGCTCGACCTGAAGCGCCAGATCGAGAAGAAGCGGACAGCGGCTGCGGAGCAGAAGGCGAGCTGAGACTCGCTGTATCAGAGTAGCGAGTTGAGAGTTTAAACGGCCGGGTCGAAAGACCCGGCCGTTTTGCATTCTTGCGGGGACCTCTAACGATACTTCAGGCACCTAGAACGAATTTCGAATTCGGTTCAGCTTAATCAAACGACGGTCGGTCAGCAGATTTGGCGCAGTCGTGCCAATGCGATCAAGAACCTCTGATACCCCGTAAGGCCACTGTCTGGCATCGTCAGCCAGAATGCCGTGAAGAATAGCAAGCGTTTGCTCGGGAAATTCATCAACCAGATTGTGCTTGTTTCGTCTGAGGGCCGGGAGGTTGATGAAATCTTGGTCGACAGGGCCAACTAGAGGCAGGATATAGCTGGCGTAGAGCGGAAAACGCTCTCCCTGCGCGAAAGCCAATTCAGCGAGCCTTGCGGAGACTCTCGGCGTCTTAGCCACTATCTGCTTTGGCCAAACCTGCGCTAATAGCGTGACCGCATCGTCTCTCCAGCGAGACCCAGGCTCCCTGGACCACCGCTCTAGGTGCCAAAGCACTTGCGTCCGAAAATCATCGTCGGCATCCGCTAGCACGGCCGTCATTTCGGCATCGGTTATCAGTCGCGTTTCGTTTTCGCCGGCTCTGCTTCCCCAACCGGCTAAGACAATGCCAGCCAATACCTCCGCATGCCTTCGTCGCGTGTAAGAACCTTTGTGAGCTAAGCCTAGTAATGAAGGTTTCATCCGAACAAAAAGCTGCGCCTGGGGCACTTTTGCACCCCAGAAGAACCCTGCCCAGAACGCGTCGCCGTTATGGTCTTGTCGTTCCATTGCAGGCAAGATCGACTGCGTTACCCACTGCGGATCTACGCTGAACAGCCAAGCTAGGTTATGACAAAGAATTGCCAACGCACGAGGGCGCCCCTCCCCTCTTAGAGACAGCAGCTCATTGGCTTGCCCCTTCCACCGATCCGGAAATTGCTCGCCACCCTTGAGTCTGCTTACTGCAGGGTCCGCCAATAGAATCTGCGCTAGATGCCCGATTGGAGAATTTAGCGCCTCCGTTACCCAGTCGGGCGGCTGACTTCCTCTAACAATTGAGCTCTCGCCGAAGTCGGGGCGCTGCTCCAACAAACTAACAAGCCGTCTCCAGAGGAGATCAAATGAGTTACGGCCTCTAGGCAGCAACGTTTTGTGGACACGAAGCAGCCAGTCCGTCACTGGCCGAAGAAGATCATTCAGATAATCATCAGGTATCCGCCCTAATCGACTTACGATGAGAAGTACCAATCGAAATCGATCCTGCTTTCTGCCGTCGGCATTCAAGAAGGTTTGCCAGAAATTCCTAGGGTACTTTCCTGTCTTACCTGCAATGGTCAAAGCTGAAAACGCGCGGATGGGCTTCAGTGCACAAAATCCAGCATAAGGATCTCGCTCCACAAATCGTTCTTGCGATCTTCCGGACAATTTGGCAGCTGCATCCAAAATTTCTGCCAATGGTAAGTCTAGTAACTCATCGCTCCTTGTGTCCGTCCCCACCCATCCCGTACGTATAGCCGTCGAAAAAGTTGCGCTAGAAGCCCACTCCGCCTGCCATTCGGGATAATCTTCCCGTAACTGCCTAGTAGTTGCATCCAGATTGAATGTGAAGCTGCAACCGTTGGAAACGAGCCAATAAATACGATTCAAAATGGCACTGGCTCTTGCTTTCTTAAAATCGCTGACCGTCGCTCTCTTCCATCGTCCGGGACCCTGGAGCAGCCGCCGTTCTATTGAGATTCTTGTTCGAACGCCAAGCTCGTTCCATCGATTCCTGAGAGCGAAAAGTAAATCGCGTTGATGCGAGCTATACCAAAACTCCTCCCGCGAGATCGTTCTTAAGACCTCCGCGAATTCTCCATGGCTTACCAGACGCGAATCACCGCAAGACCAAATCTTTATATGTGCAGCGATGGGACCCGCGGCGTCGCGCCAAGCACGGATTTCTCGTTCGGCTGCTGGTGCATCGATCTCTAAAAGGCGGCGAAAGTGTTCGATATACTCAAAAAGCAGAATGTTAATGCCTGATTTATAAGACCGCTCCGACTCGTCCTCTTCGGTATCGGCATTGATCGACTCAAGCATATGAAGGCCGTATCCACCCAGCTCCTCTTCTAGAGCCGACCCAAGCTCCAGATTGTTCCGCAATTCTCTCAGAAGAGACGGAAGGAATTCCGCAGGGATGGCTACTACCTCGTCACCATGGTGTAGGTATTCCACATCCAAGTGCAGTAAGTTTTCTAATTCTTCGCTTGAAGAATCCGGAGCGCGAGGCGATCCAGAGAAAGCTCTTTCCACCTTCAGTCGCGGACGGCGAGTTTTTGCAAAGTCCCGAACAGCCGCAGCATCCCAACCATCAAGTTTAATTATCTCGAGTAGGTGGTACCAATCCTCAGAATGCTCGCTCCCCGCATGTTTCCAAGTATCTATGAGATAACGCCATGCGGCCCTGACTGCGGATGATGATTCATCGTTGGCGTCACCGATCTTAGATTCGATCTGACGTTGAATATCCGGATGCAGACCCTTTTGTGACGCAGCCCACCAAACCGCTGCCGGCTGATGCGCAACTCGTTGAAGCCAACGCCCCAGGTATCCGACGCGAGCAGCAAGTCGTGGAGCGTTGACTGCCCAGTGGCCCCGCAGTGCTGAGACCTGATCTTCTCCAAGATTCTGACGGTCTGGCCGAGTAAGTGCAAAAGCACTCCAAGCATTTGCTGGAATGTCTCGCTTTTCGAAGACGGTGCTGTCCGGATCAATCTTCGCGGGCACCGGGTCGCTATCTAACCCATACGCCATAAACGGATCGAAATGCGGCCCGACCTCCATTAGGGAGCCAATGCGACCTGGCTTTGCGTATCGGATGTACGGATCAAACGTGCACAGCCAATCGGCCGGCAGCGGCTGGGACGCGAGCGCGACACGCTTCGCACCTTCCAGTGTTGAAACTACATGAGCAATTTGTCCCCGTATGTGCGGCTCACATTTTTCCGGGCCAACACTCGCTTGAGCGAATAATTTATCATACCACACGCTTGGACTCCGCGCCCTTTCCGCCCAAAGGCCTAGCGTGTCCCAAAGTGCGGCATGCGTTCGCGATTCCTCGTAAACAATGGGCCGGACCCCCTTCTGTACCCACCTTGCTTCGGCTTCCTCGTAGGCACCGGATTGGAAGGCATACACGCCGCTCAGAGAGCCTGGCGAGCGGTTCAGGGCTTCCAGCAAATACTGCATCGGCGGATCATCGGCCGAGTATCCCACAAACACGACAAAAAAGCGCTCTAGGACAGTCCTGATGAAATCGGCGGCCCAACGATCCGAAAGATAAGCGCGTCCAAACTCTGCACTTGATATAACAAATCCATCGCCTGCTGCATCGCCGTAGTCACTGGTAACATGCCCATGCAAATGTATGATGCCACCGAATTCGTCGCTGCGCAGCGGATCTGGAAGACGCGGCGGTTTTGAAAACGGAATGGCAGGATCGCAATCCTCGAACAAGAGATCAAAATTCGTCGTAATTAGTCGAACTGTCCCATCAGGCCCTTTCGCCAACTCCAATAGGATCCGATGAGCGCTCAGATCAGGCGATCTTTCAGGCTTCAGAGCCGCCGCAATCGCGCGGTATATGTCTGAACTGAGAAAATCACGCTCAATTAAGCCGAAGACGCGATCAGCTGAGATCAATCCTCCAACCCCTGCAATAGGAGGCATAGTCTCGATCGCATTGATGAGTTGACGTGCCGGCTTATCTGGCGCGATAGAAAGTCTGTCAGCGACAGAACGCGCCAACCCGATGAAGTCCTTTAGACCTGCTCTGGCTCGAGAAACGCCCGCGCCGCAAAAGAAGACTACGCGTCCCTCGTCCCTAGCGACGAGGAGGTCGTCGGGGACGTTAGGGCCATCCTTAAAAAATCTCAAAGTGCGTCCCCTCACATTAGTATATGAACCGGATAAGCATCGCTGATTCTGAGTTTTTGATAAATCCCCAGGCGTTCTGCGCTATACTCGCCGAGGTAGCGGGGAGGCTCGCCATGCGAAACATCGTGATTTGCTGCGATGGGACGGGGAACGAGATCAACGAGAATATTTCCAACGTCCTGAAGCTCTATCGCTGCCTGCGCAAGACGGAGAAGACGCAGCCCAGGCAGTTCGTCTATTACGATCCGGGTGTCGGCACGCTGGCGCGGCCGGATCCGTGGCACAAGCTGAAGCAGAATTTCAACACGATCCTGGGGCTCACCACCGGCTATGGGCTCGATGACAATGTGCTCGCGGCCTATGAATTCCTGGTGCAGCATTACCAGGATGGCGATGCGATCTATCTGTTCGGCTTTTCGCGCGGCGCCTATACCGTGCGCGTGCTGGCCGGGCTGATCCACAAGATCGGGCTGATCTCGCCGGAGCAGGTCAACCTCGCCGGCAGCGGGCTCACCGCCTACAAGCAGTTCTCGGATAGCCACAAGACTGGCGCGGACGTCAGCCTGCGGGCGCTGCCGCCGCCAAGCGACGAGTTCGGGCCGCTGCCGAAGGACCGCTACGACAACGCGGCGCAGTTCGCGCGCATCCTCTCGGTGCGCTGGCCGACCATCCGCTTCGTCGGCGTCTGGGATACGGTCGCCAGCATCTTCGTGCCGCGGCCGGACCGGTTCTATTGGCCGAGCCTGGAAGAGCTCGCCTTCACGATGCACAATCCGAGCATCCGCACCTTCCGCCAGGCGATCTCGATCGACGAGCGGCGCTGCATGTTCCGCCTGAAGAAGTATGACGAGCCGCAGCTGTTCTTCAGCAACCGCTTCATCCCCGATGAGAAGGCCGAGCCGCAGGACATCCTGCAGGTGTGGTTCGCTGGTGTGCACGGCGACATCGGCGGCGGCTATCCGGAAGCGCAAAGCGCGCTGTCGAAATATCCGCTGCTGTGGATGATCGAGGAAGCCACCAAGTTCGGGCTGACGGTGAACATGCAGATGGTGAAGCAACTCGCCTGGGGCGTGCAGCGCAGGGGCAGCCCGTTCACTTACGTGAAGCCCGATGTGGCGGGCGAGATGCACGACCCGATGACCTGGGGCTGGCGCATGCTCGAATACATCCCGAAGAAGGCCACCTACAAGGAATGGCCGGAGCGCAAAACGCATTTCGGCTTCTACATCCCCGACTGCGAGCCGCGGCTGATTCCTGAAGATGCCGTGATCCATGAATCGGTGGTGAAGCGCATCGACGCGGTGACGGACTATCGGCCGATCAACCTGCCGAAGCAGTACAAGACCTTCCCGATGCCGGAAGCGCCGACCGAGCAGGCCCCACCGGAAGCGGCGTGAGCGGCGGCGCGTGTTGCGCGACGCCTGCGCCGCAGTCTCCCGCCTCTCCCCTTGTGGGAGAGGCCGGATTTCGCGCGTCAGCGGGAAATCCGGGTGAGGGGTATGCCTCCGCGAGGCGTAGTCCCTCGATAGGCCGGAACCCCTCACCCGGATCGCATTCCGCTTCGCTGCATGCGGCCTCTCCCACAAGGGGAGAGGCGAAGCGGAGCAAGCGGCAAAACCACAGGCCAGCACCACTAATTCCTTCTCGCGGCATGCTCGCCAATCACATGCATTTGCCGCGGCGCCACCTCCCCGCCCGCGCGCTTGTCACGATCTCCGCCCGCTGGTTTGCTCATCCTGTCGACACGCCGCGCGTGCGGCGGGCTCGATCCGACAACAAGCAGAACAAAGAGCAAGGGAGAGAGACAATGAAATGGCAGGCGTTCGTCGCGATCGCGGCGCTCGTGACATCGGCAGCCGCGGCGGCGGAGAAGAAATATGGGCCTGGAGTGACCGACACCGAGATCCGACTCGGCCAGACCTCTCCCTATAGCGGGCCGGCCTCGGCCTACAGCGTCATCGCGAAAACCCAGCTCGCCTATTTCGAGATGATCAACGACAAGGGCGGCATCAACGGGCGCAAGATCAACCTGATCAGCCTGGATGATGCCTACAGCCCGCCGAAGACCGTGGAGCAGACCCGCAGACTGGTCGAGCAGGAGGAAGTGGCCGCGATCCTCAACCCGCTGGGCACGCCGACGGGATTGAGCGTGCGCAAATATCTCAACGACAAGAAAGTGCCGCAGCTCTTCGTCGGCGCCGGCGCGACGCTGTGGGGCGACCACGAGCACTTCCCCTATTCGATCGGCTTCCAGCCCTCTTACCAGGCCGGGACCGCGGTCTACGCAAAATACGTGCTGAAGAACAAGCCGGACGCGAGGATCGCGCTGTTCTACCAGAATGACGACGCCGGCAAGGATTACGGCAACGGCTTCAAGAACGGATTAGGGCCGGAGCACGCCAAGATGATCGTGGCGGAGGCGACCTATGAATCCACCGATCCGACCATCGACAGCCAGATCGTGAAGCTGAAATCATCCGGCGCCGACGTGCTGTTCATGCATGCGATCCCGAAACAGGCGGCGCAGGCGATCCGCAAGGTCGGCGAGATCGGCTGGAAGCCGGACATGTTCTTCCTGGCCGCAACCTCGACCTCGGTCTCGTCGGTGCTGAAGCCCGCCGGCTTCGAACATGCGAAGGGCATCATCTCGTCCTACTCGCTGAAGGACCCGAACGATCCGCAGTGGAAGGACGACAAGGATGTCCAGCAATGGCTTTCCTTCATGAAGGCCTATTTCCCTGACGGCAACATGCAGGACCAGCTCATCGTCTACGGCTATGTCGTGGCGGAAGCCACGGTGCAGGTGCTGAGGCAATGCGGCGACGAGCTGACGCACGAGAACATCATGAAGCAGGCCGCCAATCTCGACACGACGCTGCCGATGCTGCTGCCCGGCATCAAGCTCAAGACATAACCGACCGACTACTTCCCGATCGAAGCCATGCGCCTGCAGCGCTTCAACGGCGAAACCTGGGAGCTGTTCGGCGAAACCATCGGCAACGATTGAGGCGTTGCTTTCTCCTCCCCGTCGTCCCGGGCAAGCGAAGCGCGACCCGGGACCCATAACCACGACCGCAAGTGTGGCGCGAGACTCGGAGTTACAGTGAACGCCCACAACGAGATCCTATGCTTATGGGTCCATGCTTTCGCAGGGACGACAGCGGAGTGTGATCGCCTGACGGGCAAACCGGAAGCGTAGGGTGGGCAAAGCGTAAGCGTGCCCACCAGCCGCACTCAGCTCGTGGCGGTGGGCACGCTGCGCTTTGCCCACCCTACGACAGATGCAAGTGTTGCGCGACGCCAGCGCCGCACGACTCGCGGATCGGGGTCACGTGTCACTCACCATTGCTCCCACCGGCGCTGCGCACGCGGCGTGGCGAATCGCCGAAGCGGGCGCGGAATAGTCGGTTGAAATGCGAAATATCCGAAAAGCCGACTTCCAGCGCGATGTCGGAAATGCGCCGCGCGTTGTCGTGGGCCTCGCTCAGCAGCATGAACGCCTTTTGCAGCCGTAACTCGTTCACGCGCCCCGTGAACGACGTCCCGGATGTCGCCATCAGGCGCTGCAGATAACGAGGAGAGATGCCCTGCCTATCGGCTACCACCTCAAGGGTGAGCTCCGGGTCCTGAAAGTGCGCCGCGATATGGTCGAGGGCGGCGCTGTGGCGCGCAGCCATGACTGCGCTCGCGTTGCTCTCACCCAAGGGAGCGTGCTCGCTCATTGCGAGCGCCGCGAGATCGTGGATGTGACTAACGATCGTGTCACATAGCTTAGGGGTAGCTAGCGCGCCCTCCTTCAATGCCAACTTCACATAAGTCATGAGAAGTCGAAGCGCTTCGGTCCGGCGATGAATCGGCCGCATGGTGAGGTCGTCGACACCAGTCACGCGCGAGGCAAGCGCATCGCGCGGCAAGGCCAGACCAAATTGCAATCCTTCCAGATAGGTGACAGCGACGGATTCCGAATGCAGGATAGCCATTGCATCGCCGCCGCGGAGCTCGAACTCCTGGCCGCGCTGCGACAGCTGACTCCTGCCGGGCAGACTGACGATGAGGCCGATCGAGTCATCACCATCAACAATGTTCGTTTGTGACCGCTTGAAGCGCATTGCAGAGCCCTTCAAGGACAGCATGCGCAACCCCTGAAGGGCGTGTAGTGCCGCTTCGGCCTGAAACGGCACCTCCGATGACGGCTCGATATCGGCGCGGACTATGGTTCGACCAAAGTTCTCGCGCCATATCGGGATGCGCATCCGCTCCGGGAGCTCGCGCGTCGAGAATCGATAGGATACGAAATCGGCTGGGCCGCTAGACATGGCAACTCTCCCAGCTTTGATAAAATATTCGGACAAAGTGCTCCAACAAACGACTGCTGGCATTATAGTTTGCTATTCGCGCACCAACCTTCCGTTACGCGGTGCGCAGTAGTCCAAGAAACGACAGCGTCCGCCTGCTACTCTCACTCACCCGTGATCGATACTGTTGTGAATTGGCTCACTTGGCGGCCGGAAAATCAGTCCCATAGTTATTGTTAAGAGAGTCGTGACGCCAAAAATCTCCTTTAAGGAGAGATAGCCGTGATAGCTCTATTTCTCGTTGCCGCCATCACGTCCATTTTCAAAAATTGCTGGCGCCAGCAAGCGCGGGTCCAGCTTTACTAATTTGTTCGCGATTGATCGAACTCAACGATCCGCGGTGCAGATCGATCTGCAGATCCTCCCCCGGCACAGGTCATTTTCGGCCGTGGGCGAAATGCGTGGGATGTCGACGGTGATGATCAAGCGAGGATTCGATCATGTCCATCATATTAGACCTGCTTTACCGCGAATATTGCCGCGCCCGCCTCGCCGAAATGCGGCAGCAGCTTCTGATCCCGGTTGCGAGCGACGAAGTCCGGAAAGCGAATTGGGACGCCGGCGATCGTGCCGGCCCTGGTGATCGGGTTAGCGGTGGGGACGGCGGACCCGCCACGGAAGAAGCCCAAGCCATCCGATAGCCGGGCCTTGTAACCGCATCGGCTGTCTCGTCGACCTGTGTCCCACCGAGAGCGCGCCCGCACGCTGGACAGGGTAACCAAATGCATGATCGAACTCACATCTCCAAGCGATCGGCTGACGAGTCGCCGCCGGAACTCGAGGGGTTTGGCCGCGACCTGCGGATCGATGCCTGCCGCGGCATCGCACTATGGTGCATTTTTCTTGACCATGTCCCCGGCAACATCGGAAGTTGGCTGACACTGCGGCACTACGGCTTCAGCGATGCCGCGGAAGTATTCATGTTCATGTCGGGCGTCACCTGTGCGCTGGCCTACGGAAGGGCACGTCAGCGCGAGGGCTGGAGCGGCGTGCTCGGCCGTTCGCTGCGGCGAGGATGGGACATATATGCTGCATCTTTGCTCCTCACGCTCGCTTGCGTCATCATGGTTTACCTTGCAGGCCGCGACCATCTTGCTGACGAGACCAATACGCGCATCCTGTTGGAGCATCCGGGCGCGGCGCTCGCGCATGCTGCGATCCTGCAATACCGTCCCGTCAACACCGACATCTTGCCGGTTTTCGTGATTTATCACGTCTTGTTCGCGCCGCTTCTGTGGCTGTTGTTGCGAGTACCGAACGTGACGCTTGGCGCCTCGGTGTTGCTTTATGGGCTCGTGCGCGTCTTCGGCTGGAGCGTCCCCGCTTGGCCGCACAACGTCTGGTTCTTCAATCCACTTGCCTGGCAGCTTCTGCTTGTGCTTGGCGCCTGGTGGGTCATCGAGGGAAACAGATTTCGGCCGTGGGTGACCTCGCGCGCGGCGCTGGTCCTGGCCGTTCTTTATCTGGTTTTCAGCCTGGTTATCGCATTGAGCTCGCGCATGGCGTCGGTGGAACCGCTGGTCCCGCAGACCCTGACGAATCTGCTTTTCCCAATCGACAAATCGAATCTCAGTCCATTTCGACTGCTCCATTTTCTTGCTGTTGCGGTTTTGGCCGTATGGTTTGTGCCTCACAATTGGCGAGGGCTGGCGACGCCGGTGATGCGCGGCGCGATACGCTGTGGCGCGAACTCGCTTCCAATCTACTGCCTCGGCGTTCTGCTGGCGTTCGCCAGCCACGTGGCGCTGCTCGACATCTCGGATGGGCTGTCGATGCAGATCGCGGTCAGCCTTGGCGGAATCCTGGTGATGATCGTCGCCGCGATCCTGCTGAGCTCGATCAGGATCAAAACCTGGAGGCAGCCGCAGCCGACCGAGCCCCCTCCCGCCGTCCCAAGGTTGCGCGCCGCGGCGAAGTCTTGGCGTAGCCGGGTCCCGGGACCCATAACCACAAGCGTTTGCAGTCTGCTCCGCCGCAACCGCTCGCTCGCGCCACAACGATCAGCTGTGGTTATGGGTCGCCGCTTTCGCGGGGACGACAGCGGAGTGTGACTGTCCACTGGGCAAAATCAGAAGCGTAGATGGGGTAACGGGCCGCGGTCTGCCCTCCAAGCAAGCCGCGCTTGCTACGGCGCTATGGGTGGCGCGCTGCGCGCGGCTTGCTTGGAGGGCGGGCGGTCGTCCCTCACATTGATGGTGTGACGGAGTCGAGGATGGACCAACCACCCATACTACAAGAGAGACCAACAATGAGAACAAATCCCGAAACGAAGTGTCAGGTGGATGGGGGAGCGTGTGTGTGGTTTAAGACACACGCCAC